>RPRB01000027.1 GCA_003818285.1 Myxococcaceae bacterium
CAGTTCCGCCCCCGCGGCGTCCCCCGGCCTGCGGCCGGCCCGCGACCTGACCCCCCGGGCCATCGTCGAGGAGCTGGACCGTTACATCGTCGGCCAGCGCGCCGCCAAGCGGGCGGTGGCCGTGGCCCTGCGCAACCGCTGGCGGCGGCAGCAGGTGCCGGTCGAGCTGCGCAATGAAATTGCGCCCAAGAACATCATCCTGATCGGGCCGACCGGGGTCGGCAAGACCGAAATCGCCCGCCGGCTGTCGATGCTCACGGAGTCTCCCTTTCACAAGGTGGAGGCCTCCAAGTTCACCGAGGTGGGCTACGTCGGCCGGGATGTCGAATCGATGGTGCGGGAGCTGCTCGAGATGACCATCACGCTCGACAAGGCCCGCGCGCACGAGGCCGTGCAGGAAAAGGCCCGCCTGATGGCCGAGGAGCGCATGCTGGACCTGCTATTGCCCAAGGCCGGGCGTGCCCCGGAGCCCGGCGAGAACCAGATCGAGCTGGTCACCGCGGCCGCGTCCGAGCCCCCCTCCACCCGGGAAAAACTGCGCAGTCTCCTGCGCCAGGGCAAGCTCGACCAGCGCTACGTCGACTTGGAAATCCAGGATCGCGGCGGCGGGCCGATGGTGGAGATCTTTTCGAACGCCGGCATGGAGGAGATGGGGATCAATTTCAAGGACATGCTCGGCGGGCTTTTCCCGAAGGGCATCAAGCGGCGCAAGCTGAAGGTGCCGGAGGCCATGGATGCGCTCGCCCATGAAGAGGCTCAGGGCTTGGTGGACATGGAAAAGGTCGTCAAGTGCGCGATCGAAAAAGTCGAGCAGGCCGGGATCATCTTCATCGACGAGATCGACAAGATCGCCAGCCGCGAGGGCGCCGCCCGGGGCGGCGGTCCGGACGTCAGCCGCGAGGGCGTGCAGCGCGACATCCTCCCCATCGTCGAGGGAAGCACCGTCACCACCAAGTACGGCCCGGTGAAGACCGACCACGTCCTGTTCATCGCCGCCGGCGCCTTTCACGTCAGCAAGCCCGCGGACCTGATCCCCGAGCTCCAGGGCCGCTTCCCCATCCGGGTGGAGCTCGAGCCGCTGCGGCAGGAGGACCTGGTCCGCATCCTCCGCGAGCCGCGCAACTCGCTCGTCCGCCAGTACACCGCTCTGCTCGAGACCGAGGGCGTGTCGCTGCACTTCACGGACGACGCGGTGGCGGAGGTCGCGCGCATCGCCGCCCTGGTGAACTCGCGCACCCAGGACATCGGCGCCCGTCGGCTGCACACCATCCTCGAGCGGCTGCTCGACCCGGTGTCCTTCGAGGCCAGCGATCCTGGCCGCTCGCGGGACGAGGTCGTCGACGCGGCGGTGGTCCGGGCCAGGCTGAAGGAGGTCGTCGAGGACGAGGACCTCTCTCGCTATATTCTCTGACACAAGCGACCCATGCCCATCCCGCTGACCGCCACCCCCGGTGTCGAGCGCCCGCTGCCGTCCAGGAACCGCGCGGTGATGGACCGCGCGCGCGCCCACCTCCTCCAGAACTACCGGCAGCAGCCCATCGTGCTCGAGCGCGGACAGGGCACCAGGGTCTGGGACGCGGACGGCAACGTCTACCTCGACCTCCTGGGCGGCATCGCGACGCTCCCCTTCGGCCACTGCCACCCGGAGATCACCGCCGCGGCGAAGGCGCAGCTCGAGCGGCTGTGGCACACCTCCAACGTCTTCTACACCGAGCCCCAGGTCACTCTCGCCGAGCTGCTGACCTCGCTCTCCGGGCTCGACCGGGCGTTCTTCTGCAACTCCGGCGCGGAGGCCAACGAGGCGCTGCTCAAGCTCGCGCGCAAGGCGCAGCACGCGCGTGGGCAGCCGGGACGCTTCGAGTTCGTCTGCTTCGAGACCAGCTTCCACGGCCGCACCCTGGCCACCGTCACCGCCACCGGGCAGACCAAGTACCAGAAGGGCTTCGAGCCGCTCCTGCCCGGCGTGGTGCACGTCCCCTACGGAGACCTCGGGGCGGTGCGGAAGGCGGTGGGCCAGAGGACCGCCGCCATCCTAGTCGAGCCGGTGCAGGGCGAGGGTGGGGTGCGCACCGCCCCGGAGGGATTTCTTCGTGCGCTGCGCACCCTCGCCGACGAGACCGGCGTGCTGCTCCTCGTGGACGAGGTGCAGACCGGGATGGGGCGGACCGGAAAGATGTTCGCCTTCCAGCACGAGGGCATCCGGCCCGACGGCTTCAGCCTCGCGAAGGGCCTGGCCAACGGGCTCCCCATCGGGGCGATGGTCTGCACCGAGGAGGCGGGGAAGGCGCTCTCGCCCGGCACCCACGGCTCCACCTTCGGCGGCAACCCGGTGGCGGCCGCGGCGGCCATCGCCACCGTGCGCCTGGCCAGCGACCCGCAGGTGCTCTCCGCAAACCTGGAAAAAGGCGAACACGTCGTCAGGCGAGGCCGCGAGATGCAGGCGCGGCACCCGTCCCTGGTGAAGGACGTGCGCGGGCGGGGACTGCTGCTCGGCATCGAGCTGTCGTTCGACGCGGGTCCGGCGGTCACTCGCTGCCGCGAGCGCGGGATGCTCTGCAACCTCGCCGGCGAGCGCACCGTCCGGCTCGCCCCGCCTTACGTGGTGACCCGCGAGGAGCTGGACGAGGGGCTGCGGATCCTGGAGGAGTCCGTGGTCGCGCTCGCCCCAGCCCCGTCGCAGGTTTGACCACCCGCGATACCGACGCTAGCGTCGAGGGGCTCTCGTCCAGTGGGGGAGCAAAGCTCTTGCCCAGCGGCACCCACGACCCCCTCACCGAAGCGGTCGATCTCGACCTGGACCGCAAGCGGGAGATCCTCGCCCGCGAGGCGCAGCTCGAGCGTGACGACTGGACGGTGCTCGGACTCAAGCCGGGCGCGACCGCCGAGGCGGTGAAGCTCGCGTACTTCGAGGCCAGCCGCGTCTTCCATCCCGACCGCTACTTCGGGAAGAACCTGGGCAGCTACCGCGCCCGCCTGGAGCGCATCTTCCACCGCCTGAGCGAGGCCCACGAGACGCTCACCCAGGCGCTGCGCCGCGCCCCGCCGCCGCGCCCCGCCGGCCCGCGCCGCCCGGCCACGGCCCGGACCAGCCCGAAGGGGAGCACTCCCGAGGCGGACCCGCGGGCCGAGGAGCGGCGGGCGCGCCTCGCCCGACATCCCTACCTCGCCTCGAAGGCCCGCGCCGGCGCGCTGGTCGAGGAGGCCCAGCGGCAGGCCCGGAGCGCTCCGGAGAAGGCCCTTCACCTGCTCGACCAGGCCAGGGCGCTGGGCGGGGGCCAATCGGGGAAGGGGCGCGGGCCAGCGGTGGAGGCAGAGGCCAAGCAGCAGCTGGCCAGCCAGCGTGCCGAGGGCGAGATGCAATCGGGGAACGAGGCCGCTCGGGCCGCAGACGCGGAGTGGGCGGCGAAGGCCTACTGCCGCGCCTCCGAGCTCGACCCCACCCGCGCGGATGCCGCGTACGAGGCGGCCCGCTGGCTCCTCAAGGCCGGCCACCCGCTGGCTGAGGCCCGGGGGTTCGCCCAGCGCGCGGTGTCACTCCGGACTGACCACGTCCCGTCACAGCTGGTGCTGGCGGAGATTTGCCTCCGGATGGGGATGGGCTCGGTGGCGCGCCGACATCTCGAGGCGGCGCTGAAGCTGGACCCCCGGAACGCGGAGGCAAAGGCGCTGCTCCGTCAGGTACGCTAAGCCCCGGAGATGGCAGAACAAGAGCCCGTCATCGGTATCGACCTCGGCACCACCAACAGCGTGGTGGGCATCGTCCAGGGCGGGCAGCCGCACGTCATCCCCAACCGCACCGGGCAGAACCTGACCCCGTCGATCGTGGCGATCACCAACGCCGGGAAGCGGCTGGTGGGCCAGCTCGCCAAGCGCCAGGCGATCACGAATCCAGAAAACACGGTCTACGCCGCCAAGCGGCTCATCGGCCGGAAGTTCAGCTCGGACCAGGTGCGGCGCGCGCGCGAGTCGCTCCCCTACCGCATCGTCGCCGGCGAGCACGACGACGTGCGAGTGCAGATGGGGGAGAAGGCGGTCTCGCTGCCGGAGATCTCCGCGGCGGTGCTACGCGAGCTCAAGCTCGACGCCGAGGCGGCTCTCGGCCGATCGGTGAGCAAGGCGGTGGTGACCGTTCCCGCCTACTTCAACGACGGTCAGCGTCAGGCCACCAAGGACGCAGGGCGGATCGCCGGCCTGGACGTGCTCCGCATCGTCAACGAGCCCACCGCGGCGGCGCTGGCCTACGGCTTCGGCAAGCAGGTCACCGGGAAGATCGCCGTCTTCGACCTCGGCGGGGGCACGCTCGACGTCAGCGTGCTCGAGGTGGCTCGGGGCGTGTTCGACGTGGTGGCCACCGGCGGCGACACCTACCTGGGCGGAGAGGACTTCGACAACCGGATCATCGAGATGCTGGTGATGAACTTCGCCAAGGAGCACGGCGTCGACCTGCGCAAGGAGCGCATGGCGCTGCAGCGGCTCAAGGACGCCGCGGAGCGGGCGAAGATCGAGCTCTCGGAGCTGAACGAGACCAACATCAATCTCCCCTTCCTCTACACCCCGCCCGGCGGCACCTCGGCGATCCACCTCCAGGCCACGCTCACCCGTGCCCGGTTCGAGGAGCTGACCCAGGACCTGGTGGAGCGCACGGTGGAGATCGCCGACAAGGTGCTCAGGGAAGCCGACGTGCACCCCGACGAACTCCGGGAGATCGTCCTGGTCGGCGGGATGACGCGGATGCCCGCGGTGCAGAAGGCGGTGCGCCGTCACTTCCAGCGGGACCCCTCCAAGGGGGTGCATCCGGAAGAGGTGGTGGCCCTCGGTGCGGCCCTCCAGGCCGACGCGCTGATGCAGCCGTCCAACCAGGTGCTCCTCCTGGACGTCACGCCCCAGAGCCTCGGAGTGGCCATCGCCGGTGGCTACAACCGGGTGCTCATCCCCAAGAACACCACCGTCCCCACCTCGGTGACGGAGCTGTTCCACACCAGCCGCGACGGGCAGACCACGGTGAAGATCATGGTCCTGCAGGGGGAGAGCGAGCTGGCCCACCAGAACGAGCTCCTCGGGGAGTTCATCCTCTCTGGTCTCCGACTGGCGCCGCGGGGGGACGTGGAGATCGAGGTCACCTTCGAGATCAACTCCGAGGGCATCGTCTCGGTGTCGGCCCGGGACAAGGAGACCGGCCTCGAGCAATCGATCACCGTCACCGCCTCGGGCGGCCTCACCCCGGAGGAGCTCAAGAACATCCTCGAGCAGCAGGCGGACAGCATGCTCGAGGCGCGCATCTCCTCCGAGGTCGAGCAGAAGCGAAGCGCGCTCACCAGCGCGGCGGCGGAGGTCGCGGCCCTCATACCCCGGGTGCGGCAGCTCACCGGAAGCAGCGAGTTCGGTCGCGAGGCGCTCCGCCGGGCGGAGGAGGTCATCGCCTCGGCGCGCGCAGCGGCGGAGGGTGAGGACCTCGGCGCGCTCACCGACTGGGTGGACCAGCTGGAGCGGACCCGGGTGCTGTTCGTGGGCGTGCTCGAGCGGCTGGGAGCCAGGCAGTGAGCGCACGGGCGAACCAGCTGGTCGAGGCCGGCCTGTGGCTCAAGATGAGCGGTGACCTCGAGGGAGCGCGCCGGCTCTTCGAGCAAGCGCTGAAGCTCGATCCGGACAGCATCCGCGCCCGGGAGCTCCTGGGCCGTTCGGTCCCCGGATCGGAGGCGGTGCCGGAGGAGCTCCGGGACGTCCCCGTCACCCGGACCGATCTCTTCTCGGTGCCGCTCCCCCGCCTCTTCCAGGACGAGGCTCCGGCCTCCATTCCCGAGGAGTGGTGGAACGCTCCGCCGTCCGACGGGATGGGCAACACCGCGCGCTTCTTCGTCCGTCCATCGTCGGCCTCCGGTTCCGCCGAGGCGCCCGGCCCGAGCCACACCATCCCCTGGGGACCCTCTCCGCTCTCGAACGACGGCCGAGCCTCCGCGAAGGCCGCCCGAGAAGGGGACTTCCAGGGGGACGACCTGGGGGAGAGCGGCGACGACTTCGGGCTCGAGCTGTCGGAGAGCACGCCGGCGCCGCTCGCCCGGTCCGGTCCGAAGCCCGTCCCCGTGCTCTCCCCGGCGGAGCTGCTCTCGCCCGCGGCCGCCGGCTCGTCGCTGACCACCGGCGCCATCCCGCTCCCTCCGGAGCTCGGCGCCCTGAGCCCGCTCCCCGGTCCGCCGCCCGCCCTCTTCCAGGAGCAGACGGTCGTCACCGGCCCGCCCCGGGACACGGGACCGAATCCCTTCTCGGCGGCGTCCGCCTCCGCAGCCGGCAGCCCCGTTCCCGGCTCGCTGCGCCCCGCCACGACCGGGGCCATCCCGCTCCCTCCCTTCGGCACGCCCGCCCCGGCGCCCCGAGCGACCTCCTTCAAGGTTCCGGCGCCGGACCCCGAGTCGCCCCGGAGCACCGGACCGGTCCCGCTTCCTCCTGCCGTGCCGCCCGTCCGGACGACCCCCGCGCCGGCACCCCCCTGGCATCCGCCGGGGCCCGCGCCCCGGGGTGCGACCACCCTGGAGACGCACGTCGTCGTGCCGCTCCCGGCGAAGGGCGGTCCAGGTCACCCTTCGCCGGATCCGTCCCCGTCGCTCGAGCCGCTTCCGTGGGCCATGCCCGCGAGCCCGCCGCCGGGGGCGGCCATCGCTCCCTCGAAGCCGTCGGGGCCGGTTCCACTCCCGTCCGGCAGGGGGAGCACCTTCTCCCCGCCCCGGGGATCGCCCGCCGCCGCGCCGCCGCCACCGTCCTTTCCGTCCCCGTCGGCGCGCATCGAGCTCCCCAGCGACGCCTGGGGCGGAGAGGGGGATGGACCGACGCTGCTCGCCCCCGAGGAGCCGGCGGCCGCGCTCGAGCTGCTGGCCGAGCCCCGCACCGTGTCCGGGCTCACGCCGCTCCCGGCCCCCCGCGACCCGCGCTCGGAGGCGGTGCGGTTGTTCGAGCGCGCGCGAGAGCTGCAGAACCTGGACGACCACAGCGGAGCGCGGGAGCTGCTCCTCCAGGCCCAGAGCTTCTACCCGGAGCTGACCGGCCTGACCGAAGCGCTGGCCCGCAGCGAGACCAAGCTCCAGACCATCTACGAGTCGAAGATCGGCAAGCTCAGCGCCGTCCCCCGGGTGCGGCTCAAGGAGGACGAGGTCATCTGGCTCAACCTCGACCACCGCGCCGGCTTCATGCTCGCGCAGATCGACGGGACGCTGAGCTTCGAGGACCTCTTCTCCGTCTCCGGCATGTCGCGGCTGGACACGGCCCGCATCCTGGCCCAGCTCCTGGACCAGCGGGTCATCGTGAGCTGAGCCGCGACCTCGAGGTCGGCAGTAGTCTGGCGGCCGTGCGCCTCCGTCCTGGACTCTGGGTCGGACCCTACGAGGTGCTGGCGCCCCTGGGGGCCGGCGGGATGGCCGAGGTCTACCGAGCGCGCGACAGCCGCCTCGGCCGCGAGATCGCGCTCAAGGTCGTCAACGAGGTGCTTTCCGGCGACTCCGAGCTGGTGCGCCGCTTCGAGCAGGAGGCGCGCCTTGCGGGCTCGCTGAATCATCCCAACCTCGTCTCGGTCTACGACTTCGGCGAACACGAGGGCACGCCCTACTTCGTCACCGAGCTGCTCGAGGGAGAGTCGCTGCGCCACCGCCTCGCCCGTGGCCGGCCTCGCCTCGGCACCGCGCTGGACTGGGCATCCCAGATGGCCGCTGGCCTCGCTGCCGCCCACGCGCGCGGGGTCATCCACCGGGACGTGAAGCCGGACAACGTCTTCCTCACCGCAGACGGCAAGGTGAAGCTGCTGGACTTCGGCATCGCCAAGCTCACGGCCGCGGTCGTCGCCCCGGTGGGGCACCACGACTTGATGGAGGACACGGTCACCCCGACCGGCGGCGCCACCGCCACCGGGGCGGTTCTCGGAACGCCGGGCTACATGTCACCCGAGCAGGTCCGGGGCGAGCCGCTCGATGCGCGCACCGACATCTTCAGCCTCGGCGCCGTTCTGTACGAGATGCTCTGCGGCCACCGCGCCTTTCCCGGGGCAACGCCGGTGGAGAGCGGATACGGCATTCTCCACGCGGATCCCGAGCCCCTCCCACCCGACGTGCCGCCCGCCGTCGCGCAGGTGGTCCAGCACTGCCTGCAGAAGGAGCCGGCGAGACGGTTCCAGTCCGCGAGCGACCTTGCCTTCGCGCTGGAGGTGCTCAGGACCCCGATGGGGTCGGCCAGCCAGCCCCCGCTCGAGCCACGCAGGCGCCGGCGTCCGGCACGGTGGATCGTCGGGGCGCTTGCGGCCGGGGCGCTGGTCGTGGCGGGAGCATTCGCCGCCGGCATGCACGCTCGACCCGCGCCAGGGACTTCGTCCCTCCTTCCTGGAATGGAGCCGGTGACCTTCCGCCTGGGAACCATCCACGGCGCCCGCTTCCTTCCTGACGGGAGAGTGGTCTTCAGTGCCGCCTTCGAGGGGCTTCCGGAGGAAGTCTTCATCCGGCCTTCGGGAAGCCCGATCGCTCAGCCGCTCGGACTCCCGAGCGTCAGGCTCCTCGCAGCATCGTCCACGGGCGAGCTGGCCGTGCTCACCCGGCAGAGCGAGCCGTTCGGACAGTTCCCCAGGGGGACCCTGGCCCGGGTCCCATCCGTCGGCGGGGTACCCCGCGAGCTCACCGAGAACAGCAAGTTCGCCGACTGGTCACCCCGTGGTGAGCTCGTCGTGGCGCGGGCGGTGGGTGGAAAAGAGGTGCTCGAGTCGCCGCCGGGCCGAACCTTGTTCCGGACCGAGGGGGGGATTTCCCACCCCAGGTTCTCTCCCTCGGGGGATCGGATCGCCTTTCTCCATCATCCGCAGGCCGAGGACACGATGGCGGAGGTTCTCGTCGTGGATCTCGAGGGACGGACACGGACCCTCTCCAGGCGGTGGCCGGTGCTCACCGGGCTGGCCTGGACCCCCGACGGTGGTGAGCTGTGGTTCAGCGGAGGCACCAATCGCCCGGACACGCTCTCCGCCGTGAGCCTGGCCGACGGACGAAGCCGGGAATTCCACCGGAGCCTCTCCGAGCTGAAGCTCCACGACATTGCACCCGACGGTCGAGTGCTGATCAGCACCCAGCTGGCGCGGGTGGAGATCGTCTCTTCGAGCGGCACTGGCGAACGCGAAACGGTGCTCTCCTGGACGGACTGGAACGATCCCCTGGCCGAGATCTCCGCGGATGGCAAGGTCCTGTTCTCGACCTCGCAGACCACGGCCGAGGCCGAAGGTTCGCAACCGGTGTGGGTCGTGCTGCGGGCCCTCGACGGGTCTCCGGCGCAGATCCTCGGCGATGGATTCGCGCTGGATCTGTCGCCCGACGGGCGCTGGGCGCTGGCCCTCCGCTGCCCTGCCAGATGCACCGAGCTGACCGCACTCCCCACCGGAGCGGGGCAGCCTCGGGCGATCCCGCTCCACGGCATGGAGATGGTGCTTCGCGCCGCGCGCTGGACCGGGGATGGAAGGGCCTTGCTGGGGATCGCCCGAGATCCTGCGAAGGGACCGGCGCATCTCTATCGACTCGCCGAGGACGGCTCGCCGCCAGCGAGGGTCAGCGACGTCCCATTGAGCCCGTTCGGGTACCTGCAGCTCTCGCCGGACGGCCGCTGGGCTGCCGCGCTCGATGACCAGCACCGGGTGGTCGTCATTTCACTGGAGCGCGGGACGACCGAGGTGCTGCCACGTCAATCGAAGGACCCCGTGCCCCGCGGCTGGTCACCCCGGGGAGGGTTGTGGATCACCGAAGCAGCACCGACCGCTGGCGGTCGGACTCGCCTGCTCCGCGTCGAACCGCGGACCGGGGCGGTGCTGGAGGAACGGAGCGTCGGCCCCGCCGATCCGGCCGGCGCGGGTCCGCTCCAGGACGTCGTCCTGTCCAGGAACGAGAAGACCGTTGCCTTCGAGTTCGCCCGAAACCTCGACACGCTCTTCATCGTCCGAGGCCTCCGGCCCTGAACGATGCATCGGTCCCCGGGCCTGGAGGCGCGGTGTCCCTCAGCCGCGAACGAAGGCGGTGAACCGCCCGCGCACGGCGATGCGCCCGTGCTGGTTCACCGAGTCGGTCCTGATGACGAAGAGCTCGTTGTTCCCCCGCGTGGAATGCGACTCCAGGGTCCCGGTGGTGAGGAGCACGTCCCCGGGCCGGAGCACCTCGCGGAACTCGAACTCCTGCTCGCCGTGGAGCACGCGGAACACGTCCACCTCCATCGCCGGGTCGAGCAGCGCCGCCTGCGCGGGGGTGATGGAGAACAGCACCGCGAACATCGGGAAGGCGATCATCGAGCCCCAGGGAGAGCGCGCTCCGGCCTCCTCGTCGTGGAGCACGGGATGGAGGTCCTCCGGCAGCCCGGTCGATGCGTACGAGGGCTGTCCGCCGGAAATGGCGACGGCGTACTCGCGCATCTTCTCGGCCCCCATCACGTAGCGGAACGGCCCCCAGCTCCGGCCAACCGCGGCGCGCCCCGGACCGCGCGCCGGACCCGTGCCTCCGCCGCTGGGTCCGGGCACCGTCCCTGACGCGGGCGGCAGCCGCGCCTCCTCCAGCAGCTCCGAACGCGACATCCGGAGAACCTCGGCCGCCTGGGCCACCTCCGCGGTCATCCCCGGCACCGTCGTCGTACCGCGCCGCTCGGGCGGTCGCTCCCGGCCCTCGACCACCACGTTCTTCAGCACCTCGTCGCCGGACTGGTTCCGTGCCACGACGGCCGCCGTCACCACGCCGGCCGAGACCTCGGAGACGGTGCCCTCGAAGCGCACCGTGTCCTCCGGACGCACCGGTCTGCTGAAGCGCGCCTTCAGGCCGGTCACCAGCCCCGGGTCCCCCAGGAATCGGGCGAAGGCGTCCACGCCCCAGGCGAGCGTGCAGAGCCCCTGGAGGATGACCCCGCCCAGCCCCGCCGCCTGGCCCACCTCCGGGTCGATGTGGATGGGATTGAAGTCCCCGCTCGCCCCCGCGTAGTAGAGCGAGCGGTAGCGGTCGCACTCGCGAACCAGCGAGAAGGTCTGCCCGGCCTGGATGCTCACGCGTTCGCCTTCGCGCCCTCGTCCAGAGGGTCCTCGACCAGCGTCTCTGCCTCGGCAGCCTGCCGGCGCGCGTAGTCCTCGCGCACGTAGGCGATGAGAGTGTCCAGGTAGGTCGACAGCCGCGGGCAGCGGATGCCGGTGCCCTCCAGCAGCTCGAGGGTGTTGGCGCTGGTGAACCAGGCCAGCTGGTTGATGTAGCCCAGCGCCGCGCGCTGGGGGCGGGTCACCCGCTCGAGGAGGGGTAGCCGCAGCACCGCCTCGGCCGCGCGCGCGGGGAAGGTGAGCTTGGGGATGCGGCGGTTGGCGCGCTCGGCGATGAGCTCGTAGACCCGGGCCACGCTCATCGGGCTCGGATCCACCAGGTGGAAGGTCCGGCCCTTCGCCCGCGGGTCGGAGGCGAGCCGGACCGTGGCCTGCACCACGAAGTCCACCGGGACCACGTTCAGCGGCGCGATGCCGTTGCCGGGAAGGGGGAGAGGGACCACCAGCGGGCTCGCCACCAGGAGAATGCCCAGCGCGTAGGGCCCCTCGAAGCGGTCGATCTCCCCGGTCCGCGAATCCCCGACCACGGTGGAGGGCCGGACGATCGTGACGGGCAGCGCGTCCATCGCCCGCACCACCGCCTTCTCCGCGTGGAACTTGCTCTCCTCCCAGGCGTTGCGGAACTCCTGGCCCCGGTCCAGCTCGTCCTCGGAGATGACCCCCTCGCGCGCGCCGGCCACGTGGCAGGTGCTGAAGTGCACCAGCCGCTCCAGGCGCCGGCACTCCCGAGCGAGCTCCAGCACGTTGCGCGTGCCCTCCACGTTGGTGCGGAAGGCCTCCTCCCGGGAGATGGTGAGCTGGTTCAGCGCGGCGAGGTGGAAGATGCGGGTCACGCTCGCCGCGACGCGCTCCACCTCCTCGCCGGAGAGACCGAGGTGCAGGTCGGTCACGTCGCCGGACAGCACCTCGACCGGAGCGCCGGGCACCCGCGCGGCGAGGCCCCGCGCCTCGTCCAGGAAGCGGGGCTGCACCAGGGCGTACACCCCGCCCCGTCCCTGCTGCGCGAGGTGCTCCACCAGCCGCTTCCCGATGAAGCCCGGGTAGCCGGTGACCAGCGTGGCGCCGTCGCTCGGGGACATGGGCGGAGGACCTTATCCGCTCCCGCGAATCTCCTCCCAGATTCGACGGACCTGGGCCCGCGTTTCGTCGAGCGAGCCACCGTTGTCCACCACCCAGGTGGCGTGCGCCCGCTTGTCGGCCAGTGGCAGCTGCGCCGCGAGCCGGGCGGTGATGGCGGCGTCGTCCAGGCCGTCACGCGCCGCGAGGCGGGCCCGCTGGACCGCCTCCGGCGCGGAGACGAGGATCACCCCGTCCATTCCCCGGTGGAGCCCGTTCTCGATGAGCAGCTCCGCGTCGTAGAGCACCACCGTCACCCCGGCGCGGGCGAGCGCCTCGGTCCTCCGCGCCACCTCCTCGCGGATACGCGGGTGGAGGATGCCCTCCAGTGCTCGCCGCTCGCCAGGGTCGGCGAACACGCGCCGCCCGAGCGCCGCCCGGTCCAGATGTCCGCTCGGGTCCAGGACTCCGGGGAACCGGCGGGCCACCTCCTCCAACCCCGGCGTGCCGGGCTCCGCGACGTCGCGGGCCACCTGGTCGGCGTCGATGACCTGGGCGCCGAGCTCGCGGAACATGGCGGTCACGGTGCTCTTGCCCGAGCCGATGCCACCGGTGAGCCCCACCATCCGCATCAGCGAGGAGGGGTCGATCCCGCCGGAGCGGCGGTCGCCGCGGGCGCGGGGGTGGGGGCCGGACGGGGCGCGGTGTAGACGACGGATTGCACCCGGTCCTCGCTCTCCTCGAAGAACACCGCCAGCCCGATGCGGCTGTAGAGGTAGTAGGTGCGGAAGTCGTCGGTGAGCTTCTTCTGGAAACAGGCCGCCGGCTGGGGTGCCCCCGACTTGGGGCAGGGCGGGCCGAAGGTCGCCTCCACCGTCTCGTGGTCGATGGCGGTGGCGGGAAACACGTCGATGCGGTCCACCACGCCGGTGGACGGGTCCACCCGGAACTGTGCCTGCGAGGTCCCCTTCATCGCCGCCGAGTCGGTGTAGGCGAGGACCTCCTTGCCCGAGACGGTGACCGTCTTGCTCGGAGGCCCGAAGCGCTTCACGACGTCGTCTCGCCGCGACACGCCGGGTTCGATGCCGTTCCATGCCTTGGCGCGGGCCACCGCCGCGACCAGGAGCAGCGTGACCAGCAGGGTGCGCCTCGGGCCGGTGCAGCGCATCCCTTCCGTCTACCCCGACCGCCGGGGGCCCTCAACCTCCTGCCGCTTGCCAGAGGGGAGGGCAATCCCGTATCTGCCCGGTGCTCGATGACCCTCCCACGCTCGACCCGCTGGGTGCTGGCGCTCGCCGTGCTGTGCTCCGCGATGGCCGCGGGCGCGGACTTCCTCGGACCCGAGAGCTGCAAGGGGTGCCACCCCGACGCGTACGCGGCCTGGAGGTCCTCCAAGCACGCGCGCTCGATGGAGTCCCTCACCGCCGAGCAGCAGCGCGAGGCCCGCTGTACCACCTGCCACGCTCCCAACCTCGCCGACCAGTCCATGACCGCGATCAGCTGCGAGACCTGCCACGGCGGCGGCCAGTACTACGCGCCCGCGTACGTGATGAAGGACCCGGAGCTGGCCCGGCTGGTGGGGCTCCAGGACCCGTCGGAGAAGTCGTGCCGGAGCTGCCACGAGCCGAGCTCGCCGTCTCTCCGCCCCTTCCAGTTCGCGGAGAAGCTGAAGGCCATGGACCACTGGAGCGTGGAGCGGCAGAAGCGCGGCGCCTCGCCGTCTCCCCGCGCCGACCGGTGATCCGCGTCCTCGACGCGCGCTTCCTCACCACCGCGGTGGAGGAGAAGGGGTGGCCGCCCGGCGACGCACCGGAGATCGCCTTCGTCGGCCGGAGCAACGTGGGCAAGTCGTCGATGATCAACGCGCTCACCGGCCGCCGGAAGCTGGTCCGGGTCTCGAACACGCCGGGCCGCACCCGCACCCTCAACTTCTTCGACGCCGTGCTGGAGAAGGACGGACTTCGCCGCACGGTCCGCCTCGCCGACCTTCCAGGGTACGGATTCGCCCGGGTGTCCCACGCGGAGCGCGCCAGCTGGGAGAGGATGATCACCACCTATCTCGAACGACGGACGTCGCTGCGCGGCGTGGTGGCGATCGTCGACGCGGAGGTGGGGGCCACCGAGGATGACGTCCGCACACTGGCCTACCTCGTCAACGCGGGACGGCAAGTGCTGGTCGCGGCGACCAAGCTGGACCGGCTCGGCAAGGCGCACCGGAAGCCACAACTCGCCGCGATCGCCGAGCGCCTGTCGGTCCCGCGTGACACCGTCCTGGGTTTCTCGGCAACGGACAAGCTGGGGGTGCCTCAAGTGTGGGAGTCGCTCTGGATGGCCACGTCCTGAGCGTGCTCGAGTGTTGACCGACCGGGGAGCCCGCCCGATGATTCCCTGCCTGAAGGCCGAGGGTGTGCCCGCCGGGCGCACAGGCCCGTGCAGCCTCTCGTGGAGACCGCTCCGATGACCCGCCGGGCGTTGCCCTTCCTGATGGTCGCCGCGGCGATCACCGCCGCCTCCGGCTGTACGTGCAGCGGCGACGTATCGCGGTTCCCGGTGGTGACCACCCCTCCGGGCACCGACGGCGGCGGCAACGGGAATCCCGACGGGGGCCCGGACGGTGGGGGCGGGAACGGCACCAACCCCTGCGAGGTCATCGTCTGCGTGCCGGTGGTGGACGGCGGATTCAGCGGGACCATCGGCTTCCCGCCGGACGGCGGCTTCAACCTCGACGGCGGCGTGGGAACCAGCGGCGACGGCGTCTCCGTCGATCCGCTCGGGCGCATCACCCTCAACAGCCAGGACATCGAGATCAACTACGCCTGGATTGCCAACTGGAAGATGGGGACGGTCTCGAAGTTCGACACCAAGAACCTCCTCCCCGACGGCGGGATCCACGAGGTGGGCCGGTACATCAGCGTCTTCCCCCTCGACGGGCGCGGCCGGAGGAACAACAGCTCGTCGGCCAGCGTCTACGACCCGAGCCGGACCGCCATCGACGTGAACGGCGACATGTGGGTCGCGAACTTCGCCTCCCATGCCGGGCAGTACTTCAGCGTGACCAAGGTGGCGGGGAGCCCGTTCAACTGCGTGGACCGCAACGGGAACGGGAAGATCGACACGAGCGTCGACGACCCGGCGGACGTCGCGAACTACGGGATCATCACCCCGAACGAGTACCTGAACCCCAGCGACCCCAACAACCCTCTGCTCTACGACGAGTGCGTGCTCTTCACCCAGGAGCTGGGGGACAACAATCCCACCGGGAGATTCGGCGAGGGCTCCATCTCCATCGCCGCGGCGCCCGAGGGCGGCCCGGGCGACGTGTGGGTGGGCACCTGGATCGACCGGCGGATGTGGCGGCTCGATCCGTTCACCGGCGTTCCCAAGGCCATCCCCGCCGGGACCAACGTGGGGCAGCTCCCGGACGGCGGCGGGATGTACATCGGCGTGCCCTCCATCGAGCCGTACGGCTCGGCGGTGGACAGCAAGAACCGACTCTGGGTCGTGCACCGGGTGCAGAACACCGTGGCGGTCATCGACGCCAACACCGCCACCTTGCTGGTCAACGCCATCTCTCCGCCCTCGGGCTTCCCCCGGGGCGGGTACGGCATCGCGGTGGACAAGCAGGGCCGGGTCTGGGTCCCCAACTGGGGCTCGGGACCGACCGCCACCCGCTACACGCCGCCGACCAGCGGACCCATCGACGCCGGCACCTGGGACGTCTTCAACTACGGCGGGCTCACCTCGCCGAGCGGGACGCGCATCGGCCAGGGCCGCGGGGTGACCGTGGACGACGAGGGCATCGTCTGGTTCAGCGGCGACCGGAACAACCTCGGCTCGGCGGCGCTGGTCTGGGGCGCCAGCGTGGACGACGGCGGGGTCCGGATCTTCGACGGCGGCACGCCCACCCCGCTCGTCGACGCCACCTCGACCTGGAGCAAGACCAGCATCGGCATCGGCCTCGACCAGAACAAGAACCTCTGGGTCAACAACTCCACCGGCAACGTGATGCGGATCGACCGGAACACCGGCGGGGTGACCACCTCGTCGAACCAGGCCGGAGCGCTTTACACCTACTCCGACTTCACCGGATACCAGCTCCGCCACATCACCCAGAGCCAGGGCGTCTTCCGCCAGACCGTCGCCGGCTGCTCGCGCTACGCCCAGTGGGACACGGTGACCTGGGACGCCATCACCCCGCCGAGCACCGCGGTGGTGCTGTACGTGCGCGGCTCGAACAACACCGACTTCACGGTCTCCCAGAAGTACGGTCCGTTCACCAGCTCACCCGCGGATCTGCAGGCTGCGCCCGGACCCGTGCCGCAGTTCAAGTTCATCCAGCTCGAGTTCCAGATGAGCTCCCTGGACGGCGTCGCCCAGCCGTACCTGCTGGGCTTCAGCGTCACCTCGAAGTGCCTGACGCCACTCCAGTAACCTGAAGCGGCCCCTGCGGCGGTCCACGGGCACCCCCGGGTGCCGGGCGCCGAGCGCAGTCCGGGGTTGCGCCGCCGCCACTCGCTGTGCAAGGCACCACAGCGACCGTGGCTTCCTCGGGAAACGGAAGGGATGCGGCCTCGGAGCGGGCCGCGGCGCTCCAGCGCATCTCCGCGCTGCCCGCCCGCGCGCGCCTGGACGCGCTCCTGGCGGCGAAGGACGCCTCCGCCCTGGTGCGGGCGCTTCCTCCCGAGCAGCTCTACGCCACCGTCGCCGAGGTCGGTCTGGCCGACGCCACCGAGCTCGTCGAGCTGGCCTCGCCCGAGCAGTTCCAGGCGCTGGTGGACCTCGGTGCCTGGAAGCGGGACACGCTCGACCCGCACGGGCTGCTGGAGTGGCTCCGCGCCGCGCGCGGCGACGACCACGAGGCGCTGCTGCGGAAGTTGCACGGCCTCGACCTCGAGCTGCTCGAGTCGATGCTCCGCGCCTTCACCGTGGTGCACGACCTCGAGGAGACACCCGACCCTCCGGTGGAGGGCGTCAGCCTCGACTCGGCGGACGGGCACTACCGGGTGGAGATCAAGGTCGAGGGCCCCGAGCAGGCCGCGCTCCGGGCGCTGCTCCTGGACCTGATGGCCGAGGACCCCCTCACCTTCAGCCGCCTCCTCGAGGCCATCCGCTGGGAGATGCCCAGCGAGCTCGAGGAGGCGGCGCTGCGCTTCCGCTGGGCACGGCTGGCAGACCTCGGCTTCCCCGACCCGGAGGCCGCCGCGAGCCTCTACGCCGCGGTCCGGTTGCCGCCGGCACCTTCGCCCGCGCCGGGCGCCGAGCTCGTCCGGAGCGGGGGACGCCCGGTGGATTTCGTGCAGGCGGCGCTGGAGGGACTCGATGCGGTGGAGGCGGAGAACGCCGCCGAGGAGCTCCGGGGAGTGTTCAACGCCGCGCTGGTGGCCGACGGCGCCGACCCGGGAGACCTGGAGGCGTTCCGGGCCTCGGCCGAGCGGGCACGGGACACCCTGGGGCTCGGCCTCGAGTACCTGGCCGGGGGCGACCCGCGTCGCGCGCCGGCGGTGGTCCGGGAGACACCGCTGCGACAGGTGTTCCAGACCGGATTCTCGCTCGCGCTCCGGCTGCGGCACCGCGCGGACCGGCTGGCGTCGCGCCCTCTCTCCCGCATCGACGGGCAGTGGCTCCTCTGGCCCGAGCAGGCGGCGGCGGTGGGTGCCCTCCGGCGCGCCCGGCCGATGCGGGCGCTTCCGGTGGAGGGCGCCGAACCGGTGCCGTTCCGGTCGATGGCGGAGATCCAGCACGCCGAGGGCGAGCTCGATCGCGCCGAGCAGCAGCAGGCGCTCCTCGCGGCGCTCCTCGGTGGCGGCGAGGAGCCGGCCCGCGCGGCCCTGGACGGGCTGGGTCCGGCATGGCCCGCCGGCGGGACCCCCGCGGTGCTCGCGGCGGCGGTGTCCCACGCGCTGCTCGACGGCCGGGCCCGGGTCGCTCCGGTCGCCGCCGCGCGGACCCGCGAGCTCGGCCGTGCCTTCCTCGACCCCGGGCCACCTCCCACGGTGCGCCCGGCTGCTGTGGCTCGGGCCGCCCACGTGTTCGGCGCCGTGGCCGCCGGGGCGGAGGCGGGGCGGCTCGCCCGCCTGGTCCTCGAGCGACTGGCTGATCAGATCGGTGGAGCGTTGCTCACCGGCCCGCTTCCCGACGAGGTCCGGACGACGCTCCCCTGGTCGGGGCTGTAGAAACGACAGCGATGGCTGCCCGGCCGCCCGGCGTGGGCAAGGAATTCCAAGGGGGTGCGTCTGGCACGTCCGCTGCTCCCGCCCGTCCGAGCCATGCGGACCCGTGCGCCGGAGGGGGAGGGGGAGTCCGGGGCGTGGAGGCTGGCGGGGAGGCGTGACCGCTGGGCGTTCCTGCTCCTGGCGGCGTTCTGCGTGCAGATCTACGCCGCGCCGGCGGAGTGGATCCCGGCGTTCGTCCCGCTGCGGCTGGCGCTGTCGCTGAGCTTCGGTGCCCTGGGGCTCCTCCTGCTGGAGCACGCCGGACGCCGCGTTCCGCTCCACTGGGACGGGACGCGGGGCCTCGCCCTCGTGGCGTTCCTCGCCTGGGCCGCGGCCTCGCACCTGTGGAGCGTGGCGCCGCGGGTCACCGACGAGTGGCTGGTGATGGTGGTCAAGGTCGCGGTGACCTGGTTCCTGGTCGTGAACCTCGCCACCACGCCGCGCCGGCTGGCAATCCTCTGCCTCTGCCTCGTCGCCGGCTCCATGGTCACCAGCGTCGGCGGCATCCTCCGGTACGTCTCGGGCGAGGAGCTGAGCCAGGGGTTCCGGACGCTGTGGCTCGGCGTCTTCGGCGACCCGAACTACCTCGCGGAGTACCTGGCGATGACCGTCCCCCTCGCGGTGGCCTTCATCGCCCGCCCTCGTGCCGGCGTCTGGGTGCGCCTGCTGTGCGTGGCCTCGGTGCTGCTAGCGGTCACCTGCATCGTCCTGACCTTCTCCCGCGGCGGGTTCCTGGGCCTCGTCTTCGGGGGGCTGGTCTGGGCCCTCCGGGAGCGGGCCCAGCGGACCAAGGCGCTGGTGCTCTCGGCGGTGCTGGCGGTGGGCGTGGCGATCTTCGCGCCCGCGACCTACTGGGAGCGCACCGACACGCTCGAGGAGTTCGAGCGGGACCAGTCCGCCCTGGGCCGCGTCAACGCCTGGCACGTGGCCTCGACGGCGAACCTGGACCGTCCGCTGCGTGGAGTTGGCGGCGGCGCGTTCCGCGATGCCTGGCCTCTCTACGCGCCGCCCGAGGTCCGGGAGACCCCACTGGTGGCGCACAACATCTTCCTCGACACGCTGGGCGAGCTGGGCTGGGTGGGCTTCTTCCTCTTCCTCACCTTCGCCGGGAGCGCCACCGGGGCGGTGTTCCGCGCCGGAGGGGACCCGGAGATCGGCTGGCTGGCACGGGGCATCGGAGCGAGCGTGGCCGGCTTCCTGCTCTGCAACTGCTTCACCGGCTCGCTCGCCGCTCCCCAGCTCTTCGTCCTCTTCGGGCTGGCGGGCGCGACCGAACGGGTGGCGTCGCGGGAGGACCTGCTCGAGGCCGGAGCGGCCCGGCCGGTGATGGCGCCTTCGTGGGGCGGGTGATGACGATGGGTCGACGGTGGAAGGAGCGGGGAGACTCGCTGGTCCCGGCGCTGCTCGCGGGACTGGCGCTGCTGCTGGACATGTCGGTGGACGGGGAGTCGTTCGCCCATGCAGTCGCGGTGGCGGCGGTGGCGCTGGCGGCGGCGCTGAGCGGGGCGGCGGCGGTGGTGAGCCTCGGGCGGTTCGGCCCCTCGCGGCTCGGGCGCCGCTTCGCGATGTGGCGAGCCGGTGGGCTCCTGGCCGCGGCGGGGTGCCTCGCGCTGGAGGTGGTGCAGCGGTTCGCGACGCCGCGTCTCCCCGCCGACGCGGCGGTGCAGCTCACCGTCCTGGGAGGCGCGTGGGCCCTGCTCACCGGCTGGGTCTGGGGGCGCCGGAGCTGGGAGCGGATGGTGGCCGGGCTGGTCGTTCCCGGGCCGGAGGACGAGGTGCGCGAGCGCGAGGCCCGGCGCGGGGTGCGCTGGACCGGCCGGGAGATGGCATGAGCACGCTCGTGGCGGTCGACGGCATGCTCTACGATCTCGAGGCTTCCTCCGGGGCGCCCGCCGGCGTCTCGCCGCTGGTCGGCGAGCCTTGCCCGACGACGAGAGGGAGCGCCGCGAGCCCGAGCCTCCCGACAAGGGGGCGCCGGCGGACGGCCCACCGTAGCCCGGCGGTCGAGAGGGCACATCGATCGACGCGAGGGGCCGTGTGCGGTCCGGAGACCACCCCTCGCTCGGCGGCTTGTTGCCCGGACCCGTCGAGACGGATCAACCGGAGCGGGATCGCGGCTCGCCCTGCGCGGCCGCCCCGTGCGCCCGCGGCAGCGCGTCGAGCCCGCGGGCGGTGAGCCGGGCGCGCAGCTCCGACACCAGCTTCCGGACGAGGAAGGGCCCCTCGTAGACGAACGCGGTGTACAGCTGGACCAGGTCCGCCCCGGCCTCGATGCGCTCCAGCACGTCGTCGGCGGTGAAGACGCCGCCGGAAGCCCACAGCGCGAGGCGCCCCCGGGCCCGGGCCGCGGCACGGCGCAGCGTCCCCAGCGCCAGCGGAGCGAGCGGGGCGCCCGAGAGCCCTCCTGCCTCCGCCGCCACCGGGCCGGTCAACCCGGGGCGGCCAAGGGTGGTGTTGGTGCAGATGAGGCCGGCGATGCCGACCTCCACCGCGACGTCGACGATGGCGTCGACCTCCTCCGGCGCGAGGTCCGGGGCGATCTTGAGGAACAGCGGCGTGCCAGGCGAGATCGCCTCCACCCGCGTCTTCACCGCCGAGAGCAGGGCCCGGAGCGGCTCCGCTTGCTGGAGCTGGCGGAGCCCCGGGGTGTTCGGTGAGCTCGCGTTGATGACCAGGTAGTCGGCCAGCGCGCCGAGCGTCTCCACCCCGGCGACGTAGTCCTCGACCGCGCGCTCGAGCGGTGTGTCCTTGTTCTTTCCCAGGTTGACGCCCACCGGTCCAGGCCGGCGTCCCAGGGCGCGGAGCCGCGCGGCCATCGCCTCCGCTCCATGGTTGTTGAACCCCATGCGGTTGATGAGCGCCCGGGCCTCCGGAAGGCGGAACAGCCGGGGCGCCGGGTTCCCGGGCTGGGGCCGCGGCGTCACCGTCCCCACCTCGACCCCCGCGAAGCCCACGCCGAAGAAGCCGGCCACCGCCTCGGCGTCCTTGTCGAAGCCGGCGGCGAGCACCACCGGGTGGGCGAAGCGCAGGCCCGCGCTGGTCACCGACAGGTCCGGCCCGCCGGAGGGAAGCGCGGCGCGGGGGCACACCGAGCCCCACGCTCGCAGGGCGGACATCCCCAGCACGTGCGCCCGCTCGGGGGAGAGGAGGAAGAGACCGCGCTTGACCAGCCCGTACACGCCCCCGGGCAGTACCACGCTTCAGGGGATGAAGGAGTACTCGCGCGCCCAGGCCAGCGCGCGGTCGACCTGGTCGGGTGACATGATCCCGTACTTCTCCACCAGGGACACCTCCGACCGCATGTCGGTCTCGAGCAGGTAGGGACCGTCGGTGTTCAGCGTCAGCTTCACCCCGCGGTCGAGGAAGGTCTGGACGATGTGCTTCAGCTCGTCCACGCCGCTCACCGCGTGGGTGTGGAGGTTCGAGGTGGGGCAGAGCTCGAGCACCACGTCCTGCTCGCGCAGGAGTCGCATCGCCGACTCGTCGTACGCCGCCCGGATCCCGTGGCCGATGCGATGTGGCCTGAGCCAATCCACCACCGCGATGACCCCCTCGGCGCCCGTGCCGCTCGTCTCCCCGGTGTGGACCGTGGTCTTCAGGCCCGCGTCACGCGCCCGCTGGAACAGGTCCTGGTAGGCGGCCACCTGGTCGGCGTCCAGCTCCAGGGCGCGGGTCTCGGTTCCGGCGAGATCGATTCCCACCACCCCCCGATGCCGGTACCGGATGGCCTTCTCGAGGATGATCGAGTTGAGCCGGTGGTCGAACTCGCGGGCCAGGCAGAAGATGAGCCCTGCCCGCACCCCGTACTCGAGCATCGCCCGGTCCATCCCCCGCAGCGCGGCGTGGATGATGTGGTCCAGGTCCAGCGTCGAGTCCTGGTTGCGCTTCATCGGGTTGAAGCGCAGCTCGATCTGGGTGACCCGGCTTCCGCGGAACTCCTTCCCGATGACCTCGTACACGCTCCGCTCGATGGCCATGGGCGAGCTCTGAATCTTCTCGGTCCAGGTGTGCATGATGCGGAGGTAGTCGTCGAGGCTGGAGACGTTGTCCGGCCGCGCGGTGATCATCTCCACGAACTCGAAGTAGTTCTTCGTCGGGAGCTTGAACCCCTGGCTGTGAGCCAGCGACCAGAGAACGTGCGGCGCCACCGCTCCGCCGACGTGGATGTGCAGGTCGATGAGCTCGCGGAACATGCCCCGAGGCTACAGAGGGACGGTGTCCTCCGTCGAGCAAGGCTTCCGTCACCTGCCGCCTCGTGTAGTGTGGGCCGCCATGGCAGCGACACTGATCGACGGCAAGGCCATCGCCCAGAAAGTGCGGCAGGAGGTGGCCGAGGGCACCCGCGAGCTGAAGGCACGCACCGGTCGCGTCCCCGGACTGGCGGTCATCCGGGTGGGCGAGGATCCGGCGAGCAAGATCTACGTCACCGGCAAGCAGAAGGCCGCGGCCGAGGTCGGGTTCCACGCCACCGAGGACCACTTCCCCGAGACCGCCTCCCACGCCGAGGTCCAGGCAAGGCTGGAGGCGCTCAACACCGACGACTCCGTGCACGGCATCCTGGTCCAGCTCCCGGTGCCGAAGCAGGTGAGCTCCGACCGGCTCCTCCGCGTGCTCCGACCCGACAAGGACGCCGACGGCCTGCACGCGGTCAACGCCGGCCTCCTCGCCCAGGGGCGCGAGGCGACGGTGGCCTGCACCCCCTGGGGGGTGATGCGGATGCTCCAGGAGATCGACTGCAAGCCCCGTGGCAAGCGGGCGGTCGTGGTCGGCCGGAGCATCCTCGTGGGCCGTCCCATGGCGCTGCTGCTGCTCAACGCCGATGCCACGGTGACGATCTGCCACAGCAAGAGCGACCTGGCCGCAGAGGTGCCCCGGGCGGACATCCTGGTGGCGGCGGTGGGCGTCCCCGAGCTCATCAAGGGCGCCTGGGTCAAGCCCGGCGCGGTGGTCATCGACGTGGGCATCAACCGGCTCCCCACCGGCAAGCTGGTGGGGGACGTGGAGTTCGCCGCCGCTGCCGAGCGGGCCTCCTACATCACGCCCGTGCCGGGCGGCGTCGGGCCAATGACCATTGCCATGTTGCTCTCGAACACACTGAGGAACGCCCGGGCGCTGATCGGGCGGTGAGTCCCGGCAGGGCCGGGTCGGGCCCTGGCGCCACCGCATGGCGCCCCCGGTGCTGTTATGAGAGCGACTAGCACATGCTCGCGCTCCTGCTCCCTTACGTGGAGCTGACGGACCTCCACCTCTTCGGCCTGACCATCCACCCCTTCGGCATCTTCGCCGCGCTGGGGGTCTACGCCGGCGCCGTGCTCACCGTTCGAGCCGGACGGGTGTACGGGCCCGGGGACACGAAGTCCCTCTCGGAGGTGTTCACCTGGGCGCTGGTGGGAGGCCTGCTCGGCGCCCACCTCCTGCACGTCCTCGGTTACCACCCCGAGCTGCTCCGCACCCAGGGACCCCTGGTCCTGCTCAAGGTCTGGGACGGCGTGTCCTCCATGGGCGGCATCCTCGGCGGAATGGCGGGGATCGCCCTCTACTTCCGGCGGAAGGGACTCCGCATCCACCCGTACTGGGACGCGCTGGCGCTCGGCACGGCGCCCGGCTGGGCAGTGGCCCGGATCGGCTGCGCGGTGGTGCACGACCATCCCGGCGTCCGGAGCGACGCCTGGTTCGCCGTGGCCTTTCCGGACGGGCCCCGGCTGGACATGGGGCTCGTCGATTGTGTGCTGCTCCTCGTGATCAGCGCCGTGCTCTACCTGCTCGCCCGGAAGCCCCGGCCGCAGGGCACGCTCATGGGCGTGCTCGCCATCGGCTACTCGGTGCCACGCTTCTTCCTGGATTTCTTCCGGGCGAGGGACCTGGCCTTCGTCGACGGGCGCGTCCTCGGCCTCACCCCGGCGCAGTGGATCACCCCGATCCTGGCCGCTCTCGGCGTCTACCTCCTGGTGGTGGCCCGGCGGATGCCGCTCGCCTCGGTGAGACCGGCCCCGATCGCGGCGGGCCCGGCGGGCGGGGATCCCGACCGACCGGCTCCGGTCAGCGGGTCGGAGGCGGCGCCCCCGGAGGAGCAGCCGGACCCGCGCCCCGCCCCTTCAGCGCGCTGACGATGAGCCGCGTGGCCGGGCTCTTGTTCAGCGTGTAGAAGTGGATGCCCGGAACGCCGCGGGCGAGTAGCTCCATGCACTGGACCGTTGCATGGGCCACGCCGAGCTGCACCACCGCGTCCGGGTCGTCGCGGTAGCGCTCGAGCTGGAGCACCAGCCGCATCGGCACCGTCGCCCCGCACAGCCGGACGAAGCGCTCGAGCTGCTCGATGTTCGTGATGGGCATGATGCCCGGGACGATGGGGACGTTGATCCCCAGCCGTCGGGCCCGCTCCACGAAGTCGAAGTAGAAGGCGTTGTCGAAGAAGAGCTGGGTGATCACGAAATCCAGCCCCGCGTCCACCTTGGCCTTGAGGTTGCGAAGGTCGTCGTCCCGGAGTGGCGTCTCCACGTGGCCCTCCGGATAGCCCGCGCCGCCGAGGCACAGGGTGTGGTCGCGCTCCCGGATGAACCGCACCAGCTCCGCCGCGTAGCGGAATCCGCCTGGCAGAGGCTGGAACTCGCGCTGGCCGGAGGGTGGGTCGCCCCGGAGGGCGAGGATGTTCTCCACGCCCATGGTCAGGAACTGCTCCACCAGCTGGCCGAGCTCCTCGCGGGTGTGGCCGACGCAGGTGAGATGGGCCATGGTCTCCAGGCCGGTGGCCCGGATCTGCCGGACCAGATCCACGGTCCGCTCCTGCGTGCTGCCCCCCGCCCCGTACGTGACGGAGACGAAGCCCGGCTCGAGCGGCCGCAGGTCCTCGACCGTCCGGAGGAGCGTGCGCCGGCCCTCCTCGGTCTTGGGAGGGAAGAACTCGAAGGAGAAGCACGGGTCCGAGGGGTTGAGCCGGTTCCTGATCTTCATCGCGCCTTGCGGTCACACTCTAGTCAGCGCGCGGCCGGGGTGCTCTCTGGAAGTCTTGATCGCGCTCGGTGGGGTGGGGTAGTCCGGCGGCCACATCCATGGCCCGCCAGACACCGCTCAACCGAGTTCACCGCGCGCTCGGCGCGCGGATGGTCGACTTCGCCGGCTGGGACATGCCGGTCCAGTACGCCGGAGTGGTGGCGGAGCACGAGGCGGTGCGGACCGCAGGCGGCCTGTTCGACGTCTCGCACATGGGAGAGATCGAGTTCCGCGGCGATGGTGCGCTGGAGAGCGCGAACGCGCTGATCACCAACGACCTCGGACGGGCCGCCGACGGGCAGGCGGTCTACGCCGGGCTCCTGAACCACCAGGGCGGCTTCGTCGACGACGTCGTGGCCTACCGCTTCTCCCCCGAGCACATCCTCTTCTGCGTCAACGCCAGCAACCGGGAGAAGGACTTCGCCTGGATGAGCGAGAACACGCCCCGGGTGAAGCCGGTCAACCGGAGCGACGACTTCGCCCAGCTGGCCATCCAGGGCCCGAAGGCGGCCAGCATCCTGCAGACGCTCACCGACCTTCCGCTGGAGAGAATCGGCACCTACCGGTTCCGCGAGGGGACGGTGGCCGGCGTGCCCTGCATCGTCTCGCGCACCGGCTACACCGGCGAGGACGGCTTCGAGCTCTACTGTCCGCCCGAGCGTGCCGAGCATCTGTGGAACGCGCTCCTCGAGGCGGGCCGGCCGGTGGGGCTGGTCCCGGCGGGGCTCGGGGCACGGGACACGCTCCGGACCGAGATGAAGTACGCCCTGTACGGCAACGACATCGACGACGCCCACACCCCGCTCGAGGCCGGCCTCGGCTGGATCGTCAAGTGGGACAAGGGCGAGTTCGTGGGCCGCCCGGCGCTGGCCGCCCAGAAGTCCGCGGGCGTGCAGCGGAAGCTGGTGGGGTTCGAGATGCGCGAGCCCGGGATTCCACGGCACGGCTATGCCATCGGGAAGCCCGGGCAGCCGGTGGGCGAGGTGACCTCCGGGACGCAGGGGCCGACGGTGAAGAAGGCCATCGGCATCGGCTACGTCCCCGCCGCGCTCGCGGCCGAGGGCACCCCGCTGGAGATCGACATCCGGGGCCGCGCCGTCCGCGCCGAGGTGGTGAAGACCCCGTTCAAGCGCTAGAGCATCGCCCGGCGCTTTCCGAGGAAGGCACGAGACGACCATGGCCGAGAATCCGAAGAACCTCCGCTACACCAAGGACCACGAGTGGGCCCGCCGCGATGGTGGGGGCGTGGTGGTGGGGGTGACCGCCCACGCCCAGGAGGCGCTGGGGGACGTGGTGTACGTCGAGCTCCCGAAGGTGGGGGACGCCGTGACCGCCGGCAGCCCCTTCGGGGTGGTGGAATCCACCAAGGCAGTCAGCGAGCTGTTCGCGCCCATCTCCGGGAAGGTCACCAAGGTGAACACCGCGCTCGCCGACGAGCCGTCGACCATCAACACCGACCCCTACGGGGCGGGGTGGATCATCGAGCTGGCGCCGTCGGACCCGTCGCAGCTGGACGGCCTCATGGACGCCGACGGGTACAACGAGCTGCTGGCAAAGACCGCGACCTGACGCTCGCCGGGGCGCGCCGGACCCCGCCCCCGGGATGGGAGCCAGCAGCGGTCCTTCGATCTCCCCCCGAGCCAGCGTGGCCCGGTCCTGTTAAACCGGCGCCTCCACTGACCGTCGGAGGGCGCCGGCTTGCCCGCCCTCCCACCAGGTAACCATCGACGCGATGCCAGACGCCCGGAATCCCTCCGAGACCGAGTCCTTTCCCCGCCGCCACATCGGCCCTGACGCCGCCGACGTGACCGAGATGCTCCGCGCCGTCGGGGCCCCGTCGCTCCAGGCGCTGGTGGACCAGACGCTCCCGGCCAGCATCCGGCTCCGGCGCGGGCTGGACCTGCCGCCGGCGGTGGACGAGGCCCGGCTGCTGGAGGAGCTCGAGGCGCTGGCGGCGAAGAACCAGGTCTTCAAGTCCTTCATCGGCCAGGGTTACTCCGACACGTTCGTCCCTCCGGTGATTCTCCGGAACGTCTTCCAGAACCCTGGCTGGTACACGCAGTACACGCCGTATCAGCCGGAGATCTCCCAGGGACGGCTCGAGGCGCTCCTCAACTTCCAGACCATGGTGATCGACCTCACCGGGCTGCCGGTGGCGAACGCCTCCCTGCTCGACGAGAGCACCGCGGCGGCCGAGGCGATGCACCTGTTCCAGGCGCTGGCCAAGCCGGGGCACGACGCGTTCTTCGTCTCCGACAAGGTGCATCCCCAGACGCTGGAGGTGGTCCGGACCCGGGCCGGGGCGCTCGGCATCCCGGTCATCGTCGGTGACACCCGGAGCTTCGACTTCTCCACCAAGATCTTCGGCGCGCTGGTGCAGTACCCCGCGACCGACGGGCTGGTGGAGGACCTCGCGTCCTTCTTCGACCGGGTCCACGCCGAGGGCGCCCACGCCGCGGTGGCCACCGACCTCCTCGCGCTGACGGTGCTCACTCCTCCCGGCGAACTCGGCGCGGACGTGGCGGTGGGGAGCGCGCAGCGCTTCGGCGTGCCGATGGGGTACGGCGGACCGCACGCGGCATTCTTCGCGGTGAAGCAGGAGTTCACCCGGCTCCTCCCCGGCCGCATCATCGGCGTGTCCGAGGATGCGCAGGGCCATCGAGCGCTCCGGATGGCGCTGCAGACCCGCGAGCAGCACATCCGCCGCGAGAAGGCCACCAGCAACATCTGCACCGCGCAGGCCCTCCTGGCGGTGATGTCCAGCTTCTATGCGGCGTGGCACGGCCCCGAGGGGCTCAAGGCCATCGCCACCCGGGTGCACGGACTCACCGTCCGGCTGGCCCGGGGCCTCGCCAAGCTGGGCGTCAGGGTCAAGCACGCGAGCGTGTTCGACACCCTCCGCCTCGAGATGGAGCCGGCCGAAGCGGATCGGGCGATGGCCCGGGCGCGCGACCGGAAGATGAACCTCCGGCGCATCGACGCCCGGAGCATCGGCATCTCGCTCGACGAGACCACCCGCCCCGAGGACGTCGAGGCGCTGTGGGGCGTCTTCGCCGGCGGCAGGGCGATGGACTTCGCCGCGGAGGTGCTCGCCTCGGAGGTCACGCCCTCGTGGGGTCCGGCCCTGACCCGGAAGAGCGCGTACCTGACCCATCCGGTCTTCCACCGCCACCGCTCGGAGACGGAGATGCTCCGGTACATCAAGCGGCTGGAGACGAGGGACCTGAGCCTCACCTACGCGATGATCCCGCTGGGCAGCTGCACCATGAAGCTGAACGCCACCGCGGAGATGATCCCGGTGACCTTCGCCGGCTTCTCCCAGATGCATCCCTTCGCCCCGCTCGAGCAGACCGAGGGCTACCAGCAGCTCTTCCGCGAGCTGGAGCGGACGCTCGCGGAGATCACCGGCTTTGCCGCGGTGTCGCTGCAGCCCAACGCGGGCAGCCAGGGCGAGTACGCGGGCCTGCTGGTCATCCGGAAGTGGCACGAGAGCCGTGGCGACCGCGACCGGAAGGTGTGCCTCATCCCCGCCTCGGCCCACGGCACCAACCCGGCGAGCGCGGTGATGGCCGGCTTCGAGGTGGTGGTGGTGAAGAGCGCCGAGGACGGGAGCATCGACCTCGTCGACCTCGAGGCCAAGTCCGCGCAGCACGCCGAACGCCTGGGCGCCCTGATGGTGACCTACCCCTCGACCCACGGGGTGTTCGAGGAGGAGATCCAGAGCATCTGCGACATCGTCCACCGCCACGGCGGGCAGGTCTACATGGACGGGGCGAACATGAACGCCCAGGTGGGCCTCTGCCGGCCGGGTGACTTCGGGCCCGACGTCTGCCACCTGAATCTCCACAAGACCTTCTGCATCCCGCACGGCGGCGGCGGCCCGGGCATGGGGCCCATCTGCGTCGCCTCGCACCTCGCGCCGTTCCTCCCCGGACATCCGGTGGTGAGGACCGGTGGAGCGCAGGGCACCGGGCCGGTGTCGGCCGCACCCTGGGGCAGCCCGAGCATCCTGGTCATCTCCTACGCCTACATCCGGATGATGGGCGCCGCGGGGCTCACCCTCGCGACCGAGGTGGCCATTCTCAACGCCAACTACGTCGCCAGCCGCCTGGCGGAGCACTTCCCGGTGCTGTACCGGGGCGCCCGCGGCCGGGTGGCGCACGAGTGCATCCTCGACCTGCGGGGGCTCAAGAAGTCGGCGGCCATCGAGGTGGACGACGTGGCCAAGCGCCTCATCGACTACGGCTTCCACGCGCCGACGGTGTCCTTCCCGGTGGCCGGCACGCTGATGGTCGAGCCGACCGAGAGCGAGAGCAAGGCGGAGCTGGACCGCTTCTGCGATGCGATGGTCGCCATCCGGAAGGAGATCGCCGAGGTCGAGGCCGGACGGCAGCCGCGCGAGGGCAACGTGCTCAAGCACGCTCCTCACACCGCCGAGGTGGCCACCGCCGACGAGTGGGATCGCCCGTACTCCCGTCAGCTCGGGGCCTTCCCGTCGGCGTTCGTGCGGGCGAGCAAGTTCTGGCCGGCGGTGGGACGGCTGAACAACGTCCTCGGCGACCGGAAGCTCATCTGCAGCTGCCCGCCGGTCGAAGATTACGCCTGAGTCGGGGCGCCCCGCGCCGGACGAGGACCGCCGAACGCGAGCAGTCCCGCGACCGTTCGGACGCAGAATTCCTTCCCCCCGAGCGCGGCTCGGACAGACTGGTGCCCTTCAGGCACGGTCGGCAGCCATTGACGCCTACCAGGGCCGTCGATGCGTGCTGGTGTGGGAAAGCCTCCGCACGCTCACTCCAGGCGAAGCAGATCTTTCGACCTTCGAAGTGCGTGAGGGCGAAACCGACCGCAGACCTTACAGATTATAGATCCATTTTCTTTGTCCTATTCGATCGCCTGCACCGATCGCCACCTGCTCGTGTCCTCCGATCGAGAGGAGGAAGATGAGTACGACACGAGCATGGTTGTGGTGGGCCGTCGTCCTGGCGGCTGGCTGCAGTGGTGCGAATCGAGGTTCCTCGGAAGAGTCGGATCCCCTTCGGAGCGATCCGCCGAAGAAGGAGGCGGCTCCGACGCATTCGAGCCCGATCGCACTGACGAGCGACGATCGCTACGTCTGGAGCGTGAACCCCGACAACGATTCAGTCTCGGTCTTCGAGGTGACGAACGAGGCGAACAAGAAGCTGGCCGAGATCAAGGTCGGAAGGGAGCCCTGGTGCGTGGCCCTCAAGGAGGAACGGCGCGGCCAGGGGCACGACGAGGTCATCGCCTACGTCACCAACATGGCGAGCGGAACGGTCTCGGTGATCGATGGCCAGCGGTGGAAGGTGATCGAGACGATCCAGGTCGGAACCGAGCCCTTCGGCTGCGCCCTGAGGCCTGACGGCAAGAGGCTGTACGTCTCGAACTTCTCGTCCGACAGCGTCTCGGTGATCGACACCCAGAGCTACCGGGTCATCAGGACCATCGAGGGTGTAGGAAGCAAGCCTCGGGGGATCGCCATTACTGCCGACGGGAAGAAGGTGTACGTCACCCAGTTCCTGGCCGTTTCTCGGGCAAACGACCCCCGTCCTCGGACACAGACCGAAGGAGCCGACGACGGCCGGGAGGGCCGGGTGACGGTCATCGATGGCGACTCCAACAAGGTGATCGGAAGCGTCACCCTGAACCCGTTGCCCGATGTCGGTGCCGCCTTCAAGTCGAACGGGAACACGCTGGCGCGCAGACCGCTCGCGAACCCGGCGGTCTTCGACACCACGACCGGAGCCTTCCCCAACCTCCTCGAGTCGATCGTCATCCGGGGGAACCTGGCCTACATCAGCAGCACCTGTTCTTCGCCGAACGGGCCGTTCCGCTTCAACGTGAACGTGCAGGGCTGCCTGGCGGTCATCGACACCACCCGCGACGTCGAGGCTTTTCCCACCCTGAACATGAACGTGGGCGTGAACTTCGAGCCTGCCGGCAAGAAGCTCTTCAACACCAATCCGTTCATGGTGGCCTTCAAGCGCTCGGCCGCAGAGGGATTCGTCGCCCTGGGCGCCACCAACCGGCTCCTCCGGCTGACGCTGGACGGCACGGGGGCAGCCAGCATCAATCCGCCGGCCAGCGCCCAGGACCCCGGCAACATCGCGCGCATCGAGCTCAAGGATCCGCAGGAGATCCTGCAGGACGATCCGCAGGACCTCATCGGCGGAAAGAACCCACGCGGCGTGGTGGTGAGCTCCACCGACGCCCGGGCGTACGTGATGGACTTCCTCTCCCGTGACGTGGCCGTGGTCGACGTCTCTGGCGCCGACCCGACGAAGTACCGCACCCTGGCGCGGCTGCAATCCGCGGATCTGCCGACGGCTGAGCTGGACCGGGTTGCCCTCCGGGGGAAGTACCTCTTCAACACCGCCATTGGACCGGTCGGGACCCAGCCAAACTCGGTCCGACCCGCGGGCCTGATGTCCGATACCGGTTGGGGCACCTGCTACAGCTGCCACCCGCAGGCCCTGACCGACAGCGTGACCTGGATGTTCCCGGATGGACCGCGCCAGGCGATCTCGATGGAGAGCACCTTCCCCGCCAGCGCCGCCGTCATCGTGAACGGCGCACCCGTTCTTCCCGATTCGCACATGCGAGCGCTGAACTGGTCGGGCATCCGTGACGAGGTCCAGGACTTCGAGCGGAACATCCGCGCCGTCTCGGGTGGCGGAGGCCTCATCCGCGAGCCTGGCCTGCTGGAAGGGGTGGCCGGACTGGCGATGATTCCCGACCTCGCTCCGCTGGCGAACACCGGTCGCGATCCCGACCTCGACGCCATCGCCACCTACCTGGCCGTGGGCGTCCGGGCGCCGATCTCGCCTCTGGCTGGACAGGACGTCTCCTACGGCCGACAGCTGTTCGCGGCCGCGGGATGCCAGCATTGCCACGGCGGCCCCAACTGGACCATCTCCGCCATCGACTTCAAGCCTCCACCGGCAGCGATCGAGATCGTGGACGCGCAGCTGGTCCGCTTCCTCTGCCGGGTGGGCACCTTCGACCCGACTCTCTTCACCGATGGGGTGAGCAACGAGATCCGGGCCAACAACGCGGCCAACGTGCAGGCGCGAGGAGAGCTCGGCTTCAACGTGCCCTCGCTCATCTCGGTCTTCGCCTCGGCGCCCTACCTCCACAGCGGAGCATCCGAGACCCTGGGCAACGTGCTGGAGAACGTCGCCCACCGGAGCGCGGGGACGGGCGGCATCGACATCCTGACCAGCGCCAGCGATCGGAACGAGCTGGTTCGGTTCCTCAGCTCCATCGACCGGAGCACGGAGCCCTTCCCGGCTGGAACGGTCCCCGGGCTCTGCGGTCCGTAGGCGAGGCCTTCAGTGACGCCAGCCACCTGGTCCTTGCGAGGACCAGGTGGCGATCGTCGTGCGGGCACGGTGAGGATGCGCCTCATCGCGCCGTCCGGAGCAAGTCGCCCCGATCAGTTGTTCCGGAAGATCCGCATCAGCGGCCGGCCACCCGTCTCCAGGTAGAACCCGAAGGGGAAGGTGACCGTGCCGTTGGGCCCCATGAGGCCCGGCGGGGGATTCGGGAACGGCTGCGCGCGGCGGAAGCTGACGATCGCCGCCTCGTCGAGGAAGTCCACCCCGCTCGAGCGCTGGACCTGGATGTCCTTCACCAGCCCGTCGCTGCTCAGGGTGATGTTGAGGATCGTGTACCGGTCGCGGCCCCCGTAGATCTCCCCGGTCGGGTCGCGCTGGCGGAGCGGCTCGTTGGGGTCCCAGTTCCGTCCCACGGCCTGCTTCACCCGGTTGAAGAAGGTGGCGTACTTCCACTCGCGGGTGTTGAGGAAGGTCCCGTCCCCCTGGTCGACGTCCTGGAGGTGGTCGTTGGGAGCGGCCCCGATGATCTTGTCCAGCGCGGCGCTGCTCGGCATGAGCTGCGACAGGGTGGGGAGGCCCGCCTTGCCGGCGCTGCCCTGGTCCCCCTCCTCACCTGGGCGACCCGGATCGACCCGCAGCCGGTTGGAGTTGCCCTGGAGCGCCGCGCTCTCGCCCTGGTTGCGGACGCTGGCTCCGGGACCCTTGCTGGTCTGCTCCTTGAGGGCAATCTGGTCGCGCTGCTTGACGTTGGGGAGGTCGAAGACCGGGCGCTGCCCGCCGCCCTTCTGCGCCGGGCGCGCGTCCTGCCCGGCGCCGCCGTTCCCCTGGACCACCACCTGCGAGGAGTTGTCCTTCCCTGTGGTGTTCCGCTCCTCGGTCGCGGTCTGCCGCGGCATCGCGTTCCGGTAGAACGGAGTCTGCTCGCGGGCCTTGCTCTCCTTGTCGACCCGGTTGTTCTTCTCCGCCAGGTACTTCGCGTCGGGCGACTCCTGCTCGTTGCCGGGAGCGACGTCCACCACCTGCCCCTTGGGGTTCTTCTCGTCCTTCGGCTCCGGCTTCTTGGCGGCCTCCGCGCGCCGCTGGGCCTCGGGGCGCTCCTGCTCGCGGGCCTGACCGCGGTTCTTCGCCCAGGCGCGAGGGTCGATGTTGCGCAGCGTGACCGCCTGGGGCTTCTGCCGGGGCCGGTCTCCGCCCGGCCACTTCACCGAGACGAAGTTCATCAGGAGCAGAAGCCCCAGCATGCTGGCGTGGAACAGAAGCGCCAGGAGCGTGGCGATGACCGCGGCGGCTGCCGGACGACGGCGACGTCGGCGCTGGCTGGGTCCGGACGGGCTCACGTGTAAGTCCTACATAACTTGAAGCCGCGGCCCCGACCTACCCGACGCCGGGGGCTCCTCGCCACCGACCGCCGCGGCCCTGACATAACCCCGGAAAGGCAGGCATGTTCCAGCCCGGCAGGCATGCATCCGCCTCGGGCCAACGCCCCGGGATCCCGGCGCTACTCGTAGATGTGCACGACCTCGGCCCCATTGAAATAATGCCGGAGGATGGCCCGGTAGTCCTGTCCGCTCTCCGCACGGCCGATCGCGCCTGTCTGACACAGGCCCACGCCGTGCCCCCAGCCGCCGCCCCGGAAGAGGAACGCCACGGGGTTGCCGCGTCCGTCGCGGTCCTCGGTCACGGTGAACAGCGCGCTGTTGAGCATCCCGAACTGGCGGCGAATGGTGAGCTCGCCCCGCAGCTCGGTGGCTCCGCGGGTGCCGGACACGAGCAGGAGCCGGACCCGTCCCGACGCGCCGCGTTCGAGCGGCTGGAGGTGGCGAACCGAGCCCACCCCGAGCGGCTCGACCAGCGCATCGAGCTGCTGCGCGGTGAAGCGCTTCTCCCAGCGGTACTTGGTGGGCTGCGCGAACCGTCCTCGCCGGCACGCCGCGGGGAGATCGAAGGCCAGGAACCGATCCGGTGCCCGGCGCGGGTCGGGCATGCCTGGCACCGGCTCGAGCACGTCGGGCCGGCCACGGAGGCTGGGGTCGGGCACGCCGCCCCAGACCACCTCGTTGTCCTCGGTATGGCCGCCGCAGACGGCGCTGTAGACCGAGTCCACCAGCCGGCCCTCGGTGGAGAAGAGCGCGAGGCCCCGGGTCGCCTCCACCGCGGCGTTGGTGGTGGGAGTCTCCCCGGTGCGGCCGCGGTACACGGCGCAGTGCTGCTCCGAGCAGAGGAGGTAGGGGTCCGCGAGGTGGCGGGTGCCCACCTTGGCCAGCACCTCGCCGCGGGCGGTGACCGCCTGCGCCTTCAGCGCCTCGGCGGGGGCGGCGGCGAAGATCTCCGACGGCACGAGGCCGCGGAGGAGGTCCTCCAGCGTCACCAGGTTCACGACGGCGATGGTCCCGGACGCGTCGGCGGAGAAGGCCAGCCCGCCCCGGTACTCGCGGGTCTCGAAGCCGTGGTTCGGGTACCCGACCGCGAACTCGACCGAGCGCACCTCGAAACCCTCGCCGCCCGGGGTCTCGGCGCGGATCGGGCCCTCGCTGCTGCCGAGGGGCGTCCCGTCCGCCATGTCCAGCCGCAGGCGTACCCGCGCCGCGGTCCGCACCTCCTCGGCGAGGGTCGTGCGCGTCCCGAAGCTGCGAACCAGCTCCGTCTGCCGGGCCGTCGCCTCGGCCGAGGTCAGCGCCGGCTCGAGCAGGACCAGCACCTTCCGGTTGTCGAGGATCTTCCCGGCGATCCCGTAGACCTGGCCGAGCTGCTCCAGCCGCACCTGGAAGCCCCGGCCCTCCCAGCTGGCGCGCTCCGCGGCGATGCCCTCCTTGTCCGCCCAGGCCAGCTCCGAGGTCTGGACGCGGAAGCGCCGGTCTGCCGGTGTGCCGTCGAGCCAGCGAACCACCAGCGCCGTCCCGCCGGGCGCCTCGACCACCTTCTCCGGCTCTCCCTGGAGGAACAGCCGTACCCGCCCGGCGGGGACGAAGGTCACCTCGCGCCGGTTCTCCATCAGCCGGACCGGAACGGTGGGCTCGCCCGCCCGCACGTCGAGTCGGCGAGTCGACGGTGGGGGTGGGACATCGAGCGGCGGCGGACCCGCCTCGGCGGGCTCCGGGACCGGTGCGACCGTCACCACCGGGGCGGGCGGCGGCGGAGGAGGAGGTCGGGGTGCCGCGCACCCGGTGAGGGCGAGGGCGAGGAGCCACGCCCTTCCCACACCTGTCCCGCTGGGCCGAGTCACGTCAGGGAAGAGGCGCCACCCGGATTCGAACCGGGGAATGAGGGTTTTGCAGACCCTTGCCTTACCACTTGGCGATGGCGCCGGAAGCGACCGCGGGTTTGTAGGGCACGGCCGCTGTACCGGTCAAGGAATGGCAGGATAACCCCATGGTCAAGCTTCGCGCCCTGCTGGTGGGTGCCACCGGCATCGCCGGTCAGCAGTTCGTCTCCGCCCTTCGCGATCACCCCTGGTTCGAGATCGGCGCCATCGCCGCGTCTCCGCGGAACGCCGGCAGGCGCTACGACGAGGCGGTGGCCGGCGCCTGGTTCCTTCCCGAGCCTCCTCCTCCCGACGTGGCGGCGATGCGGCTCCAGGATCCGGGCGCACCGCCTCGGGGAGTGGACCTGGTCTTCTCGGCCGTGGAGTCGGACGTCGCCCGTGAGCTCGAGCCGCGGCTCGCCGCCGAGCTTCCCGTGGTCAGCGCGGCGAGCACCTTCCGGATGGAGCCCGACGTCCCGCTCCTGATCCCACCGGTGAACGCGGCGCACGCGGGCCTGGTCGCCGCGC
>RPRB01000028.1 GCA_003818285.1 Myxococcaceae bacterium
ACGCTGGTGTTCATCTTCTCGCTGGTGCCCACCTCGGACCGGACGTTCTGGCCGTTCGGTCGGTCCACCGCCCCGGCGGGCTGAGACCGGCTCCGCCCGGCCCGTCCGGACCCAGGTCCGGTAGACCGCGAGCAGAGCATCCCGCCCCCTCGGAGCGCGCCTTCGATGCTCGAGCCGCCTCAGCGCTGCTCGGCGGGAAGCGCACCGGGGCGGAGGAGCGGGCGGGGCAGGCCGTTCTTCCGGCCGAAGAGAAGCGCGTCGAGAGACGCCTTTCCCGCGCCGGCGACGAACAGCCACAGGAATCCCGCGAGGTAGGTGAACTCCTCGAAGGCGAGCAGCGACCGGATGCCGGCGATCTCCGGCCGCTTCGCGGTGAGGATGGCCACCGCCATCGTCGCCATCAGCGGGAGCGCCGCGAGGCGGGTGACCAGCCCCAGGAGGATCAGCGTCCCGCCGACCAGCTCGACGCCCGAGACCATCGCCGCCTGGGCGGCGGGGAAGGGGATGCCCAGCTCGGTGAAGAAGCTCGTTACCTGCTCCAGGTTGTGCAGCTTCCCCCACCCCGTGCCGATGAAGACCGCCCCGAGCGAGAGCCGGACGGCGAGCGGACCGACCCACGAGAAGCGATCGAGAACGGCGAGAGCGCGGGTACGAAGGGCATCGAGGTTCATCGAGGGGTCTCCTGGAGGCGACGTGCAGGATACGGCGGGCACGGAATGGCGGTTACCGGGGCGGTGGAGTCGGGGTGTAGCCCGTGGTCCGCGGCGTTACGCGGCCCTTCCTCTCGCGACCGCCCGCGAAACCTGCTCCAGGGTCTCCAGCGGCCGCCCAGAGGAAGTTTTCGGAGATGACCTCGAAGCGGTCCGGCGCGGAGGGGGCCTCCAGCCTCCGCGTAGTACGGAGGCCGGAGGCCGATCCCGACCTGGAGCCGGCCGCTCACGGCACCCGGGCCAGCGGCACCGGTCGGATGCCGGGGACCCCGAGACGCAGGCGGTACACGCTGGTGCGAGCGGTCAGGTAGAGGGTTCGCCCGTCCGCGTCACCCCAGGCCATGTTCGCCGGGAGCTCGGGGAGCTTGAGCGTACCCAGCTGCTTTCCCTCGGCGGAGAGGACCCACACCCCGCCGGGGCCGGACACGAACAGATGCCCCTCGGCGTCGACCTTCATCCCGTCGAGCGCCTCCTCCCCAGGGGCGAAGGTCAGGTCGAAGAAGATCGAGCCCGTGCCCAGGCTTCCGTCGGCGTTGACCGGGTAGCGCATCACCACCTTCTTCTTCTCGTCCCAGTTGGTGACGTAGAGGAACTTCTCGTCCGGGCTGAAGGCGATGCCGTTGGGGCCGGTCAGGTCCTTCGCCACGAGCGTCACCTGGCCGTCCTTCACCCGGTACACGCCGGAGAAGCCCAGCTCCTTCCGCGGATCGTCGAAGACCCGGGGAAGCCCGAAGGGCGGGTCGGTGAAGTAGAGCGCCCCGTCCTTCTTGTAGACGAGGTCGTTGGGGCTGTTCAGACGCTTGCCCTGGTAACGGTCGGCGAGGACGGTGATCGCCCCGGTCGGCTCGATGCGGATCACCCGCCGCTCTCCGTGCTGGCACACCGTGAGACGTCCCTGGGCGTCGAAGGTGAGCCCGTTGCTCCCCGGCTGCTTGTACTCGGAGATGTCGACGCCGGCGTAGCCGCTCTTGGTCCGGAAGACGGAAACCTGCCCGTCGCGGTTCCAGCGGTAGATCGTGTTCTCGTTCGGGTCGCTGAACAGCAGATCCCCGTCCGGGCTCCACACCGGCCCCTCGGTGAACCCGAAGCCGGTCGCCAGCGCCTCGGCCCGCGCGCCCGGGGGCACCACGCCGTCAAGGGCTGGATCCTTCCGCTCGATGGTGAGCGCCGGCGCGGGAAGCCGGCTCACCGCGGGGCTCCGATAGACGTCGAGCGTCGCCGACCGGAACCAGAGGAAGTTGGTGGGCACCACCGACACCGGACCGTTCATCGCGAAGACCGCCACGCGGAAGGTCTGTCCCGGGCGCGCATCGCGAGTGAGGACCACCCGGCTCGGGGCGTTGAAGCCGCGCACCACGCCGCCGCCGCTCTGACCGAGGACGGCGGGCAGCTTCCCGTCGACCCAGATCTCCGCGTAGTCGTCCACCACCACCTCGAAGACCAGGGTGCTGCCGGCCACCGGCACCGGCCCGAGGCGCTCCGGGACGGTGATTGCCACGCGGTACCAGGCGAGGCTCACCTTGCCGTTGCCGCGGCGGGCCTCGAGCGCCGGAGGGTCCACCACCTCCCATCCCCGGTCATCGAAGTCGGCGGAGCCGGCGCGGGGCTCGAGGTCGAGGGTCTTGACCGGAGCTCCGGAAGCGCGGAGGTCCGGACCGGGAGCCCGGTTGTTCCCGGCGACGATGCGGGCCTCCCGGAAGCGCCACGTGGCCTGCACCAGCTCGGCGCCGGCGCGAGTGCGGAGATCGACGATGGTGTCCGGCCGCTGGAACGGTGGATCTCCGGTGACCTGCCCACGGGCGAGGAGCGGTAGCAGCCCGACCAGCAGCGCTGCCGAGGCGACGAACCAGCGGAGGCGGGAGCTCACTGGACCACCCCGTCCCCGGCGACCTTGACCGCCAGGTAGAGCACCGGCGCCTTGACCTCCCGGAACCAGTGCGGCGTCCCGCTGGGGACCACCACCACGTCGCCCGGCCCGATGGTGCGGACCTCCCCGCCGTCGATGCGGCTGCCGCGGAGCTCGTTTGGTCCGGAGATGGCGAGGTCGGGGACCTTCCCGCCAGTGACCAGGGTGGCTGTGCCCTCGAGCACGTAGAACACGTCGGTGTCGATCTGGTGCACCTCGGCCTTGCCCGGCGCGTCGCGGCGACTGGCGTGGACCTGGTAGTCCCCGCGGTCGAGGAGGACCGAGCCCTTCGTGAAGCCCGCCTTCACCGTGGACGCGGGGAGTGTGGCCACGGCGGAGGTCCTCGAGCCTCCCGAGAGCTGGGCGACGGCGGCCACCGCGGCGCGGGCGATGGCCTCGTCGCGGGCAGCACTGGAGGCGCCGCTGACGCCGACCGCGCCGATGACCTTGCCCTCGACGACGATCGGCACGCCACCCTGGAGCGGAGTCATCTCCTTCACTCCGGTGAGAGCCCCGCGGCCGTTGTGGATCGCCTCCTCGAAGTCCTTGGTGGCGTGCTGGAAGGTCGCGGCGGTGTGGGCCTTACCGAAGCTGACCGAGGCGGCGGCGGGGAAGGTGCCGTCGAGGCGCTCGAAGTAGACCAGCGACCCGCCCGCGTCGACGACGGCGATGCCGGCGGTGCGGTCGGTCCGCGCCTCGACTGCCGCCGCGGCGGCAATCCGGCGGGCGGCGTCGAGGGTGAGGACCTTGGTGGTGGCGAGCTGCGCGTGCGCGGCTCCGGTGATGAGCAGGGCGGCGCTGAGAGCGAGACGAAGGTTCATGGCGATTCTCCGTGGGGTGGCCCGGAGCGCGCGGGGTCGCCGGCGCCCCCGGGCGGGATTCCAGGCACGGGGCAGTCGTTCGCCGGTCGGAGCACACCGTTACAGGGCAGTGCCGTCCGCGAGCGTCCGGATGCTGCTCGCAACTTCCGGCAAGCGCGGGGCGCGTGAATTTGCGATGACTGGGGCATGCTCCTCGACCGTTCCTCCTTCACCGCCACGCTCCTCGCGCTCGGCGTCGCGCTGACCGCCTCGGCCGCCGAGCCGGTCACCGTCCTTCGCGCGGCGCGGCTCTACGACGGCAAGGCCGACGCGATGCTGGGCCCCGGCGTGATCGTGATCTCCGAAGGGCGCATCGTCGCCGCGGGCTCGAATGCCCAGGTTCCCCCGGGGGCGCGGGTCATCGACCTGGGTGACGCGACCCTGCTGCCTGGCCTCATGGACGCGCACACCCACCTGAGCTTCGAGTCCAGCCTCGACTGGAACCAGGATCAGCTGGACTGGCTCAAGAAGCCCGTCACCGAGCAGGCGATCCGCGCGACCGAGTACGCCCGGCGCACGTTGCTGGCCGGCTTCACCACCGTGCGCGACGTGGGTTCGAGCGACCTCATCGACGTCGGCCTGCGGAACGCGATCAACGCCGGGAAGGTCCCCGGGCCGCGCATGCTGGTGGCCGTCAACGCCATCGGCGCCCGCGGAGGCCACTGCGACCCAACGGGCGGTTACCGCCCCGAGCTGCTCAAGGAGCCTGGACCGGAGCAGGGCGTGGGGAATGGGCCGGATCAGATCCGCGCCGCCGTCCGCTTCGACACCAAGCATGGCGCAGACGTGATCAAGACCTGCGCCACGGGCGGGGTCCTCTCCGAGGCGGACAAGGTGGATTCGCCGCAGCTCACCCAGGCCGAGCTCGACGCGCTGGTGGACGAAGCGCACGCGCTGGGGCGGAAGACCGCGGCCCACGCTCACGGCGCGGAGGGAGCCAAGCGCGCCATCCGCGCGGGCATCGACTCGATCGAGCACGGCTCGTTCCTGGATGACGAGGCCCTCGAGCTGATGCGGAAGAAAGGAACGTACTTCGTGCCCACGCCGCTGCCCTGCATGATGAAGCGGCTCCGGGATGCGAAGGCCCCGGCGAACATCCTCGAGAAGGCGACCGCGGCCGACGGGCGAGCGCAGGAGACCCTGAAGCGCGCGGTGGCGAAGAACGTCCGCATCGCCTTCGGCAGCGACGCGGCAGTCTGTCCCCACGGGACGCAGCTCAACCAGTTCGCCGTCTTCGTCCGGGCGGGGATGAAGCCGCTGGCGGCGATCCGCTCCGCGACGTCGGTGGACGCCGCGCTTCTCGGCGTCTCCGACCGGGGGACGCTCGAGGTCGGAAAGCTGGCGGACGTGGTCGCGGTGCCCGGCGATCCGTCACGCGACATCGCGGTCATGGAGCGGCTCTTCTTCGTGATGAAGGGCGGCACCGTCGTCCGGAACGACCGCCCCGGCGTCGCGACCGCGGGAACCGGGACCACCCCGACCGGCAATTGAGCAATTCCCCAGGAGTCGACAGTCCAATCACCAACCCCTGGCGATTTGTGGGGCCTGGAATGAACCCAGAGCCATGGACGAGGACCTCCAGTCGATGACCCCGGAGCAGCTCGTCGCCGCGGTGAAGCGCCTGCGTGCCGGAATCTGGGCACACCGGGACTCCACCACGCACGCGCTGTGCTGGCACCATCCGCAGCTCTGGGGACTCTTGCCCGAGCGCTCGGATCCGCTCCCCACTGTCCCGGAATGGCCGCAGTTCCTCCGGGGGTGCGTCCGCTACCGCGAGTCGCTCGACCGGGATCTCCCGGCTGCGCCGCGCACGACCGCGGAGTTCGAGTCCGACAGGTAAGCCGGCCGGAAGTCGGCCCGGAAGTGCCCGGCCAGAAGTGCGGCCGGAAGTGCCAGACACCTCGTTACCGGCGCCCCGACCGGCGCAGTCACCCGGCCGAGGTGCCCCGGCAGAGGTGCCAGACACCTCGTACCGCCTCGTCATCGGCGACCTCCGCAGGACTCCGCGGACGACCGAGGAGGCCCCCCCCCGCGGGTGACCGGGCTGTCACTCCGCGTGGAGGCGCTGTAACGCCCGGGCTCCTCCCCCGTACCCCTCCCTGATATGCCGGCGGCGGTGTCATCCGGAGGTTCGTTCGGGGAGCCGGAGGGGCCGCCGGGCGGCTCGATCTCGACTCTCTCGCCCGAGGACCGCGACCTCGTCGATCGGCTCCGCTCCGGTGACGAGCCCACCTTCCTCGCTCTGGTGGAGAAGAACCACCGGGCGATGGTGCGCGTGGCGATGGGCTACGTGGCTTCGGAAGCCGTCGCCGAGGAGGTCGTCCAGGAAGCATGGATCGGCATCCTCCAGGGGCTCGACAGGTTCGAGGGCCGCTGCCCGCTCCGGGCCTGGATGTTCCGCATCCTGGTCAACTGCGCGAAGCTGCGGGGTGGCCGCGAGGCGCGCTCGGTTCCCTTCTCCGCCCTGGAGTCGGAGGACGAGGGGGGAGAACGACGGCCCATCGAGACCTTCCGGCCCCCGGACGATCCGCGCTGGCCCGGCCACTGGGCGCAGGGGCCCGAACGCTGGGCCGATGAGCGGCTCGCCGACGCCGAGGCGCTGGTCCGCATCAGGGCGGAGATCGAGAAGCTCCCGCCAAACCAGCGGCAAGTGATCACCCTGAGAGACATCGAGGACTGGGACTCGGTGGAGGTGTGCGAGGCGTTGGGGATCAGCGAGGCAAATCAGAGGGTTCTCCTCCACCGCGCCCGGACCAAGGTCCGGCAGTCGCTGGCGGGATGGGCCGCGGAGGTCGCGCCATGAGCGTCGCCCGGCCACAGGAGCTCGCCTGCAAGCAGCTGGTGGAGCTCCTCACCGATTTCCTGGACGGAGCGCTCGACGAGTCCACCCGGACGCGGGTCGAGCAGCACCTGGTATGGTGCCCGGGCTGCACGGAGTACCTCCGGCAGTTCCGCGCCACGATCGGCGTCACGCGCAAGCTGGCCGAGGAGGATCTGCCGGAGCGGGTGAAGGAGAACTTGCTCGATGCCTTCCGCCACTGGCGACACGGGAGCTGAGCAGCCGATGCGCGCCTGGAAGTTCCTCGATCCCGGCCGCATCGCTCCGTTCGGTGGACACGTCTGGTCTGCACCGAGCACGAGTGGGCCCGGTGCCTGGGTCGAGCCCGCCGGCGGCGTCTTCGCCTGCCGGCTGGAAGATCTTCCCTGGTGGATCCGTCCGGAGCTCTGGGAGGTGGAGCTGGCCGGGCCCGTTCGCATGCTTCCAACGCAGGTGGCCGCTGCGCGCGGAAGGCTCCTCCGGAGGGTCCTGGCCTGGGACGAGGCGGTGCTCCGCGCCTACGGCATGGCCTGCGCCGAGCGGGCGCGGGACCGTGCCGTCCATGCGTTCCTCCGCGAGGATCGACAGGGGGAGGGCGACGCGCTCCGGCGAACCCGGAGCATGCTCGAGCTCTACCGGACCGCCCAGGGCATGGCGACGGATGCCCGGACGCCGTCGTCGAACGCGGTCGGGTACTTCGCCGCGTGTGCCCTCCGGGCGGCGCAAGGCGAAGGCGCCGCGGCGGCGCTCCACGCCGCGGACGCGGTCTCGGTGGCGACTGGGGATCCGGACGCGTTCGCACGCGAGCGGCAGTGGCAGGCGGCGTGGATCGCCGGGCGGTGCGCCCTCTCGGCCGAGCCGGTCGCGGTCGTGTAACGGCCCGCCTGCGGGCTGACACCCCGGGAGCGGCGAGGAGAGCGCCGCATGCCCCCCACCCCCCGTTCCGCACTCAGCACGCAGCCCAAGCGCGGCGAGACCCGCGCCGAGCGACCAGACACCTCCGGCGGGAGTGACGAGGTGTCAGACACCTTCGACAGTGCCCGCGACCAGGTGTCAGACACCTTCGGCCATGTGCGGGCCGCGGGCCTCGGGCGGTGGATCGCGGTGCTCGCCTTCATCGTTCTCGCGCGTGCCACTCCGGCGTGGGCCGCGCGCGTCGAGGAGATCGGCTGCATCGGCAACACGGTCTCGGACCTCGATCGTGCCCGCGACTTCTACGTCCGGGTCCTTGGCTTCCGTGCCGACGGTGAGCGCGAGGAGGCCGGCCCGGAGCTGGAGCGCCGCACCGGGGTGTTCGCCGCCCGCACCCGCACCGCTCGCCTCGTCCTCGGTAGCGAGTGCCTCGAGCTGACCGAGTACCTCGCCCAGAAGGGGCGCCCGGTGCCCTCCGATTCCCGCAGCAACGACCGCGACTTTCAGCACGTGGCGATCGTCGTCTCCGACATGGACCGCGCCTACGCGCGGCTGCGAGAGGCCCGCGTGGAGCACGCCTCGTCCGGCCCTCAGGAGCTTCCCGCCTGGAACCCGTCCGCAGGCGGCATCAAGGCCTTCTACTTCCGGGACCCGGACCGCCACGTGCTGGAGATCATCTGGTTCCCGCCCGGGAAGGGCGCCGAGCGCTGGCACCGCTCCGGGAAGAACGTCCCACTCACCCTGGGCATCGACCACACCGCGGTGGTGGTGAACGACACCGAAGCCTCGCTCGCCTTCTACCGCGATCGGCTGGGCATGCCCGAGGCCGGCCACTCCGAGAATCACGGTCCGGAGCAGGAGCGCCTCAACGGCGTCTTCGGAGCCCGGCTGCGCATCACCCAGGTCCGGGCGCCGAAAGGCCCGGGGGTCGAACTCCTCGAGTACCTCGCGCCGCGCGATGGACGCCCGTACCCCCTCGACGCGCGCGGGAGCGACGTCTTCCACTGGCACGTCCGGATTCGGTCGTCCGAGGCGCCGACGCTCGTGTCCGCGCTGCGCACCGCCCGTGCGTCCTTCGTCACGCTCCCCGGCGCGGCCGCTCCTTCCTCCACCCTCCTTCCGCTCCGGGTACGCGACCCGGACGGGCACGTCCTCCAGCTGGAGACTCCATGAGCCGCATCATCAGCAAGCTTCGCACCACACCCATCGATGCCGAGGAGCGCCGTCTCGACGAGTCCCGGCGCAGGGAGAAGCACTGGAAGCGCTGGGGTCCGTACCTCAGCGAGCGGGCCTGGGGCACCGTGCGCGAGGACTACAGCCCGGGAGGAACCGCCTGGGACGATCTCCCGCACGATCACGCGCGCTCGCGCGCCTACCGCTGGAACGAGGACGGCATCGCCGGGATCTCCGACCGGCACCAGACCCTCTGCTTCGCGCTGGCGCTCTGGAACGGCGTGGATCCGATCCTGAAGGAGCGCCTCTTCGGCCTCACCGGGCAGGAAGGGAACCACGGCGAGGACTGCAAAGAGCTCTACTGGTACCTGGACAGCACGCCGACCCACTCGTTCATGCGGATGCTCTACAAGTATCCGCAGCGCGCCTACCCCTACGAGGAGCTGCTCCGGCGGAACCGCGAGACGGGCCGGGACAACCGCGAGGTCGAGCTGCTCGACACCGGCGCCCTCGACGAGAACCGGTACTTCGACGTCCAGGTCGACTACGCCAAGGCCGACGCGGAGGACATCCTCGTCCACCTCTCGGTGAGCAACCGGGGCCCGGACCAGGCGCACCTGCACCTCCTCCCGACACTCTGGTTCCGGAACGTCTGGTCGTGGGGGCGTGGTGAGCCGAAGCCGCGGCTGGAGGCGCTCCCCGACGCCAGCGGCCGCGCGGTTGGCGTCCGAACCGAGCACCCCGTCCAGGGCAGCTTCACCCTGCGGACCGATGCCGACGCCGAGTGGCTCTTCACCGAGAACGAGACCAACTCCCTGCGGCTCTGGGGCGCGCCGAACGCCTCGCCCTACGTGAAGGACGCCTTCCATGCCCGGGTCATCGAGGGGCGCACCGAGGCGGTGAACCCCGCTCAGGTCGGCACCAAGTCGGCGGCCTGGATCCAGCTCACCCTGCCCGCCGGCGCGACACGGACCATCCGGCTCCGGCTCAACCGCGGTGAACTCCACACCCCGGGAGGTTCAGGAGTCGGCGACGACTTCGATGCGGTGTTCGCCGCGCGCAGGGCGGAGGCAGACGCGTTCTACGCGAAGGTCATCCCCGCCGAGCTCAGCGACGACGGGCGCAACGTCATGCGCCAAGCCCTGGGGGGGATGCTCTGGAGCAAGCAGTTCTACCACTACGTGGTCCGCGACTGGCTCGAGGGCGACGCGGGCCACCCGCCGCCGCCCGACTCGCGCAAGGGCGGGCGCAACAGCGACTGGGGGCACCTCCACAACGCCGACGTGCTGAGCATGCCGGACAAGTGGGAGTACCCCTGGTACGCGGCCTGGGACCTCGCCTTCCACTGCATCCCGCTCGCGCTGGTCGACTCCGACTTCGCAAAGGAGCAGCTGATTCTCATGCTCCGCGAGTGGTACATGCACCCCAACGGGCAGATCCCCGCCTACGAGTGGGCGTTTGGTGACGTGAACCCGCCGGTGTTCGCCTGGGCCGCGCTGCGCGTCTACCAGATCGAGAAGAAGCGCCGAGGCGCTGGAGACCTGGCCTTCCTCCGCAGGGTCTTCCACAAGCTGATGCTGAACTTCACCTGGTGGGTGAACCGGAAGGACGCCGAGGGCCGCAACGTGTTCCAGGGCGGCTTCCTGGGGCTGGACAACATCGGCGTGTTCGACCGGAGCGCGCCGCTGCCCACCGGCGGGCACATCGAGCAGTCCGACGGCACCAGCTGGATGGCGATGTACTGCCTGAACATGCTCCGCATCTCGATGGAGCTCGCCTGCGCGGACGAGACTTACGAGGACGTGGCGAGCAAGTTCTGGGAGCACTTCGTCAACATCGCCCACGCGATGAACACGCTCGGGCTCTGGGACGAGGAGGACGGCTTCTACCACGACGTGCTCCACTTGCCGGACGGCCGGCGCATCCCGCTCCGGATGCGGAGCATGGTGGGCCTCATCCCGCTCTACGCAGTGGAGACGCTGGATCCTGGGCAGCTGGCGAAGGTGCCTGCCTTTGCCCGGCGCCTGGAGTGGTTCATCGACCACCGCCCGGACCTCACCGCCGGCGTGGCCTGCATGCGGACGCCGGGAAAGGCGGGCCGGCGACTGTTCAGCATCGTCAACCCCGATCGGCTCCGCCGCATGCTGCAGCGGATGCTCGACGAGGACGCGTTCCTCAGCCCCTACGGCATCCGGAGCGTGAGCCGCGAACACCTGGACCGGCCGTACACGCTCGACCTGAACGGGACGAGCAACGGCGTGCGCTACGAGCCGGCGGAGAGCAGCACCGGCCTCTTCGGCGGCAACAGCAACTGGCGTGGGCCGATCTGGTTCCCGGTCAACTACCTCCTGGTCGAGTCGCTCCAGAAATTCCACCACTACCTGGGGGACTCCTTCACCGTGGAGTACCCGGCCCGCTCGGGAAGGCAGGCAACGCTGGCGGAAGTCGCCGCGGACATCTCGCGACGGCTCTCGCGCATCTTCCTCCGCGACGGCAGCGGCCGGCGCCCGGTGTTCGGAGGCCACCCCAGGCTGAACGGCGACCCGCATTTCCGGGACCTCATCCCCTTCCACGAGTACTTCCACGGCGACGACGGCTCCGGAGTCGGGGCGTCGCACCAAACCGGCTGGACCGGCCTGGTCGCCAAACTCTTGCAACAAAGCCACGAGATGCCTGTCGAGGAGTCCCCGGCGGCAGAACCGAAGAGGAGAGCGTCATGAAGGCCGTCGCGGTGTTCCCTGGCAAGGCGGGCAGCGCCCACCTCGCCGAGCTTTCCCGCCCGAAGATCTCCGACGTCCCCGGCGGCCGAGGGGTCCGGGTGGAGGTTCTCCGGGTCGGCGTCGACGGCACCGACCGGGAGATCAACGACGCGGATTACGGCGAGGCTCCCGCCGGCTCACCCTTCCTGGTCCTCGGCCACGAGAGCCTCGGTCGGGTGGTGGAGGTCGGCCCGAACGTCACCGAGCTCCAGCCCGGAGATCTGGCGGTGGCGATGGTCCGCCGACCCGGGACCAGCGTCTACGACGCGATAGGGATGCAGGACTTCACCACCGACGATGCCTACTTCGAGCGCGGCATCAGTCGCCTTCACGGCTTCCTCACCGAGGAGTACGTGGACAGCGCCGACTGGATCGTGAAGCTGCCCTCCACCCTGTCGAAGGTCGGCGTGCTGCTCGAGCCGATGACGGTGGTGGAGAAGGGTATCGGTCAGGCCTTCGAGGCCCAGCGGCGCCTCCGGGTCTGGCGGCCGCGACGGGCCGCGGTGCTGGGAGCGGGCACCATCGGCCTCATGGCGACGCTGGTCCTCCGGCTCCGCGGCCTGGCGGTGGACACCTTCGCCCTCAGCCCACGCCCCAACACGAACGCGACCCTGGTGGAGGCGACCGGCGCCCGGTACGTCTGCGGGCAGGACCGCAACGTGGTGCAGGCGGCCGAGGCGGAGGGTGGCTACGACCTCGTGTTCGAGTGCTCCGGGTTCAGTCCGCTGGTGTTTGACGGCATGCGAGCGCTGGCAAAGAACGGGGTGCTGGTCCTCTCCAGCATCACCGGCGGCGAGCGGAAGGTCGACGTGCCGTCGGACGCGATCAACCAGTCCTTCGTTCTCGGCAACAAGCTGATGCTGGGAACCGTGAACGCCGGGCGGGGGGACTTCGAGCAGGGGGTGCGCGATCTGGTCCAGTCCGAGGCCGCCTACCCCGGGTGGCTCGAGCAGCTCCTCACTCATCCCGTGCGCGGGCTCGAGAACTGGCCGATGCTCTTCGAGGCGCTGAACGGCAAGAAGGGGGTCATCAAGGCCTTCCTCGAGGTCTGTCCTTCGTGAGCACGCGGGTGACCAGCGCCGCGCCCGCCACCGCCCCGGGAGCCCCGGTGTCCGCCGTCCGCACGCCGGCGCCCATCGAGCTGCCCCGGGAGGTGTGCACGCTCTACCCGCGCGCCTCGCGCCTGGAGTGGCTGCTCACCAACGGCACCGGCGGCTTCGCGATGGGCACCGTCGCCGGATCGAACACCCGGCGCTACCACGGGCTGCTGGTGGCCAGCCTCCATCCGCCGGTGGCCCGGGTGGTGACGCTCGCCCGGCTCGAGGAGTCCGCGCTCACACCAGGGGGAGCGGTGCCGCTCTCGGTCAACCAGTACCCCAACACGCTCTACCCGGACGGGTACACCCGCCTGGTGCGCTTCTCGCTCGACGACGGGCCGGCGTGGACCTGGTCGGTCGGTGGGGCCGAGATCGAACGACGGGTGCGGCTCGTCCCGGGAGCCCAGACGGTGGTCGTCCGGTACGCAAGCTCGGCGCCGGCGCGGCTCCGGATCGAGCCCCTGCTCGCCTTCCGCGACTACCACGCGCTCACCCGCCGTAGTCCCGACGCCTGGACCGGCTTCGAGGAGCAGACCGGGGCGCAGGGGAGGGTGGTGCGCTTCCAGCCGTACGGGGGCCTTCCCTCGTTGCGCATCGCTCACCGGGGCGGGCCGTTCTCCGGCGCGCCGGCGTGGCACGAGAACGTCGAGTACCTCGAGGAGCTGGACCGCGGACTAGACTTTCGCGAGGACCTCCTGCTCCCGGGCAGCTTCGAGCTGGAGGTCGCGCCCGGCCACCCGCAGATCGTCGTGGCGACGGTCGAGGCCGCCTCCACGCTCGACCTCGATGCCCTCGGCGCGCTCTTCGGCCGTGCCGAGCCGCGCGTGCGGCCGCCGACTCCAGGGCGGCAAGGCAGCCGCGGGGACGACCTCGGCGAGGGACGTGCCCGGCTGGAGCGCGCGGCCGACGCCTACCTCGTGCGGCGCGCGGACCGCTCGGCGACCGTCATCGCCGGATACCCTTGGTTCACCGACTGGGGGCGGGACACGATGATCTCCCTGCCCGGGCTCCTCGTGGCCCGTGGCCGGCTCGAGCTCGCGCGGGAGGTGCTGGAGGGCTTTCTCGCCCACCTCGACGGCGGGCTGGTCCCGAACCGCTTCCCCGACGCGGCGGGGCCGGCCGAGTACAACACGGTGGACGCGACGCTCTTCATGTTCCAGGCGGTCCACGCCTGGGAGCAGGCCGGCGGCTCTCCCGCGTTCATCCGCGACGTGTTCTACCCCGCGGCGTGCGGCATCGTGGACGCGCACCTGCGCGGAACGCACCACGGCATCCACGTGGACCCGCGCGATGGGCTGCTGGTCGCCGGTGGGCCGGGAAGCAACCTGACCTGGATGGACGCGCGCGTCGACGGCGCGCCGGTCACTCCCCGGCACGGCAAGCCGGTGGAGGTGAACGCGCTCTGGTACAACGCGCTCCGGCTGTCCGAGCGGTGGGCGCGGCAGGTCGGCGACGGCCCGCGCGCGCGCTCCTTCGGCCGCGACGCGGACCTGGTCGCCGGCGCCTTCGACCGTGCGTTCTGGAACGACGCACGGAGGTGCTGCTTCGACGTCATCCTGCCCGAGGGGCCGGATCCACGCCTCCGCCCGAACCAGCTCTTCGCGGTGGGCCTGCCTTTCCCCCTCCTCGACGGCCGCCGGCGGGCGATGGTGCTGGAGGCGGTGGAGGCGGCACTGGTGACCCCGGTGGGGCTGCGGACCCTCGCCCGGAGCGATCCCGGCTACCGGCCGACGTACCGCGGCGGGCCCGCCGAGCGGGACTCGGCGTACCACCAGGGGCTGGTGTGGCCCTGGCTGGTGGGCCCGTACGTGGACGCCCTGTTCGCGGTCCGGGGTTGTTGGGCGGAGACCCGGCCCCGGGCGCGCACGGCCATCGGCTCGCTCGCCGCGCGCCTGGAGACCGGATGCCTCGGTCAGCTGCCTGAATGCTTCGAGCCGGAGCCGCCGTTTCGCCCGGTGGGCGCGCCGGCGCAGGCGTGGAGCGTGGCCGAGGTCCTGCGGGTCCTGGTGCGCCTCGGGGACGGCTGAGCCGTGCGCCGCTTCCTCGAGCACCTGCCGGAATACGCCATCGAGGCCGCGCTGCTCGGGGCCTTCATGGTCTCGGCATGCTGCTTTGGCGTGCTGCTCGAGCACCCGGACTCGCCGGTGCACCGGGCCGTCGGTGATCCCTTCCTCCGGCGGGTCCTGATGGGCCTGGCGATGGGCGCGACGGCCGTCGCCATCATCTACTCGCCGTGGGGGGGCCGATCGGGGGCGCACATCAACCCGGCGACGACGCTGACCTTCTGGCGGCTGGGGAGGATCCGCGGGGCCGATGTCGCCGGCTACGTGGGCGCCCAGCTCGTGGGCGCGGTGGTCGGCGTGGCGCTCGCCTCGGCGCTGCTCGGTTCTCGCCTGGCGCACACCTCGGTGTCCTTCGTCGTCACCCGGCCAGGTCAGTGGGGGTCGCTCGTCGCGCTCGTCGGGGAGATCGTCATCTCCGCCATCCTCATGGCGGTCGTGGTGATGCTCGGTGGATCCCGGCTCGCACGCTTCACGGGCCTGGTCGTGGGCCTCCTGGTGGCGACGTACATCACCGTGGAGGCCCCCATCTCCGGGATGAGCATGAACCCCGCGCGGTCGTTCGGGTCGGCCTGGGGCGCCGGACAGTGGGATGGGTTCTGGATCTACGTGGCCGGACCGCTGCTGGGGATGAGCCTCGGGGCGACGCTCGCGGCCCGGGCACGGCCTCGCCCCGCCTGCCCGAAGCTCCACCATCCGGTCTCGCAACGCTGCATCTTCTGCGGTCACGCGCCGGCGGAGCAGCTCGAGCGGTCGGCGCTCCCCGCGGCGCGCTGACACCGACCCGGGGTCTCCTCGCTCCCCGAGCACGCAGGCGGCTCGACCCTGGACCGCGGGGCAAGCTCGGGCTGCCACACCCGACTCCGCGACATAACTTCCTGTCGCTCATTCCACGATCGAGAGGAGGACGTGTGCGGATCGCGCAGGTGGCCCCGTTGTTCGAGAGCGTTCCGCCCCGGCGGTATGGCGGAACGGAACGCGTGGTCTCGTACCTGACGGAGGAGCTGGTCCGGCAAGGCCACCGGGTCACGCTCTTCGCCACCGGGGATTCGCAAACATCCGCCGAGCTGGTCCCCACCCTCGCCCGGCCGCTGCGGGGAGACCCGCACTGGCTCGTGCATGCCCTGATCCAGCTGGAGCAGGTGTTCCAGCGCGCCGAGGATTTCGACGTCCTTCACTTCCACACCGACCACCTGCATTACCCGCTGCTCCGTCACTGTGACATTCCGGTGGTGACCACGGCGCACGGCCGCCTCGACCTTCCCGGTCTGCCGAGGCTGCACCGGGTTTTCTCCGGCGCGGCGGTGGTCTCCATCTCCGAGGCGCAGCGGGCGCCGCTCCCGCAGGCGCGATGGGTGGGGACCGTCCACCACGGGCTGCCGCCAAGCCTGTACTGGCCGGGGAGCGGGGCCGGCGGCTACCTGGCCTTCGTGGGTCGCATCTCGCCCGAGAAGCGCCTCGACCGGGCGCTGGAGATTGCCCGCCGCGCGGGGCTCCCGCTCCACATCGGGGCGAAGGTAGACCCCGCCGACCGGGCGTACTTCGAACGCGAGATCGAGCCGCTTCTCGACCGCCCAGGAGTGAAGTACCTGGGCGAGATCGGAGACCGGGAGAAGGGAGACCTCCTCGCAGACGCTCTCGCCGTGCTCTTCCCCATCGACTGGCCGGAACCGTTCGGGCTGGTGATGCTCGAGGCGATGGCCTGTGGCACCCCGGTGCTCGCCTTTCGCGGCGGCTCGGTCGAGGAGATCATCCGCCCGGGTGTGACCGGAGCGATCGTGGACACGGTGGACGAGGCGGTGGCGGCCCTTCCCGACGTGGTCCGGCTCGACCGGCGCAGATGCCGGGAGGAATTCGAGCGCCGATTCTCGGCGCGGCGGATGGCGCGGGACTACGTCCGGGTCTACGAGCGGGTGATGGATGCCCCCTGGCGAGTCGCCGAGTCTGGCTGGAGTGCGGGAGCCGCCTCGAATGGCTGAGACCCGGGTCACGGAGAGACACGACGAGCTGGGCCGGGTGCTCATGCACCAGGACACCTTCGCGGTGTTCGACCGAGCCGGCGCGATCTCCTCCGAGGCCCGGAACGAGCAGGGGGTCTACCACCGGGGAACGCGCTACGTGTCCCGCCTCGACCTCCGGATCGACGGACAGCGGCCGATGACCCTCAGCTCGAGCGTGGTCCGCGACAATGCTTTGCTCGCAGTGGACCTGACCAATCCCGATCTCGTGCGAGAGGGCCACCCGCCGATCCCGCACGGGACGATCCATTTCTTCCGGGGCTGCGTGCTCGAGAACGGCGTCTGCCACCAGCGGCTCCGGATCCTCAACCACTCGGTGGGCGAGATCTCCTTCGAGCTGCGCATCCGGCTGGAGGCCGACTTCGTGGACGTGTTCGAGGTCCGGGGCACGCCACGCAGCCGCCGCGGGAGGCAGGAGACCCCGGAGGAGCACCAGGACGGCATCGGAATCGCCTACCGGGGCCTCGATGGAGTCCTCCGCCGGACGCGCCTTCGATGTCGTCCCCCTCCGTCCCAGGTGACGGCGAAGGAGGTTCGCTTCGGTCTCGCGCTCGGGCCGGGGGAGGAACGCGAGCTGTTGCTCGAGGTGAGCTGCACCGCAGGACAGGACGAGGAGCGGGTGCCGTCCTTCGTCGACGCGGCCCTCCGGAGAGACGCCGAGCAGGAGGCGCTGCGCGCGCAGGAAGCGCGGGTCAGCTCGTCGAGCGGCCTCTTCGACGGCTGGCTCCACCGCTCGCAGGCCGACCTGCGAATGCTCCTCACCCGGACGCCGCGGGGCCTGTACCCCTACGCGGGCGTGCCCTGGTACAGCACGCCCTTCGGCCGCGACGGGATCATCACCGCGCTCCAGATGTTGTGGATCCACCCGGAGGTGGCGGCCGGGGTCCTGCGCTTCCTCTCCGCCACCCAGGCCACTCATCCCTCGGAGGAGCAGGACGCCGAGCCGGGGAAGATCATCCACGAGCTGCGCCACGGCGAGATGGCTGCGCTCCGGGAGGTGCCGTTCGGCCGGTACTACGGGGCGGTGGACACCACGCCCCTGTTCCTCGTGCTCGCCGGCGAGTACCTGCGCGCGACCGGAGATCTGGAGCTCATCCGGGAGCTCTGGCCCCACTTCCAGGCGGCACTGGAGTGGATCGAGAAGCACGGCGATCGGGACGGCGACGGCTTCGTGGAGTACGCGCGCCGGGCGGCCGGCGGCCTCGCCAACCAGGGGTGGAAGGATTCCTTCGACGCGGTCTTCCACGCCGACGGCCGGCTCGCCGAGGGGCCCATCGCGCTGTGCGAGGTGCAGGCCTACGTGTTCGCAGCGCGGAGGGCGATGGCACGAATGGCGCGCGCGCTCGGTCACGAGGAGCTCGCGCGGCGCCAGGCGGCCCTGGCCGACGAGCTGCGGCAGCGCTTCGAGGACACGTTCTGGTGCGAGGATCTTTCGACCTACGCGCTCGCGCTCGACGGGGCGAAGCGGCCCTGCCGGGTCCGTGCCTCGAACCCCGGCCACTGTCTGGCGATGGGGCTGGTCACCGTCGAGCGGGCGCAGCGCGTGGCGACCACGTTGACCGGCGAAGCCTTCTTCTCCGGCTGGGGAATCCGCACCGTGGCGATGGGCGAGGCGCGCTACAACCCGATGTCGTACCACGACGGTTCGGTCTGGCCGCACGACAACGCCCTCGCCGCGCTGGGATTCGGTCACTACGGGCTCAAGACGGCGGCGCTGTCGATCCTGGAGCAGTTCTTCCTCGCCAGCCTGTCCTTCGAGCTCCGGCGCATGCCCGAGCTGTACTGCGGCTTCCCCAAGCGGCCCGGGGCCGGTCCCACGCTCTACCCCGTCGCGTGCTCACCGCAGGCATGGGCCTCGGGGTCGGTGCTGATGATGCTTCGAGCGGTGCTGGGTCTCGACGTTGACGGGTTACGCGGCCAGGTCACCTTCAGCAATCCGATGCTTCCCGACTTCCTCGACGTGCTCCAGATCGAGGACCTTCCGGTGGGTCCGGCGCGCGTCGACCTCCGGGTGCATCGCTACGCGGACGGTGCCGCGGGGATCGACGTGGTGCGGCGGTCCGGTCCGGTGAGCGTGTCGATCCACAAGTGACCTCCGTCGGGAGACGCAATCCGGTTCCATTCCCGGGCCGGTGCCCACGGCGTAGTTCCTTGGCCGCATTGCCTCGCACCTGGGAGCGGACATCTCCTCGGCGGACTCGTCGAGCCGAAGGGAGGCCCACCGATGCGGATGACACGGACGTGCGTGATGGCTCTGCTCGCCGTGGCGACGTGGGCTCGGGCCGCCGAACAAAAGAAGCCCGAGGGAGAGAAGCACTGGGGCTACACCCACGGCATCACCCCGCCGAGGTGGGGAGAGGTCTCGCCGACCTGCACCACGGGGGTACACCAGAGCCCCGTGGCTCTCTCGACGAAGCAGGCGAAGGCGCAGTCCCCGGCGCAGCCGCTCGAGCTCTCCTGGAACAAGGTCACGGGCGAGCTCGTGGACACCGGGCACAGCGAGCAGGTGAACCTGCCTCCCGGAAGCTTCATCTCCTACGGTGGCACCAGGTACGAGCTGCAGCAGGTGCACTTTCACAGCCCGTCCGAGCACAGCGTCGACGGCAAGCGCGCGCCGATGGAGGCCCACTTCGTCCATCGCTCGGCGGACGGCAAGCTGGCGGTGGTGGGAATCCTCCTGAAGCCGGGGTCAGCAACCTCCGCCTTCGCGCCGGTGCTCACGGCATTGCCCGCCCCCGGCGAGAAGCGGACAGTGGAGGTGGACCTGCCGGCGTTGCTCCCGAAGTCGACCCGGCACTTCGCCTACGCGGGCTCGCTCACCACGCCTCCCTGCAGCGAGGAGGTGCAGTGGATCGTGATGCTCGGCGAGGACGCGGCCTCGAAGCCGGAGATCGCCGGCTTCCGGGCGAAGTATCCGCAGAACGCGCGACCGGTGCAGCCACTAAAGGGGCGGACCGTGGAGATCGCGCCCTGACAGCGGAAACCGGCCGGGTTGATCGCTCCTTGCTTGCCCTCGCGGCGCGATCCTCACGACGAACCCAGCTGGTCTCCGCTGTGGCAGTCCCGCCGCGCCTGCTCGGCGGCGCCCTACGCGCCTGAGCGGGCTCTGGTTACAGCGGCATCCTGCTGGCCGCCATGCGCGCTCGTCGACGCCCGGTAACCGCCGCCCGCGGGGGCGAGTACTCCGTGCGTGCGCTCGAGCTCCAGTTCACGGCGATCTGTAGCGGAGAACCCACCGGATCTGATCGAACGGCTCCTGGCCGGGGACGAGGCGATGTTCGTGGCCCTGGTGCAACGCTGGCGGGGCGGGCTGCTCCGCGTTGCGCAGGCCATCACCGGGAATGCCTCCACTGCCGAGGAAGTGGTCCAGGAGACATGGACCTCGGTGCTGAGGTCTCTCGAGACCTTCGAGGGACGCTCGAGCCTCCGGACCTGGGTGCACCGGGTCTGCGTGCACGTGGCGCTCGCCCGGATTCGCCACGACGAGCGCGCGTCGGTGCCCGACGAGCCGGTGGTCGATCCGGATCGCTTCGACGAGTACGGCCACTGGCGAGAGCCGCCGGCGCGGTGGGCCGAGGAAACCCCCGAGGCGCTCGCCGTCCGCCGAGAGGTGATGGACTGCATCGAGCGGACCGTCGCGATGCTCCCCGTCCGGCAGCGCGTCGTCATCACGCTGCGCGATGTGCAGGGCTTCAGGGCCGAGGACGCATGCGAGATCCTCGGGGTGACCGCCGTCCACCAGCGAGTGCTCCTCCACCGCGCCCGGAGCCGCGTGCGCGCCGAGTGCGAGCGGTTCTACCGGGAGGCTGCCTGATGCTCCGCTGCGTGGAGTTCGTCGAGCAGGTCACCGAGATGGAGGAGGGAGCGAGTCGCCCCCTGGCGAGACTGTGGTTTCAACTTCACCGGCTCGCCTGCAGGTACTGCCGGCGCTACCTCCGCCAGATGCGGGCCGTCCGAGAGGTGATGCAGGCCCCAGCATCCCCGGAGTGAGACTCGTCCGATGACGAGCTCCTCTGCGGAGTATGCGAGCTTTGGTTCTCAGGCGCGCTGAGACGTGACCGCCGCCACCCACCCATCGGCGAACCAGCTGAGCACCGTCTTGAACGCTGCGTGCGCCGGGTCCGGCTCTCCGGCGAAGGTGGCGCAGACCTCCTCCAGACTCCCGCCCTCGCGGGCGACCATCAGCGCACGCGATTCGGGCTCCGACAGGCCGGTGTGGAACACCTTGAACTCCTGCCGCCACACCACGACCGTCGTGTGCACCGGCACCGGGTCCGGCACATCGCCGGCGTCCTCCTCCAGGACGTCCCAGAGCCTCCGGACGTCGTGCTGGAGCCGGAGCACCCGGAGCGCGGGAGAGAAATGAAACCGGGCTCCCGGAAGGGCGCCGGGGTTGAGCGACTGAAGCTCCTCGGCCCCGGCCACCGGCGCATCGAGGGCGGTGCGGACCTCGGAGCGCGCGCGCTCGAGGATCACCAGGTCCGGCAGGTCCGGGCGGATGCCGCTGTACGTCCGGAGCCACGTCCCGAAGTGCCGGCCGGCCTGCGAGATGTCCGGCGAGCGGCTGGGATGCTCGTGGAGGTACGCGCGCACCAGCTCGACGAACGCCTCGTGCCCGAGCACCCGCGAGGTGTGCGGGACGTCCTCGGCGATCGCGTCCACCAGTCGGTGGAGGTACATCCCGGCATAGATCTCGACCCGCGCCAGCGCATCGAGGGGGGGACGCGCCACCACCTGCTCGCGGACCTCGTCCTCGCGCTCCGCCACCATCCCGGTGATGCGCCCGTGGAGGAGCGCCTGGAGCTCGGCGAGAGTCACGCCGCGGCCTCGCCGAGCACCGACCTCTCGAAGGCCCGCGCCTTCTCCGCCTGGGCCAGCACCTCGTCGAGCGGCGGGATGTGGTCGTCCCACTCGACGAGCGTGCTCACTCGCCCGAAGCGGCGGACCGCGTCCCGGTAGAGCGCCCAGACCGGGTCGGGCACCGGCGCGTCGTGCGTGTCCAGCAGGTGCGTCCCGAGGTCCTGGTGACCCGCCAGATGGAACTGCGCCACCCGCTCCACCGGGATGCCGCGGAGGTACTCCGCCGCGTCGAATCCGTGGTTGGTCGCGCTCACGTACACGTTGTTCACGTCCAGCAGGAGCAGGCAGTCCGCGCGCCGCGCCACCTCGGCCAGGAAGTCCCATTCGGGGATGCTGGAGGCGGCGTAGGTGAGATAGCTGGAGACATTCTCCAGCACGATGCGCCGCCCGAGCCGCTCCTGCACCTCGGAAACCCGGCTCACCACGTGGGCCAGCGACTCCTCGGTGAAGGGTATGGGCAAGAGGTCGTGCGCGTTGTGCCGCCCGAAGGTGCCCCAGCAGAGGTGGTCCGAGACCCAGGCCGGCTCCACCGCCTCCGCGAGCGCCCGGACGTCATCGAGGTACTCGACGTTCAGCGGGTCCACCGAGCCGATGGACAGGGACACGCCGTGGAGCACCACCGGCCGATCCCGCCGTACGGCCTCCAGCACCGCCCGGGGGCGCCCACCGACGTTCAGGAAGTTCTCGGTGATGACCTCGAACCAGTCGGCCCGCCGGCCCTGCTCGAGCAGGTCGGGGAAGTGCTTGGTGCGCAGGCCGATGCCGTGGCCGAGGAAGGGAACCATGATCCTGGAGCTCAGAAAAGCACACCGGAGCCAGGGACGCGCGGTCGGCAAGCGCGCTCCGGCTCCGGTGTGGTGAGACCTCGACTACTTCTTGGCGGTGAGGACCTTCCCGCCCTTGTCGGTGCACTCCTTCTCGGTCTTGGTCGCAGTCCAGCCCTGGCCCTTGCAGCCGTTCTGGCCGCCGCAGCCGTGGCCGCCGCCCGCGCACGCACCGGTGCCCTTGCAGGAGTTGATGCCGGCACACTTCACCTCGCCGCCGGCCTTGGCGTGACCCGTGCTCTTGTCCTGCTGCGCGTGGGCGGCGGTGGCGAACATCGCGCACACGGCCGAGGCGATGAGGGCGCCCCTCAGGTTCTTTCCGTTCATGTTCGACACTTCCTCTCTTCGTGGGGACTGCGGGTGGACGGCCGCGTCGAGCACGGCGCGTTGTCTCCGCTCGCGCGAGGGCGAGCGGAAGTTCCTGGGGGTGAGGCGAACAGCGTCAGCTCCAGCGTACCCTCCTCGGCGACCACCTTGGCCAGGGACTGTACCCGGGCGAGCCACCCCTCGGTGAACCGGGGGCCGATGCGGTAGGCCTCGCGGTGGAAGTGCTCCACGTGGGCGCGAATCCGGTAGAAGCCGTCGTCGAGCCGCACCACGGTGCCGGTCACGCGCTCGCGCCCTCCGTCCTCGCGTGCGCGGCCGCACACGGTGAACGGAACCTCGGCCTGGAACGGGCTGCTCTCACCGGACGCCTGGGGCAAGGACACCGCGATCTCCTCCAGTTGCGCCGCGAGCATGCAGCGAGCGGGGTCCGCCTTGCGGTTGGTGGCCCACTGCCGGAAGTGCTCGGTCTTGGTCGGGTCGGCGTCCACGGTGATGCTGGTCAGGGGTACGGAGCAGCGCCCGGAAAGGTTACGGCCGTCCGGGCTCATCTGGATGTCACAGTGCACGGCGGAGGAAACGGCGGTGATGCGCTCCCCGAGCGGTGCGTCGAACACGCCGTTCAGGGTGTTGTTCCCCGCCTCCCCGTCGACGCGCAGCGTCTGGACCGGGGAAGCCGAGAGGAGCAGGAGGGCGACCGCGCCGAGCATGGCCCTCAGGAGTCGCCACCGGCGCGGAGCGTTACGTGAGCGTCGCCGGCCGCGGCGCGGAGGTCCTGCCGGCTAGCGGAGATCTGGCTGATGCTCCGCTCGACGAGCAGATCCAGGGTCCAGTCGAGAACCACCCGGACCTTGTTCCCGAACCCCACCAGCTTGGTGAGGTACAGGCTGCGCCAGATGAACCACGCCAGGGCGCCGGACATCCTGACCCCCACGAGGTCGACGGCGGCGAAGTGCTCGCCCACCGAGACCAGCGCTCCGTAGTTGAAGTAGCGGAACGGCTGGAGCGGCTCGCCGCGGATCAGCCGGGCGAGGTTCCTTCCGGTGTGGGTGCCGTGCTGGAAGGCCACCTGGCCGAGGGGCGGCAGTGGTTTGCCCTCCTGCTGGCAGAGGGAGGCGTCACCGAGGACGAAGACCTCGGAGTGTCCCGGCACGCGCAGGTCCTCGCCCACCGGGACGCGGCCCGAGGGGTGCTTCGGGAGATCGACTGCCCCGAGGAGGCCGGCCGGCTTCACCCCCGCGCACCAGACCGTGGTTCGCGCGGCGAGGGTCTCGCCACCATCGAGCGCCACGGCGAACTCGCTGACCGACTGGACCTTCCGCCCGGTGAGCACCCGCACGTCGAGGGCGTGCAGCTGGTCCGTCGCCCGCTGCGCCACGGTGGGATGCCACCCGGGGAGGATCTGCGGCGCGGACTGGACCAGCACCAGGTCGACCTCTGCCGGGTTCACCTCGGGGTAGCGCACGAAGAGCACGTGCTCGATGAGGTCGCGGATCTCTGCCATCAGCTCCACACCGGTGGGCCCGCCGCCGACCACGACGAAGCGCAGGAGCGCGGCTCGCCGCTCGGCGGACTCCTCCTGCGCCGCGAGCTCGAAGCAGTCGATGATGTGGTTCCTCACCGAGACCGCGTCGCCCAGCTCGCGCATGAAGAAGGCGTGCTCGGCCACGCCGGGCGTGCGAAAGGTCTGGGTCTCGCTTCCGGGGGCGAGGACCAGCGCGTCGTAGCGGATCTCTCGGTGACAGGCCCCGGACTGCTCGTCGACGTCGGCGCGGGTGTGGACCACCTTCTCCCGGACGTCGATGGACTCCACCGTCTCCTTGCGAAAGACGACGCTGGTCGCCTCGAAGATGCGCCGGAAGGGGTAGGTCACCTGCCGGGTCTCGATGGCTCCGGTGGCGACCGAGGGGAGGAGCGGGGGGAAGAGGAAGTAGTTCCGCCGGTCGAGGACCACGATCTCCAGCGACCGGTGGTGGCCCAGCCGCCGGTCGAGCTCCAGCGCGGTGTACAGGCCGGCAAAGCCACCGCCGACAATGACCACGCGGAAGGGCGCCGCGCGTTCCGGCGCGGTCCATCGCTCGTAGAGCCACATGTCCCGGAGCGGGCGGCCCACCAGGTAGGCCAGGCCCAGCCCGAGCAGAAGCACCACCGGCCCGAGGAGCGCCCGGGCCAGGCCGAGCATCGGCAGGAGCAGCCAGCAGACGACGTCCAGCGTGGCGAGCCCGAGCAGGAGCACGGTCACCGCGGCACGGGCTCGGCGGGCGAGCGCCACCCGCCGGAAGAGCCGGAAGGCCACCCCGCCCACCAGGGCCAGGGAGAGGACGTGGACCGCGAAGAGCGCGTGGAACCACGGCCCGGCGTAGGCCCGCACCTTCATCAGCATCGAGCCCCAGCCGAGGAATCCCTCGAGGGTGAGCGCCCAGTTGGTGAGGAGCACCGACAGCGCGACGCCTCCCGCAAAGAGTGCGGCCCCGGTGACCAGACCGAGGCTGGCCAGGAGCTTGCGAATCGGGGACAGATTGACGAGGGGGTAGGCGTCGCGGCGGCTCATGGGTCCGCGAGCAGGAGCCACGGTCCACCGGAGCCGTTACACCCGCCTCCGGACGGGCGCACCCGACGCACGCACCCCCTGGTGTAACGGTCCGCGGCCTCCCCCACACCCTGTCCTGGACAGCTCTGCGCGCAGGTGGATTGCTTCGCCCTGGTGCCCATGCCTGGGAGGGACCCCATGACCGGATCCGCGTCCGTTCCGAGCGCAGCCGCACGCCCCGCTGTCGAGCTCGGAGTGGTGCTGGCGATCGCGGTGGCGGCGCTCGGCTACTTCGTCGACGTCTTTGACATCCTGCTCTACTCGGTGGTGCGGGTGGTGAGCCTGCGGGACCTCGGAGTCCCCGCTGCGGAGCAGCTGTCGACGGGGCTGTCGCTGCTCAACTGGCAGAACGCGGGGCTGGTGCTGGGAGGCGTGCTCTTCGGCCTCTATGGAGACCGCGCCGGCCGGAGGGCGGTGCTCTTCGGAAGCATCCTTCTGTACTCGCTGGCCAACCTGGCGAACGCCTTCGTGGGGTCGGTCGATGCCTACCGGGCGTGCCGCTTCATCGCCGGCCTCGGGCTCGCAGGCGAGCTCGGCGCGGGAGTGACCCTGGTCGCCGAGCTCATGCCCGCCCGGATCCGTGGTTACGGCACGGCGATCATCGCCTCCATGGGGCTGTGCGGCGGGCTGGTCGCACCGCTCGTCGCCGGCCTGCCCTGGAGGACGGCCTACGTCGTCGGCGCGGTCGCGGGGCTCTCCCTTCTCATTCTGCGCCTCGCGGTGCAGGAATCCGGCATCTTCAAGGCGCTGGCCCGTACCGAGGTGGCGCGCGGAAAGCTGCTCCTCCTCTTCGGCTCGCGGGCCCGCGTCTGGCGCTACTTCCGAGCGTTCCTGACCGGGCTGCCGATCTGGTTCGCGGTGGGGATCCTGATCAGCTTTGCTCCCGAGGTCGGCAAGGGGCTGGGCGTGTCAGGACCGGTCGCGGTGCCGAAGGCGCTGTTCATGATGTACGTGGGCTTCGTGGTCGGGGACATCGGCAGCGGGCTCCTGAGCCAGGCGCTCCGGAGCCGGCGGAAGGTGATGCTTCTCGATCTCGCGCTCCTTGCGGTCGTGGTGGGACTGATGCTGGGCCTGCGAGGGATGACCGCCGACCAGTACGTCTGGCTCTGCCTGCCGCTCGGGATCGCCAGCGGGTACTGGGTGCTCTTCGTCACCGCCGCCGCCGAGCAGTTCGGCACCAATCTCCGGGCAACCGTTGCCACCTCGCTGCCGAACCTGGTGCGCGGAGCCATCATCCCCATGGGAATGGGCTTCAAGGCGCTCATCGGACCGCTGGGCATCCGCGGCAGCGCGCTGGCCATCGGCGTGGCCTGCCTCGCGGTGGCCTTCCTCGCGATGCTCGGGACGCCCGAGACGTTCGACCGGGACCTCGACTACCTCGAGACCTAGTGGAGCACTAGGCTGCCGGCTCCGTCGAGGCGATGCTCGGCCTCGCCGCGTGCGCGGCCTCCAGCGCCAGCAGCTCCGGCCACGGCGCGAGGTCCAGCCGCTTCCGGAAGCGGATCCAGCCCAGGAGCGTCACCACCGCCACGTCCACGTAGGCGAGGCGCCCCGGGGCGAGCGTCCGCTTTCCGCGGTACGTCCGCTCCAGCCAGTCCAGGCACGCCCTGGCCCGGGCGTTCTGGCGTTGCAGGGTGGGCGACTGCTCGGGCCGGATGCCGTCGCCCTCGAGGAGGAACACGTTCACCAGGCTGTCCTGCGCGGCGTCGGCGACGGAGAGGACGTTCTGGTCGAGCAGCCCGAGCGACGGCTCGAGCAGGGCGTCCTGGAACGGCGGGTCTCCGCCGGGGGACGGGTGGGGGAGCGTGAAGAGCATCGCGGCGATGGCCCGGGAGTCGAAGAGGTGGCGCACCGGCCCGCCCGGCCCGAGGTCCAGTACCGGCAGCCGCTGGATGGGCGAGGCGGCGACGAACTCGGGCGCGGGGTCGCGCCAGTCGCGGGTGTTTCGCTCGAAGGGAATGCGCAGCTCGGCAAGGAGGACCCGGACGCGGCGCACCCAGGGGGAGGCATCGTGACCGAACAGCTTCAGCACGGGAGAGGGACCTCCGTCCGGGGGGTGCCGCTGCCGCGAGTTTGCGCGCGGTGCCCCCGCGGGTGTCGAGCGTCAGCTGGCGCCGTCGCCGTCCAGTGGTGCAGCGCGGGCCCCGCTCGCGGCCCGATCGACACGGCACAGCCGGTCCAGCACCCCGAGCAGCACGCCCACCTCGACCGGCTTGCCGAGCGTGGCTCGCACCAGCGGATGCTCCCGGACCCGGTCGACGTCGCGGCTCGCGGACAGCACCACGGTGGTCGGTCCGGGCTGGTCACGGAGGTGCTCGAGCAGCTCGAACCCGTCCATCACCGGCATCATGAGATCGAGGAGCATCAGGTCCGGCAGGGGGCCGCTCCGCAGACGGTCCAGGGCCAGCTTCCCGTTCGCTGCCGGCTCGACCCTCCAATGCTCCATGCGGAGCACGTCGGTGAGGGCCTCACGGATGTCGGCGTCGTCCTCGACGAGCAAGACGCTCCCCGACTCCTTCTTCCGCGCGCCTATTTCCGGAGCAGCACCGGGCAAAGTCTCCTCCAGCCTCCCCGCGCCGAGCGGTTCGACCGTGAACGGCTCCGGCGAGGGCAGCAAGAAATTCCAGCAGTCTCTCGGCTCCCCAAGCCTGCAACGCCGTGTCCAGCCTGGAAAGAACCCGAACCGCTCGCTGTCCAGCGCTCGACTCGCGTCCGGGACCCGGGGGCGGATCCGCGGCGTGTACCCGCGCCTCCAGCGCCCTGCATCGGAGACGCCATCCCACCTCGGTGTACGCCGGCCGCTCCTGCCTCAGCGAGGCACGAGCACCGTCGCGGTGCGCCGGGTCTGCGCCCGGTACCGCTCGGCCACGCGCTCCATGGACGCTCGCAGGCCTTCCGGACGCGCCGCCACCACGATGGCGCCTCCGAAGCCGCCGCCGGTCAGCCGCGCCCCGAACACGCCCGGAGCCTCCGCCGCGAGCGCCACCAGCCGGTCCAGGTCGGGCACGCTCACCTGATAGTCGTCCCGGAGCGATCGGTGGGACGCCGCCAGCAGCGCCCCGAGGCGTTCCAGCGCGCCCGCCCGAAGGGCCTCCACCGCCTCGAGCACCCGGGCGTTCTCGGTCATCACATGCCGGGCCCGCCGATCCAGCGGGGGGCGGAGGGCCTCGATGCGTGGAAGGTCCTCGACCGTCAGCGTCCGAAGGCTGGCAACTCCGAGGGCCCGGGTCGCCTCCTCGCACTCGCCGCGCCGGACCCGGTACTCACCGCTGGCGTGATCGTGGGAGATGCCCGAGTGAACCACCGCGATGCCAAGTCCCGCCGGGATGGGCACCAGCTCGGTTCGGAGCGACTGCGTGTCGATGAACAGCGCCGCCCGCGGACTTCCCAGGCTCGAGGCCATCTGGTCCATCACCCCGACCGGAGCCCCCACGAACTCCACCTCCGCCCGCTGCCCCAGCAGCGCGAGCCGGACGTCGTCCAGCGTCCAGCCGAACGCCTCGCGGAGCGCACGGAGCATCGAGATCTCCAGGGCGGCGCTCGACGACAGCCCGCTCCCCGGCGGCACGTCCGAGTCGATCCGCGCCTCGAACCCGCGGAGGGGCCGCGGACGGGCCATGGCCGTCACTCCCTGCACGTAGTCCAGCCAGTCGTGACGGGCCGACTCGGAGCCGACGCGGTACTCCTCCGTCCTCCGCAGCTGGACCGAGTGGACCCGGGCCGTGTCATCGCGGCGACGGCGGAGCTCGACCCGCGTCCGCTGGGGGATGGTCACCGGAAGGACGAAGCCCCCCGAGTAGTCGGTGTGCTCACCGATGAGGTTCGCCCGGCCCGGCGCCTCGGCGCTGACCTCCGGATCGGCCCCGAAGAGCTCGCGGAAGCTGCTCACGACTCGTCGCCCTCCGGGTCCTCCTCGTTCTTCGGCCGTGGCGCCGGCGGCATCGGCACGCCACTGTAGAATACCGAGTGACAGGGTAAGCGCGTCCGCCCGGACCTGGGAGGGGTGCTAGGGTCCCCCCCATCATGGCCCCTCACCCGCACCTGACACAGAACCAGCTGGCCCGGTTCGAGGAGCGGCTGCAGCGCGAGCGCGCCCGGCTGCTCGGGCTCACCCGACCGGACGGACCCTCCGACTCCCCCGGACTCGCCGACCCTGGTGACGCAGCCGACGTCGCCGAGGAGCAGGTCGAGCGCAGCACGCGGAACACCCTGACCGAGGGGGACCGGGCGCAGCTCGCCCAGGTGAACCGCGCCTTGCTCAAGCTGGCCGATGGCTCCTACGGGCTGAGCGACGTCACCGGGGATCCGATCCCGCTCGCTCGGCTGGAAGCTCTCCCGTGGGCGACGACCAACGTCGAGGACGCCCCGGGCCGCCGCTGAGGATCAGAGATCTGGCTCGGACACCGTGACGTGGACGAGCACCGTCTGCCCGAACCCCGTCCCGGCGCGGCAGTAGGTGTCGCCCGCGGCCTTCCCCTTCAGCACCAGGACCAGCACCTTCTTGTCCTTGGAGGGGACGAGCTTGGCGTCCACGATCGTCAGATCGTCGCAGTTCAGCCCCTGTGCCAGGCCGACGTTCAGCTTGACCGTCTTGCCGACCTGCACCTGGACGTCCGTGGCCGGCTGCGCGCGGACCGGGCCGGCCAGCAGGAGCAGGCACAGGAGCGGAGCCGTCCTGGACATGCGGGCGAGCCTAGCCGATCGGCACCGCGAGAGCCCTCTCAGGGCGACGCGCTGCGCCCTGGCGCGTCCCCGGCGGGGTGGGGGGGGGTGTCGAGTCGCACCTTCCCCCGGAAGGCCCGGGCCACGAAGACGAAGTAGCCGCAGGCCAGCGGCAGCCCCACCAGGGTCCAGCTCAGCGCCACCCGCAGACCGTGATGGGTGGTGGCCGCGGCGAACGCGTCGAGGGAGAACGATGGCGCCAGGTTGGACCGGAGCAGCACCGGCCAGCGCGCCGCGGCGCCGATGCCGAGGAGCGTGAACAGCGTACCCGCCGACCCGGCGAACCCGAGCGTCGCGTTCCCACGCACCAGCCCCGCCACCAGCATCGCGACCGAGGCGGCCTGGAGCGCCAGCAGGACCCAGACCAGCGGCCGGTGCGCCGCGGTCCCCGGGAGCTCGGGCGCGACGCGGGTGGTCGCCCAGGTGACCAGGGGGAACAACACCCCCGCGCAGACCCAGAGCAGGCGGGCCGCACGCATGCTGCGCGCGTGCACGCGCTCGTCGGTCTTCATCGCCAGGTACAGCCCTCCGTGCCCGCCGAGCGCGAGGAGGGTGAACACGCCCACGAGCACGGTGTAGACGTCGAGCACGCCGGAGCGCGGCGAGGGCCAGAAGCTATCGAAGAGGGCAACGTGGAAGGTGCCCGAGCCGTCCAGCGGGACGCCCCGCAGCACGTTCCCCAGCGCCGCGCCCAGAACGATGGCGATGAGCGTGCTGCCCAGGGCGAAGGTCGCGTCCCAGAACGCCGCCCACAGGGGATTGTCGACGTGGTTGCGGAGCTCGATGGACAGGCCGCGGAGGATGAGAACCCAGAGCAACAGCATGAGCGGCAGGTAGAACCCGCTGAAGCCGACCGCGTACGCGCCGGGGAAGGCCATGAAGAGCGCGCCGCCCCCGGCGATGAGCCACACCTCGTTCCCGTCCCACACCGGGCCGATGGCGGCCAGCACGCTGCGGCGCTCGGCGTCGGTCCGGGCCACGACCAAGTGCAGGAAGCCGGCACCGAAGTCGAAGCCGTCGAGGACGACGTACACCGCGAGCATCCCGGCGACGATGGTGAACCACAGCGCCTCCATCACGCCGCCTCCCCGGTGAGCCCGGTCTTTCCGGACGGGACCACCTGTGCGTGCGGCGTGCCGGGACCGTGCGCGACCTCTCGCCCCACCAGGTAAAGGAAGAGGATGCCCATCACCAGGTACAGGCCGGCGAACCCGAGGAGGGTGAAGAGGGTGTTTCCGGCCGTGACCCGCGGCGAGGTCCCGTCGGCGGTGCGCATCAGTCCGTAGACCAGCCACGGCTGCCGTCCCAGCTCCGCGGTCATCCACCCCGCGGTGGTGGCGATGTAGGGGAACGGAATGGCGAGCATCAGCGCCCAGAGGAGCGGCCGCGACCGCTCGAGCCGTCCGCGCCACAGCTGGAAAGCGGAGAGTGCGAGGAGGCCGATGAACAGGGTCCCGAGCCCAGCCATCACGTGGTACGAGTAGTAGAGGAGCTCGATGTTGTCCGGCCAGCGGTCCTGGGGGAACTGATCGAGCCCGGTGACCGTGCTGCCGAAGCTTCCGTAGACGAGGAAGCTGAGCATCCCCGGCACGACGATCGGGTTCTCCAGCCGGCGGTTCCGCACGTCGGGCTGCCCGATGATGGCCAGCTCGGCGTCGGGCCTGCTCTCGAACAGTCCTTCCATCGCCGCGAGCGTCGCCGGTTGCTTCTCGGCCAGCAGCTTCCCGTGGCGGTCCCCGGTGGGAAAGACCAGCAGGCACGAGGCGATCAGTCCGGCGACGACGCCGGTCCGGAGCGCCAGCCGCGCGTGCTCCGGGTGCCGGCCCGAGAGCGACCAGAACGCTCCGACCCCGGCCACCACGAAGGACGCGGTCACCACCGAGGCGGTCATGTTGTGGAGGTACTGCCAGATCGCCCAGGGGTTGAGCACGAAGGCCCAGAAGTCGGCCAGCTGGAGCCGTCCGTCCGGCCCGATGGAGTGCCCCACCGGGTGCTGCATGAAGGCGTTGGTGGCGATGATGAAGTAGCCGGACAGCCACGCTCCCGCCCAGAGCGCCGCCGCCGAGGCCAGGTGCATCCGGCGCCCGAACCGCTTCTCCCCGTAGAGGAAGATGCCGAGGAAGGTGGACTCGAGGAAGAAGGCGAACATGCCTTCCATCGCCAGCGTCTGGCCGATGACCCCGCCGGCGAACTGGCTGAAGCGCGACCAGTTGGTCCCGAACTGGAACTCCAGCGGGATTCCGGTGACGACCCCCATGGCGAAATTCACGCCGAAGATGCGGGCCCAGAACCGCGCCGCCTCGTCGTGGAGCGCGCTGCCTCGCCGGAACGCGCGCCACTTGAAGAGCACGATGAGCAGGGACAGCCCCATCGTCAGCTGGGGAAAGAGGTAGTGGTACGTGACCGTGAAGCCGAAGTGCAGCCGGTGCCAGAACAGCGCGTCGCTCATCGGACCAGGCCCTCTTTCCCGAGCTTCATCGCCCACCGGCGGCGGGCGCGCACCCCAGCGCGCAAAGCTTGCGCAGGAACTGCCACTGCCGTCGAGCAGCACCACCGTGGCACCCCGCTCGGGCCCCAGCTCGAGCCAGCCGTGCTGACTTCTCACCCTGCTCGGTCGCCGACGTCGGAGGTTCATTCCGGGGAAGCACACCGCGGTGCCCGGCGAGGGGGCGACCGGGCCTCCGGCACGGATGTCGCACCAACGCCACGCCCGGCGTTCAGCCTCTCCCGCCAGCGTGCAGCGGGCGTAGAAGGACGCCCGACGCCACCGGAGAGAGACCATGCCCGACCCGCTCACCCCCGAAGACCTGCGGCTCATCGACGCCTGGTGGCGCGCCGCGAACTACCTCACCGTCGGGCAGATCTACCTTCAGGAGAATCCCCTCCTGAAGGAGCCGCTCCGGCCCGAGCACATCAAGCCGCGCCTCCTCGGCCACTGGGGGACGAGCCCCGGGCTGAGTCTGATCTACGCACACATGAACCGGCTCATCCGCCGCGACGGCTTCCCGGCCATCTACCTCGCCGGGCCCGGACACGGCGGGCCGGCGGTCGTGGCCTGCACCTACCTCGAGGGCACCTACAGCGAGATCTACCCGCGGGTGACGCCCGATGCAGCCGGGATGCGGCGGCTCTTCCGCCAGTTCTCGACGCCCGGTGGCATCCCCAGCCACGTGAGCGCGCCGACGCCGGGATCGATCCACGAGGGGGGCGAGCTGGGCTACGTGCTGACCCACGCCTTCGGAGCGGTGTTCGACGACCCGGAGCTGATCGCCATCGCCGTGGTGGGTGACGGCGAGGCCGAGACCGGCCCGCTCGAGGGCAGCTGGAAGGGCATCAGCTTCCTCAATCCCGCGCACGACGGCGCGGTGCTCCCGGTGCTGCACCTGAACGGGTACAAGATCTCCGGCCCCACCGTCTGGGGGCGCTCCACCGACGCCGAGATCCGCGGGTACCTCGAGGCGCTCGGCTACGAGGTGCTGTTCGTCGAGGGAGACGATCCGCCCCGCGTCCACCAGGCGCTCGCCGCGGCGCTCGAGGGCTGCCTGGACCGCATCCGCCGGATCCAGAAGGAGGCCCGAGCCACCGGGGTGAAGAGTCGCCCCCGCTGGCCGGCGCTCGTGCTCCGCACGCCGAAGGGGTGGACCGGCCCGGACGTCGTGGATGGCACCCAGGTCGAGGGGACGTTCCGGGCCCACCAGGTCCCGCTCGCGGGCGTGAAGGACAGCCCCGAGCACTTGAAGATGCTCGAGGCCTGGATGCGGAGCTACCGGCCCGAGCAGCTCTTCGACGCGCACGGGAGGCTGGTGCCCGAGCTGCGGGCGCTCGCCCCGGCGGGGGCGCTCCGGATGAGCGCCAACCCCCGCACGAACGGGGAGACCTGCCAGCCGCTGAAGATCCCGTCCCTCGAGGGGTACGCGGTGAAGGTCGACCCGCCTGGCGCGGGGCAGGAGGAGTCCACCCGGCGCCTCGGCCAGCTGATGCGTGACCTGTACCGCGAGAACCCCGGCCGCTTCCGCTTCTTCTGCCCCGACGAGACCAACAGCAACCGCCTGGGCGCGGTGTTCGAGGCCACCCCACGCGCCTTCATGCTCCCGGTCGAGCCCACCGACGAGGCCATTGGCCCCGAGGGGCGGGTGATGGAGGTGCTGAGCGAGCACAACTGCGAGGGCTGGATGGAGGGCTACGCGCTCACCGGGCGCCACGGGCTCCTCGCCACCTACGAGTCCTTCGCCATGGTGATGGCCTCGATGGCCATCCAGCACAGCAAGTGGCTGGACGAGTCACTCAAGCTGGAGTGGCGGAAGCCCATCCCGGCGCTGAACATCCTCCTCACCTCCACCTGCTGGCGGAACGACCACAACGGGTTCAGTCACCAGGGCCCGGGGTTCATCGACACCGTGCTCACGCGGAAGCCGACGGTGTCGCGCATCTACCTGCCGCCCGACGCCAATTGCCTGCTCTGGACGGCGGACCACTGCTTCCGCACCTCGAACCACGTCAACGTCATCGTCATCGACAAGCAGCCGCAGCTCCAGTACCTGGACCTCCAGACGGCGAAGGGTCACTGCGAGCGTGGCGCGTCGGTCTGGGAGTGGGCCAGCAACGACGAGGGGGACCCGGACATCGTGATGGCCTGCGCCGGGGACATCCCTACCCTGGAGACGCTCGCCGCCACCTGGCTGCTCCGCACCGCCGCGCCGGGGCTGCGGATTCGCGTGGTGAACGTGGTGGACCTCATGGCGATGTTCACCCCCGAGGAACACCCGCACGGGATGGACGAGAAGCGGTTCGTGGACCTCTTCACCCGCGACCGGCACGTGGTGTTCGCCTTCCACGGCTACCCGCTGGGCATCCACTACACCCTTCACGGAAGGCCCATCCCGGAACGCTTCCACGTCCGCGGGTTCCGCGAGCAGGGCACCACCACCACTCCCTTCGACATGGTGGTGCTCAACGGCATCAGCCGGTACCACCTCGCCATCGAGGCGCTTCGTCGGGCGCGGCGCATCCCCGAGAACTCGCCGGAGCTGGTCGAGCACTTCAACGAGCTGTTGAGGAAGCACCGGGCCTACGTCGAGGAGCACCTCGAGGACATGCCCGAGGTGCGCGACTGGACCTGGTCCCCGCCGTCCTGACGGCCGGCAGACGGGCCCGGGGCCACGCCTAGCGCGCGCGAGCGCGGGGGGCCCGGGCGCGGGCGCTCCGTCGCGCCGGGGCGCGGGGCGCGGGGCGCTGCGCCTTCCGGCGGACGATCAGGTCGAGCAGGAGCGACACCGGGCGATGGTCCTCGACCGGGTGACGGAAGGGACGATCGGCCCGGACGCGGTAGCGGTTGCGCCGGCCGACCCGCTCACGGTGGAGGTACTGCTCCGACTCGAGCTCCTGCAGGATGCGCTGGACGGCCCGTTCGGTGATCCCGACGCGCGTGGCGATGTCGCGGACCCGGGCCTCGGAATCTTCCCAGACGCAGAGAAGGACGTGAGCGTGGTTGGTCAGAAAAGTCCAGGTAGCCATGGGTTGCGGACCTTATCGGGCGCGCCGCCAAAGGGAATCAGGGAACGACGAGGAGCGGCCTCCGGAGAACGTGAAGGAGCCGGGTGGTGACACTTCCCAGAAACGCGCGCTGGAGAGCTCCCTTCCCGGTGCTGCCGGCCACCACCAGGTCGGCACGACGCGCCTCCGCCGCCTCCACCAGCACGTCGGGCGCGGGTCCGACCCGGACCAACATCTCCACCTCCAGTCGTCCACCTCGCAGCCGCTCCGCCCGCTCGGCGAGGTTTCGCTCGGCCCCTTGCTGCTCGGCCTCGAGCACCATCTCCAGACCGGCCACCGGAGTCGGGGCGAAGGTGACCGGATCGGAGATGGCGGAGACCAGGATCAGTGTCGCACCTCCCGCGGAGCGGGCCAGCTCGGAGGCGAGGGCCAGCGCGCGGTCGGCCGGCTCCGACCCGTCGATGGCGACCAGGATCCGATGCAGCGGCATGCGACCTCCGGCTCGCAACCTAACGGCCCACCCGAGCAGTCGCTGCCCGCGGCTCCCCGGAGCGTGGCACCGCCGACGTCCCGCGCCTCCTGACGCTCGAACACCCCCGGGAGCGGGTGGTACTGCACGCTGGCATGGGCTTCGAGGACCGCCCCGAATGGCGGCTGCTGGTCGCGCTCGGCGTGGGCCTGGTGCTGGGGCTCGAGCGTGAGCGGGCTCGTGACGCCGAGCGCCCGCGCCGCTGGGCGGGGCTCCGCAGCTTCGGCCTGACCTCGCTCCTCGGGGGCGTGGCGCTGCAGACCGGAAGCGCGGTGGTGCTGGGCGTGGCCGGCGCGACGGTCGCCCTCCTCGCGCTGGTGGTGGCCTGGCGGGCGAAGGAGCCGGACCCCGGCCTCACCACCGAGGCCGGCTCTGGTGCTCGCCTTCGGCCTGGGGGTCCTGTCCCAGCGCGCGCCGGCCCTGGCCCTCGGCGCCGCGCTGGCCACCTCCGCGCTGGCCACCTCCGCGCTGCTCGCGCTCCGTGCCCGACTGCAAGGGCTCGCCCGGAGGCTCTTCAGCGACCGCGAGCTGCAGAACGCGCTGGTCCTCGGCGTCTCGGCGCTCCTCGTCCAGCCGCTCCTGCCCGATCGCCCGGTGGACCCGTTCGGGGCCGTCAGCCCCTTCGACGTGTGGAAGCTGGTGGTGGTGGTCATGGGCGTGGGCGCCCTCGGCGCGCTCGCCCAGCGCATCGTCCGG
>RPRB01000029.1 GCA_003818285.1 Myxococcaceae bacterium
CCGGCCGAAGAACCGGACCATCTTCCCGGCCAGCCGGTACATCCACGGCCGCCGCAGCACGAAGCTGGCCACCGCCACGCCCCGCCGCTTCACCGCCGGGGTGAGGCCGCGAGCGTCGAGCTCCCGGCGCCAGGCGAGGAGCTGGCCGTGGAGGTCGATCCGCACCGGGCAGACGTCGCTGCACGAGCCGCAGAGGCTGGAGGCGAAGGGCAGCGCCGCGTTGCGCGCCGCATCGGCCGCGGGGGCAAGCACCGAGCCGATGGGTCCGGGCACCGTCGTGCCGTAGCTGTGGCCACCGCTGCGCCGGTAGACCGGGCAGGTGTTCATGCAGGCCCCGCATCGGATGCAGCACAGCGCCCCCCGGTGGGTCTCGCTGGCGAGGAGCGCGCTCCGGCCGTTGTCGACCAGGACGATGTGCAGCTCACCCCCGGGGCGGGGACCGTGGAAGTGCGAGGTGTAGGTGGTGATCGGCTGCCCCGTGCCGCTCCGCGCGAGGAGGCGGAGGAACACCGGGAGGTCGACGGCCCTCGGAATCAGCTTTTCCAGCCCCATGCAGGCGATGTGGATCGGCGGGAGGGACACCCCGAGGTCGGCGTTTCCCTCGTTGGTGCAGACCACGAAGCCGCCGGTCTCGGCGATGGCGAAGTTCACCCCGGTGAGGCCGGCCTGGCTGGCCATGAACTTCTGGCGCAGGTGCTGGCGCGCGGCCTCGGTGAGCTGCTTGGGGTCGGAGAGGCCCCCGGGCGTCCCGATGGTCCGGTGGAAGAGCTCGCCGATCTCCTCGCGCTTCATGTGCACTGCGGGCAGGACGATGTGGCTCGGCGGCTCGTGGGCCAGCTGGACGATGCGCTCGCCGAGATCGGTGTCGATGACCTCGATGCCGGCGCGCTCCAGCTCCGGGTTGAGGTGACACTCCTCGGTGAGCATGGACTTGCTCTTCACCAGGCGCGTCACCCCTCGCTCCCGGAGGAGCCCGAGGACGATGGCGTTGTGCTCCGCGCCGTCGGCCGCCCAGTGCACCCGCGCGCCCAGGGCCGAGGCCTTGCGCTCGAACTCCTCGAGGTACTCGGGGAGCCGGGAGAGGGTGTGGAGCTTGATGCGTGAGGCCGCGTCCCGGAGTGCCTCCCAGTCGGGCACGGCGCGGGCGGCGCGGTCGCGCTTCGTGCGCACCTGCCACACCGCGGCGTCGTGCCAGTGAAGGCGCGCGTCGTCCCGGACCAGCCGTTCTGCTGCACGGGCGTGGGCGTTCATGCCGGCCGCCGGACTTTCATCCCGGCGCCTCCAGGGTGCAACGATGAACGAAAGGAGCGAGGGCGAGCCGGATGGCTATTCTCGATGACTCTCCGTGAGCCGGAACGCACGCATCGCGCTGGTCGCCACCCTCCTCATCGTCGCGGTGCTCGTGGCGGCGACGCTGATGGCCGAGCCGCTGGTGCACCCCTGCCCCACCGCCATCGAGCAGTGCGGGCGGATCTGCGCCGGGCAGACCATCGGGGATCTCCCCTGGCGGTGCCAGCGAGTCGCGCACTGCGACTGCCCGAAGCCCCTCCCCTGGCCTCACCGGCTCCGCAGCCGCTGAACCCCTGGTCAAGCTGCCGCCCCGCTCGGGGCCGCGCTCGCGGACATCGCGGTGTCGAGCACCTGTGCCACGTGCAGGAACTGCAGTGGCGAGCGGCCCCGCCGGGCAATCCCCTCCAGGTGCATCAGGCAGGACATGTCCACCGCGGTCACCACCTCGGCGCCCGCCTTGGCGTGGTCCGCCACCCGGTCCCGCCCCATCGCCCCGGAGACGGCCGACTCGTCGACCGAGAAGATCCCGCCGAACCCGCAGCACTCGTCGGCCCGGGTGAGCTCCACGAGCTCGATGCCCTCCAGCGTCGCCAGCAGCGAGTGCACCTTGTTCCAGGGCTCGATCATCCGCTCGCTGCCGCTCCCCAGGCGGAGCTCCCGGAGCCCGTGGCAGCTCTGGTGGAGGCCCACCCGCTTCCGGAAGGTCCCCGCGATGCGGCGCACCCCCAGCACGTCGGTGATGAACTCGCAGAGCTCGTAGGTCCGCCCACCCACGGTCTCCACCCGCGGGTCCTCCGGCAGGATGTCGGCATAGTGGTGCCGCACCATTGCGGTGCAGCTGCCCGAGGGGCAGACCACCTGCCCATAGCGCTCGAAGACATCGAGGTGGTGACGGGCCACCGGCGCGGCCGCCGAGACGGCCCCGGCATTGGCCATGGGCTGCCCGCAGCACGTCTGCCCCTCCGGGAACTCCACGGGGACTCCGAGCCGCTCGAGCACCCGCGCGGTCGCGAGGCCCACCGCCGGGTAGAGCTGGTCCACGTAGCAGGGGATGAACAGGCCCACCGGGTCCATGGGGGTCGGACTCTCGCGCCCGGCGTCCCTGGGTACAACGTCCGATTGCTACCCGGGGTCCCCGGAGGGCAGGCTGCCCCGCCATGCGAACCCACGTCCGCGCGGCCCTCTCGGCATGCCTGCTGCTCCTGGCCCCCATCGCCGTGGCGCAGACGGGGGAAGTCCCCAGCGCGGATTACGGCACCCAGACGCCACAGGCCGCACCCGAGCCGCCGCCCCCGCCCGAGCCCGGCCTCGTCCGGCGCTATGCGGTGGGGCCGCGGTTCATCATCGCCCCCGGGGTCTTCATTCCCTCGAGCGGGAGCGCCGGATTCACCCTCGGAGTGGTGGGCGGCTATGGGTTCGATATGGGTCCAGTCATCCTCACCCCCGCCGTCATGGCCCAGGGGAGCTGGAGCGGCGACTGGAGCGTCTACACCGGCCTCGGTGGGCTGCGGGTCACCCTGCCGGTCGGGAATTTCGGGCCCTACATCGAGGGGGGTATCGGGTACGGCCACGTCGGCGGGCCGTTCGACTACTCGGCGGGTGGGCTCGCCCTCCGCGCCGGCGCCGGCTTCATCATGTTCTTCAGCCCGTCGTTCGCCCTCGGAGTGAGCGTGACGTACGACACCATCGTCGACACGCCGTACAAGACCTGGATCATCGCGCCGCTCATCCTCCTGGCGTTCTAGGCCCACGGTCGTAGGACCGGGCCAAACTTTGGACAACGTCGAGGCAGAAACACTGCTAGTCTGCGCGCTTCTCGCCGGTTTCACCCGAAATTCGGGTCTCCAGGAGTCTCACTCGCATGACCACAGCCTTGCAGCCCTCCGCGGCCGCGCCGTCCATCGATCTCGCCACTCCCAACGGGAAGAAGCTCCCGATGGCCACCTTCGTCGAGAAGTACGTCAGTGGCGAGATCCAGGTCAGCGGGGATCTGCAGGCCTTCCTCCGGCGCAAGGAGGAAGTGCTCAACCACCGGCTCACCTGGGAGCAGATGAAGTTCCTGGTCGGCGGCTTCATCCCCTCGGTGCTGATCCACACCCAGGCCGCAGACCGGAAGACCGTCACCGGCCACTACGATCGCGGGAACGACTTCTTCAACGCGTTCCTCGGCGACATCATGATCTATACCTCGGCCTTCTTCGAGAACCCGAGCGACACGCTCGAGGACGCTCAGCGCCGGAAGCTCGAGGTGGTGGCGAAGAAGATCCAGGTCAAGCCCGGCGAGCGGCTGCTCGACATCGGCTGCGGCTGGGGCACCCTGGTGGCGCACATGGCCGAGCACCACGGCGCCGATGCCACCGGCGTCACGCTGGCCGCGCGCCAGGCGGAGTTCGGCGCCGATCGAATCGCGAAGAAGGGGCTCGCCGACAAGGCGCGGATCCTGACCCTGGACTACCGCGACATCCCCCGCCAGAGGTGGAACAAGATCACGGTGCTGGAGATGGCCGAGCACGTGGGAATCCGGAAGTTCCAGAAGTTCATGCGCCAGCTGAACAGCATGCTCGAGGAGGACGGCATTCTCTTCCTCCAGATCGCCGGCCTCCGCCGCAACTGGACCGCCGAGGACTTCACCTGGGGGATGTTCATGTCGAAGTACGTCTTCCCCGGCGCGGATGCCTCGATGCCGCTGAGCTTCGTCTGCAACAACCTCGAGCGGGCGGGCTTCGAGATTCACAGCGTGGAGAACATCGGCATCCACTACTCGCTCACCATCGAGCGCTGGTACCGCAACTGGCTCAGGAACCGGGACGCGGTGGTCCAGGGCTACGGCGAACGCTGGTTCCGGCTCTGGGAGATCTTCCTCGCCTGGTCGGTGGTGGTCTCCGAGCGCGGCGGCTCCACCGCCTTCCAGCTGGTCTGCAACAAGAACAAGTCGTCCTTCGACCGCAAGCGCTGGATCGGCGAGCGCGGCCGGCTGGTCGACATCCGGAAGAGCTGAGCCGCGCCCGTGCGCTGACGGATCGCACGCCCCGGAACACCCCCGGGGCACCAGGGTACGTCTGCACGAAGATTCGGCCACGACCGAAGCATCGCAACGGCTCCGGGGCTAGGGTTCCGGAGCCATGGACGATCTCCGCCCCGCGAGCCGCCTGGACATCGCCGCCGTCGCCGCCCTGCTCTCGGAGCCGGCGCGGGTCTCGATCGTCTCCGCGCTGATGGACGGCCAGTCGCGGCCGGCCACCGAGCTGGCTCGCATCGCCGGGGTCTCGCCCTCGACGGGGAGCGAGCACCTGGCGCTCCTGACCCGCGGCGGCCTGCTCCGCGTCGAGCAGCACGGCCGGCACCGCTACCACCGGCTGTCGAGCGACGAGGTGGCCCGGGCCTTCGAGAGTCTGTCCCTGCTCACCACTCGGCCGGTCCGAAGCGCGAGCATCGACCCGGACGACGCCGCCTTCCGCCGGGCGCGGACCTGCTATCGGCACCTCGCGGGCGAGCTCGGGGTGGGCCTGGTCGACGCGCTGCTCGAGCGCCGTCTGGTGCGCCGGGAGGGCCTCCGGTACACGCTGACTGCCGTCGGGCAGCGGAGGGGCACGGCGCTCGGGCTGGTCGAGGAGACGGACGGGCTGCTGGAGGGGCGCGCCTGCCTGGACTGGACCGAGCGGCGCGACCACCTTGCCGGACCCCTCGGCGTCGGCCTCACCGAGGGGCTCCTGGAGCTCGGCTGGGTCAGGCGGAAGCCCGGGACACGCGCGCTCCGGGTCACGGTGGACGGGGCCCGCGGGTTCCGGGATGCGTTCGGCCTCTCCGTCGAGGCCGGCTGAGGCCGCGAGAAGGCGGACCGGCGCCGGAGGGAGCTCCGGCTACCGCTTCGAGGCGTAGGGCGTGATTTCCGTGTCCCGGAAGAAGTAGGCGATCTCGGTCTTCGCGTTCTCCGGGCTATCGGAGCCGTGGACGGTGTTCTTCTCCACGTCGGTCGCGAAGTCCTTCCGGATGGTGCCTGGCGCGGCGTTGGCGGGGTTGGTGGCACCCATGACCTCGCGGTTCTTCGCGATCGCGTTCTCGCCCTCGAGCACCATCAGGACGACGGGCCCCGAGGTCATGAAGGTCACGAGGTCCTTGAAGAAGGGCCGCGCCTTGTGGACCACGTAGAAGCCCTCCGCTTCGCGCTGCGAGAGGTGCTGCATCCGCATCGCCACCGGCTTGAGGCCGTTCTCCTCGAAGCGAGTGATGATCTTCCCGATGATTCCCTTCTCCAGCCCGTCGGGCTTGATGATGGAGAGGGTGCGCTCAGTGGCCATGTCCGTTTCGTTCCTTCGTGTCTAGCGACGACCGCGCTGGAGCGCGGCCTGCAATGTGGTCCCGAGCTCGGCCGGCGACGGCGCCATCAGCACTCCCGCCGCCTCCATCGCCTTGATCTTCTCCGCCGCGGTCCCCTTCCCTCCGGCGATGATCGCTCCGGCGTGTCCCATCCGCTTGCCCGGCGGGGCCGAGACTCCGGCGATGAACCCGGCGATGGGCTTCCTGAACTCCTTGCCGATGTACTGCGCTGCAGTCTCCTCGGCGCTTCCGCCGATCTCGCCGATCATGATCACCGCGTCGGTCTCGGGGTCGGCATTGAAGAGCTGGAGGCAGTCGACGAAGTCGGTCCCGTTCACCGGGTCACCGCCGATACCCACCGCGGTCGACTGGCCCAGCCCGAGCTGCGTGAGCTGGAACACCGCCTCGTAGGTCAGCGTTCCCGAACGGGAGACGACGCCGATCCGCCCGGGCTTGTGGATGTGCCCGGGCATGATGCCGATCTTGCACTTCGCGCCGGGGGTGATGACCCCGGGGCAGTTCGGGCCCACCAGCCGCACCGGCCGGCCCTGCAGCGCGCGCTTCACCTTCACCATGTCCATCACCGGGATGCCCTCGGTGATGACGATGATCAGCGGCACCCCGGCCTCGGCGGCCTCGAGGATGGCGTCCCCGGCGAACGGCGGCGGCACGAAGATGACGCTGACGTTGGCGCCCGTCTGCTTCACCGCGTCCGCAACGGTGTTGAAGATCGGAATACGGTCCTGGAACTCGGTCCCGCCCTTTCCCGGCGTGACTCCGGCGACGAGCTTCGTCCCGTAGTCGAGCATCTGGCCGGCGTGGAAGGAGCCCGCCGAGCCGGTGATGCCCTGCATCAGCACCCGGGTGTTCTGGTCGACGAGGATGCTCATGACACCTTCTCCCCCCGGGCCGCAGCGACGGCCTTCTCCGCCGCCTGGCGCAAATTATCCGCGGGGATGATGGGCAGGCCCGACTTGCGGAGGAGCTCCTTCCCCAGCTCCACGTTGGTGCCCTCGAGCCGGACCACCAGGGGGACCGAGAGCTTCACCTCCCGGGCGGCGGCCACCACGCCCTCGGCGATGACGTCGCACTTCATGATCCCGCCGAAGATGTTGATCAGGACCGCCTTCACCGCCTTGCTGCTGAGGATGAGCTTGAAGGCCTCGGTGACCTTCTCCCTGCTGGCCCCGCCGCCCACGTCGAGGAAGTTCGCCGGCTGGCCACCCACCAGCTTGATGGTGTCCATCGTCGCCATCGCCAGTCCGGCGCCGTTCACCATGCACCCGATGTTTCCGTCGAGCGAGATGTAGGCCAGGTCGTGCTCCTTGGCCCGGGCCTCGATCGGGTCCTCCTCGGCGATATCCCGGTAGCCGACCAGGTCCTTGTGCCGGTAGAGCGCGTTGTCGTCGAAGTTCAGCTTGGCGTCGAGCGCCATCACCGAGCCGTCCTTGAGCAGGACCAGCGGGTTCACCTCGGCGAGCGAGGCGTCGGTCTCCACGTAGCAGCGGTAGAGCGCGCGGGAAAACGCCACGAACTTGCCGATGCTGTCGCCGGTCAGCCCGAGCCCGAAGGCCAGCGTCCGGGCCTGATAGTCCGCGAGCCCCACCACCGGGTCGATGGACTCGACGAGGATCGCTTCCGGCCTCTTCGCCGCCACCTCCTCGATCTCCACCCCGCCCTCGCTCGAGGCCATGATCGACAGCCGCGACGTGGCCCGGTCCAGGGTCATGCCCAGGTAGAACTCCCGCTCGATGGGGAGCCCCTCCTCGACGTAGACCTTGCCGACCTTCTGGCCCTCGGGCCCGGTCTGGTGCGTCTTGAGCATCATTCCCAGGATCTGGGAGGCGAGCGTCTTCGCCTCGGCAGGGCTCTTCGCGAGCTTCACCCCGCCGCCCTTTCCCCGTCCGCCGGCGTGGATCTGCGCCTTCACGACCACCACCGGGGTTCCCAGGGAGGTCGCGGCCTTCTCGGCTTCCTCGGGGGTGGTGGCCAGGATTCCGCGCGGGGTGGGCACCCCGTACTTCCGGAACAGCTCCTTGCCCTGATACTCGTGGATCTTCATGGGATGTCGCCCGTGGGGGGGCGCGCATGTCTCACGCAGAAACCGAGGCGAGGCAAGGGGGAAACGCACCGCGGCACCCCGGCCCGACCGCAGGGCCGGCCCTTCCTCCTCCAGGCGGGGTCTCCCCCGCTGCGGGCTGGTGGCAGGCCGCCGCCGTCCTCCTCCTCTTCGGGCTCGTCGCGCACGCCTGGATCCTGAAGGCCGGGAGCGACTTCGAGGTCTTCCGGCTCGCCGGCTGGCGCACCTGACCTTCGACGGGCACGAGGTGCACCGCGCCCGCTGAACGCCGGGGCCGATGCCCTTTCAAGCGGCCGCCTCGACCTACGCCGGTCCGCCGACCGCGGTCTCGGTCTCCTTGTCCTTGAAGAAGAGGTCCTTCACCACGAGCTTGGTCACGTCGCGGTTCATCGCCGCGATGGACGTGGTGAGGGGAATCTCCTTCGGGCAGACCTGCACGCAGTTCTGCGCCTTCCCGCAGTCCTGGATGCCGCCGGGACCCATGAGGCCGTGGAGCCGATCCTCGGCGTGCATCGCCCCGGTCGGGTGCAGGTTGAACAGCCGGACCTGGCTGATCGGCGCCGCGCCCATGAAGTCGTTGTCCTGGGTGATCTGCGGGCAAGCCTCGAGGCAGCTGCCACAGGTGATGCAGGTGGAGAGCACGTACCGCTGGATTTGCTCGCTCTGGCTCTGGCGCGGGCCGGGGCCGAGGTTGTGCGTGCCGTCGAGCTCGATCCAGGCCTTCACCCGCTTCAGCGACTCGAACATCCGGGTGCGGTCGACGGTGAGATCCCGGACCATCGGGAACTTGCGCATTGGCTCGAGCGTGATGGGCCACTCCAGCTTGTCCACCAGCGCCGAGCAGGCCATCCGTACCCGCCCGTTGATGTTCATCGCGCAGCTGCCGCAGACCTCCTCGAGGCAGGCGGCGTCCCAGGTCACCGGCGTGGTCGGCTTCCCCGCGGCGTTGACCGGGTTCCGCTGGATCTCCATCAGGGAGGAGATGACGTTGGCCCCCTTCCGCCAGGGCACGCGGAACTCCTCGAAGTCACCCGGCGAGCTCGCGCTCTCCTGCCGCCAGATGCGGAAGGTGACCCACTTCTCCCCTGCCTGGGGCCGGCTCTCGGTGGTCAGTCCAACCTTCGTGGCTTCGTCCATGGCGTCGTCCGGTCCCTCAGGCGTACCAGCGCGGCTCGGGGTCGAGCACGGGCGTGGGGATGTCCTCGTACGTGATCTCCGAGCCCTGCGGCGTCCACCGGGCGATGGTGGTCTTCGCCCACTTCTGGTGGCGCTCCTTCCAGGCCTTCATCCAGTCCGGGTCCTGGGTGGGGTCCTTGGTCTTGGGCTCGGGGAGCTGGAACTCCGGCTTGTAGTGGGCCCCGCGCGATTCGTCGCGGAGCAACGCGCTCTTGGTGATCACCTCGCCGAGGGCGAACATGTTCCAGAGCTGGTTCACGAAGCTGAGCGGGCGGTTGCTGCTGTGTCCGTGGTCGAGCACGTTGATCCGCTTCCAGCGGTCCTGGAGCTCGGCGATCTTGTCCAGGGTCTTCCGCAGCCGGTCGTTCCTCCGGACCACGGTGACGTTCTCGGTCATCACCTCGCCGAGCTCGCGGGCCAGGACGTACGGGTTCTCGGTCCCGCTCATCCTGTCGATGCTCGCGAAGCGCTCCTCCCATTGCTTCTTCGCGTCCTCGAAGACGCTGGAGGGAACCGACGCGGATCCCTTGGCCACGTTCTTCGCGTAGCTCACCATCGCCGGGCCGCCGATCATCCCACCGTAGATGCAGGACAGGAGCGAGTTGGCCCCCAGCCGGTTCGCGCCGTGGTACGCGTGGTCCGCCTCCCCCGAGGCGTAGAGGCCGGGGATGCTGGTGGCCTGGTTCTTCGGGCTCGCAGCGAGCGGCTCGAGGTTGGGTCCGGGCTCGAAGGTCACGTACACCCCGCCCATCGAGTAGTGCATCCCGGGGAAGATGACCATCGGGTGGTGGCGCGGGTCGTCGCCCACGAACTTCTCGTAGATCTCCATCACGCCCTTGATCTTCGCGTCGAGCGTGGCGGCGGGGATGTGGGTGACGTCGAGGAAGACGCCGTCGCGCCCGCCGACGCCCATGCCCAGCTCGCGGCAGACGTGGAAGATCTCCCGGGTGGCGACGTCGCGGGGAACGAGGTTCTTGTACTTGGGGTACTTCTCCTCGAGGAAGTACCAGCGCTCCTCCTCGGGAATGGTGACCGGATCGCGGGTGTCGCCCTTCTTCTTGGGGACCCAGACCCGGCCGCCCTCTCCGCGGACGGACTCGGACATCAGCCGGAGCTTGTCCTCGCCGGGGATGGAAGTGGGGTGCACCTGGATGAACTCGGCGTTGGCGTAGATCGCCCCCTCCAGGTACGCGCGGCCGGCAGCGGTGCCGGTGTTGATGACCGAGTTCGTCGAGCGGCCGAACACGATGCCCGGGCCGCCGGTGGCCAGCATCACCGCCTCGGCGGGGATGGACCGCACCTCCATGGTGCGCAGGTCCATGGCGACGCTGCCCACGCAGCGGCCGGAACCGTCCCTCACCATCCCCAGCCACTCCCAGTACTCGAACTTGTTCACCATCCCGGCCGCCTCGAAGCGGCGGACCTGCTCGTCCAGCGCGTAGAGCAGCTGCTGTCCGGTGGTGGCCCCGGCGAACGCGGTGCGGTGGTGAAGCGTTCCGCCGAAGCGCCGGAAGTCGAGGAGGCCTTCCGGAGTGCGGTTGAAGGGCACGCCCATCCGGTCGAGCAGGTAGATGATGCCCGGCGCCGCGTAGCACATGCCCTTCACGCTGGTCTGCTCGGCCAGGAAATCGCCACCGCGCAGCGTGTCCTTGACGTGGATGTCCGGGTGGTCGCCCTCGCCCTTGGTGTTCACCGCGCCGTTGATGCCGCCCTGGGCGCAGACCGAGTGCGATCGCTTCACCGGGACGATGGACAGGAGGTCCACCTTGTGGCCGGCCTCGCAGAGCTTGATGACCGCCATCAGGCCCGCCAGTCCTCCGCCCACCATCGTGAATCGCTGTTCCGCCATGGGACCCCCTACATCAGCCGACGGCGCCGAAGCGCATCTGGAAGAGGATGCTCAGCGTCGCGACCGAGAGGACCGCGAAGAGGAGCCAGGACGCCTGCGTGACTCGCCTCTGCGCGAGCCTCCCGACCGCGATGCCCCACGTCCAGCAGAATCCCTTGAGCCCGTAGGTGAAGTGCCAGATCGTGCAGAGGGTGCCGATGCCGTAGAGGGCGAAGATGTGGTCCCCGGCGAGGATGCTCTGGACGCCGAGGGAGGCCGGGTTGCCGAGGTGCGCCGCCACGTCCCGGTAGGTGACCAGGTCCAGGCCGTCGGCGTTCACAGGCGCGAGGTGGTTGCCGAGGAGGGTGACCCAGGTGCGGAGCGTGCCCACGTGCACCAGCAGGAACAGCAGGGCGATGACCCCCGTGACGCGCTGGGCGAGGTAGCCCCAGTTGCTCGCGTAGGCGTACCGGCCGACGTTCGGGCGACCGGTCGCCGCGACCCAGACGCCGTAGAGCGCGTGGTAGGCCAGCGGGACGATGATGGTCACCAGCTCCAGCGCGTAGAAGAACGGCCGCGGGAGCAGCGTGTTCACATGGTTGACCATCTCGTCGTACGCGGCGGGGCCGCGCAGCGCCGACAGGTTTTCGAACACGTGGTAGCAGAGGAAGGCGCCGAGCGGCAGCACGCCCGAGAGCGAATGCAGCCGCCGCCAGAGGAAGGAATGGTCGTCCCGGGTGCCGGTGTCCGTGCGGACGGACTCGGCGGTGGTGGCAGCGTCGGCCATTGTCGGTCTCTCCTGATTACTTCCCGGGCGGCGCCCTGGCCATCGGTGGGAGTCCCCTGAAATCAGGGGCTTTCATGGCGGACAGGAGTCGCCCTGTCTTCCAGCACCCGGCGGAGGGAGTCCAGAAGAATCCGGAGGCGGGCGCTCGGGGAGAGGGAGCGGTTTCCGACCGACGGAATGGCCGCCCTGGCGTTGACGGAGCGTGCCCGTCGGTGGCGGGATGGTGGATGGGTCCGCCACCGTAGCCCCGGTGTCGGAGGCAAACGCGGGCGGCCGGGCCGCCGCCGGCTCAGCATCGCACGGGCGGGTTCCGGACCACCGGGCCTGGCCGCGCGGGGAGCGGCACGATGGGGCTTCTCGACAAGCTGTTCGGTGGAGGCGAGGTGTTTCCGCCCCTCGATCCCTCGAGTGCGGCGGCCGCGAGGATCGAGGGGCAGCGGGCGGCGCTGGAGGAGATGGCGGGCCGAGTGCGCGACCGGCTGGAGCTCGTTCCGGCAGAGAAGATGGTGCTCGCCTTCATCGGCAATCCACCCGAGCGGTTCGGGGTGGCCTGGTTCACGAACGGTGAGGAGCACAACTTCAAGCGGCTCCTCTCCGAGAAGGGGCTCGCCCAGCAGGATCTGCAGCGCATCTCCCAGCTCCTGGCCGAGGCCTACGAGAGGCACCAGCAGGAGCCGCGGTTCACCGTGGTGCTCGCGGGCCGGAAGCTGACCGTGAACCCGGCGCCCTCCCTCGCGACCGACGTGGCTCGGGTGATCGGCTCGGTGTGACCGGTCGTCCGCGGCCTCGGCTAGAGCTTCACCTCGTCGACGGTCTTCTTCACCGAGGCGAACGACTTCTGCAGCTCGGCCTTCTCCGCGTCATTCAGCTGCAGCTCGATGACCTTCTCCACGCCTCCCGCGCCGATCTGCACCGGCACGCCCATGAAGAAGTCCTTGATCCCGTACTGCCCCTCGAGCAGCGCCGCGGCCGGGAGCACCCGCTTCCGGTCGAAGACGAAGCTCTCCGCCATGGCGATGGCCGAGGCCGCCGGCGCGAAGTAGGCCGAGCCGGTCTTGTACAGCGCCACCAGCTCTCCCCCGCCCTTCCGGGTCCGGTCCACGATGGCGTCCAGCGCGTCTTTGCGGAGCAGCTCGGTGAGCGGCACGCCGCCCACCGTCGAGTGCCGGAGCAGCGGCACCATGTCGTCCCCGTGCCCGCCGAGCACCAGCGCCTCGATGTCCCGAATCGAGACGTTCAGCGCCTCGGCGACGAAGAACTTGAAGCGCGCGGTGTCCAGCACCCCGGCCATCCCCAAGACTTGATGTTTCTTGAACCCGGTGATCTTGAACAGCGCGTAGACCATCGCGTCCAGCGGGTTGGCGACGTTGATCACGAAGGCGTTCGGGCAGTGCGTCTTCACGTTCGACGCCACGTCCTTCATGATCTTGAGGTTGACCTCGAGCAGGTCCTCCCGGGTCATCCCCGGCTTCCGGGGCATGCCGGCGGTGATGATCACCACGTCGCTGCCGGCGACGTCCTTCCAGTCGGTGGTGCCGGTGACCCTGCAGTCGTAGCCGTCCACGGCCGCCAGCTGGTTGATGTCCAGCGCCTTGCCCTTCACCAGGCCCTCGGCCGCGGGGATGTCGTAGAGCACCACGTCCCCGAGCTGCTTCTGCATCGAGAGCAGCGCGAGGTTGCCGCCGATCTGCCCGCCGCCGATGAGTCCGATCTTCTGCTTGCTGCCCATGATTGCGCTCTCGCCTTTCTACATGTGCTGGATGATGGCCTGCCCGAACTCCGAGCACTTCAGTTCCTTGACCTCGCCCCCGCCGTCGCCCTTCATCTGCCGGGCGAAGTCGTAGGTCACGGTGCGCGCCCCGATGGCGCCGTTCATCCCCTTGACGATGAGATCCGCCGCCTCGTTCCACCCGAGATGCCGGAACATCATGTCGCCGGAGAGGATCACGCTCCCCGGGTTCACCTTGTCCAGGTCGGCGTACTTGGGCGCCGTCCCGTGCGTCGCCTCGAACACCGCGTGCCCGGTGACGTAGTTGATGTTGCCGCCCGGGGCGATGCCGATGCCTCCCACCTGCGCGGCCAGCGCGTCGCTCAGGTAGTCGCCGTTCAGGTTGAGCGTGGCGATGACGTCGAACTCGTCGGGCCGCGTGAGGACCTGCTGCAGCGTGATGTCGGCGATGGCGTCCTTGATCAGCAGCTTCCCCGAGGCGAGCGCCGCCTTCTGCTCGGCGTTGGCCGCGTCCTCGCCCTTCTTCGCCTTGGTCTCCTCCCACTGCTCCCAGGTGTAGACCTTGCCCCCGAACTCGCGCTCGGCCAGGGCATAGCCCCAGCCGCGGAAGGCCCCCTCGGTGAACTTCATGATGTTGCCCTTGTGCACGAAGGTGACGCTCTTGCGCTTGTGCTCCAGGGCGTAGCGGATCGCGGCGCGGATCAGCCGCTCGCTCCCCTCCCGCGACACGGCCTTGATGCCAATGCCGCACTCCTCGGGGAAGCGAACCTTCTTGAACTCCTTCGGGAAGCGCTCCCGGAACATCGCGAGGAAGGTCTGCGCAGCCTCGGAGCCGGCCTCGAACTCGATGCCCGCGTAGATGTCCTCGGTGTTCTCCCGGAAGATGACCATGTCCACCTTCCCCGGGTTCTTCACCGGGCTCGGCACGCCCTTGAAGTAGCGGACCGGCCGCAGGCAGACGTAGAGGTCGAGCAGCTGGCGGAGCGCGACGTTGAGGCTGCGGATCCCGCCGCCCACCGGCGTGGTCAGGGGCCCCTTGATGCCCACCAGGTACGTCCTGAACCCCTCGATGGTCTCGTCCGGCAGCCAGTTCTTGGTCTGCTTGAAGGCCTTCTCCCCGGCGAGGACCTCCATCCAGGCGATGCTCCGCTTGCCGCCGTACGCCTTCGCCACCGCGGCGTCGAAGACCGCTTGCGAGGCGCGCCAGATGTCCCGGCCCGTGCCGTCGCCCTCGATGAACGGGATGACCGGCCGATCCGGGACCCGCAGTGTCCCTCCGGTCAACGTGATTCGCTCGCCTGCCGGAACGGGGTTGCTCATGACTTCCTCCCGAGTGGAATTTCCCTTGGCGGCAGGGGGGTATACGGGACGCGACAACGGCTCCGCAACCTGGAACAAGGGCGTACTCTTTTTGGTTGAATCGAGCCTCCCCCCGGTGAAATGACGCCCTACGCCATGGCCAAAGACACGCTGAGCATCACCGACAACCGCACCGGCAAGTCCTACGAGATTCCCGTCAAGGACGGGTGCATCAAGACGGCGGATCTGCGGCAGATCCGCATCGACGAGCACGACTTTGGCCTGATGGGGTACGACCCGGCCTTCCTCAACACCGCCAACTGCCGCAGCGCCATCACCTTCATCGATGGCGACAAGGGCATTCTCGAATACCGGGGCTATCCCATCGAGCAGCTGGCCGAGAAGTCCAGCTACCTCGAGGTCGCGTACCTGCTTCTGAACGGCGAGCTACCGAGCAGGAAGCAGCTCGACGACTTCGTCCACACGGTGACCCACCACACCTACGTCCACGAGAACATCAAGGAGTACCTGGACGGGTTCCGCTACAACGCCCACTCGATGTCGATGCTGGCGGCCACGGTGTCCGCCCTCTCCTCGTTCTATCCCGAGGCGAAGAACATCAAGGATCCCGAGAACCGCCGGATCCAGCAGATCCGCATGGTCGCCAAGATGCCGACCATCGCCGCCTTCAGCTTCCGGCACTCGATGGGGCTGCCGTACGTCTATCCGAACAACGACCTGTCCTTCGTCGGGAACTTCCTGGCGATGATCAAGAAGATCGGGACCGACACCTACAAGGTGAACCCGGTCCTGGAGCACGCCCTGGAGGTGCTGTTCATCCTCCACGCCGACCACGAGCAGAACTGCAGCACCACGGCGGTCCGGCTGGTGGGGAGCAGCCAGGTGGATCCGTTCTCGGCAGTGTCGGCGGGCATCGAGGCGCTCTACGGGCCGCTGCACGGCGGCGCGAACGAGGCGGTGCTCCGGATGCTCAAGAGCATCGGCCACGTGAGCAAGGTTCCCGAGTTCATCAAGGAGGTGAAGTCGGGCGAGGGCGAGACCCGGCTGATGGGCTTCGGACACCGGGTCTACAAGAGCTACGACCCACGGGCGAAGGTCATCAAGAAGGTGGCGGACGAGGTCTTCGATGTGACGGGAAGGAACCCGCTCCTCGACATCGCCGTGGAGCTCGAGCGGATCGCACTCCAGGACGACTACTTCGTGAAGCGGAAGCTCTACCCCAACGTCGACTTCTACTCGGGGCTGATCTACGAGGCCCTGGGCTTCCCCATGGACTTCTTCACCGTGCTCTTCGCGATCCCCCGCACCGTCGGCTGGGTCGCCCAGTGGGAGGAGATGGTCCTCGATGCGGAGCAGAAGATCGCCCGCCCACGACAGATCTACACGGGACCCAAGCGCCGGGATTACGTTCCCTTCGACAAGCGCTGACGAAAGGCCATGACGCTCGACTTCACCTGCCAGAAGTGCGAGGGCACCTTCGAGATCGACGCCCAGGATCTCGTCGACGGGAGCGAGAAGCTCGAGTGCCCCCACTGCAACACCCGCGCGCCGGCCAACGTGGTGGATGACTTCGTGGCCGCGCTCACCGAGATGCGGGCGCAGGTGGCGGTGCTCAGCAAGCGTTTCACCCTCTCCACGACGCTCGAGTCCGAGGACCTCGCCGAGCTGGACGCCGACGACGAGGACGAAGAGGACGACGAGGACGAGGACGAGGACGTCGATGAGGACGACGACGACGACGACGACGAGGACCTCGACGAGGACGACGAGGACCTCGAGGACGAGGACGAGAAGCGCTGAGATGCCGTCAGCCGGATTGCCGAGCTCGGCGATGAGCTTTGAACTGAGCCCGATCGCTGGCGCGCCCCCGCGCGCTTCCTCAGCCGTCCCCCTGGTTCGGGGGGTGACCCCACTCGCTGCTCCCCACGCTCCGGGGGCTGACGCGCCCTGACCAGGAGTACGGGGGGACCAGGACGTTGAGCGGTCGCGGACGTCCCGACTGTCGGCCAGCAGCCGGTTCACTGGCAGAACTCCCGCCCCGTGAGGACCGTGCACGGGTGCGCGCCCTCCTGCTGCTCGTTCCCCTGCTGCTCTCCGCCAACCCGGCGCCCCCTCCGCTGGTGCGGATGGAAGTCAAGGACGTCGTCCCCCTCAAGGAGCTGAAGCAGCACGCCGTGGTGCTGGTCTCGAAGGAGGACGGGACGGTCCTGCCACTCTTCGTGGACGAGACCGCGGCGGTGGCCATCGCCTTCCGCCTGATGGGCCGGCCCACGCCTCATCCGCTGGCGCACGACCTCCTGGACCGGCTCATCCCGAGCCTCGGCGGGCGGCTGACCGAGGTCCGGATCGACGGACTGAAGAACCACGTCTACCAGAGCCATGTCTTCATCCAGCAGGCGGACCGGAAGCTGGTGATCGAGGCCCGACCCTCGGACGCGGTCTCGATGGCGCTGGCGGCGAAGGTGCCGGTCTACACGACCCGGCAGGTCATGGCCGAGGGCGGCATCTCCCGGGCGGAGATCAACGCGTACGGGAGGGAGTCCTCGGTTCCGCCACCGGGCGTCGGTGGGAGCGGCAACGCCGGGACCTCGCCGGATGCGGACATGCCGGCACCCGCTCCGTCTCCAGCCACCAGGTCACCGGCGAGCAAACCCATCGAGCTCTGAGCTCCGGGAACTGGAAAGCCCGGCCCCCCCTCCCAAGGGAAGCCGGGCTTTCGCGAGGCAAACTCCAATGGGGCATCGCCACCCCGTGCAGCCGGTGGGGTGACGAGTCAGGTGGAACAGCGTCGGCCCTGCTCCAACGTGGGAGCCTGTTCGTATTCTGCTCGATGACAAAGTGTCAAGGCGCGGTCTGCGCTACAGGATCCGTGCCGTGACGCGTCGCTCGAAGATCGTCTGCACCCTTGGCCCGGCGTCGGATGCCCCACGCGTGCTCGGGGGGATGATCGCCGCCGGGATGGACGTCGCGCGCCTCAACTTCTCGCATGGAGACGCCGCCCAGCACCGGGCCCGCGTGGAGGCCGTTCGCCGGGAGGCGCGGCGAGCCCGGCGCAACGTGGCGATCCTCCAGGATCTCCAGGGGCCCAAGCTGCGCCTGGGCAGGTTCGCCGAGGGCCGGGTGGAGCTCGTCTCGGGGGAGACGGTTCTCCTCGTCACTGCCCCGAGTGTGGTGGGGAGCCCACGGGTCATTCCGGTGGCACTTCCTTCCCTGGCCCGTGCTTGCCGGGTGGGGGACCCGGTGCTGCTGGATGACGGACGGGTACGGCTCCGGATCAGCCGACGGCGGGGTCGTGATCTCGAGGCGGAGGTGGAATTCGGAGGGCCACTCTCGGATCACAAGGGGGTGGCTCTCCCGGGCTCGACGGTGTCGATCCCCGCCTTCACTCCGAAGGACCGGCGGGACGCGGCGCTCGGACGGGCGCTGGGGGTGGACCTGGTGGCGATGTCCTTCGTCCGGACCGTCCGAGACCTGGCACAGGCACGGCGGCACCTGGCGCCGCGGACGCCACTCATCGCCAAGATGGAGAAGCCCCAGGCCATCGAGAACCTCGAGGCCATCGTCCGTGCCGCTGACGGGATCATGGTGGCCCGCGGGGACCTGGGGGTGGAGCTACCGCTGGAACGGGTTCCCGGGATCCAGAAGCGCCTGGTGCGGCAAGCGAACCTGCTCGGGAAGCCGTGCATCGTCGCCACCGAAATGCTGGAGAGCATGATCCAGGCGCCCCGCCCCACCCGCGCCGAGGTCTCGGACGTGGCCAACGCGGTGATGGACGGCGCGGACGCGGTGATGCTCTCCGCCGAGACCGCCGTCGGCCACGACCCCGTGGCGGCGGTGGCCACGATGGCCCGCATCGTCGAGGAGGCCGAACGTTCGGCGCCGGCTCGCCTCCGTCCCACCCTGGACGGGAACCAGGTCTCGGCGGGGATCGCCGCCGCGGCGGTGGAGGCGGCCCGGAGCTCCGGGGCGAAGGTCATCGTCGCCTACACCGAGAGCGGCTACACCGCGCGGCTGGTGGCGGCCTTCAGACCGCCGATGCCGATCCTGGCGCTCACCCCCAACGAGCCCGTGGTCCACCAGCTCGCGGTCGTCTGGTGCGTCGAGGCGCACCGCGTACCCCGGGTCCGATCCACCGACGCGGTGATGTCGCGGGCCCGGACCGAGGTGCGCCGGCGGGGCCTCGCTGGTCCCGGCGACCACATGGCGATCGTCGCCGGGGTTCCGCTGAACGAGCCGGGAAACACCAACCTCCTGACGGTGCAGCCCGTCTGAGCGTCCGGCCGGTGCGGCCAGTCGCGCCAAAGCGGCGTCCCCGGCGGGCGCCGGCCCCCGCTGATCAGAGCGGCGGTCAATGCGTCGAGGCCGTCATCCGTGCGCCCGGATCTGCGCGCCCGACGCCGCGTGCGCCGGCGCGAGCCCGAGCTGGCGCACCGCTTCGGGGAGTCCTTCACGCACGCTTCGCCACCGAGGCGCCCACCCGCTCGCTGCGCGCAGCCTGGCGTTGCTCAGCCGGAGCGATCGGGAAGCCAGCTCGAGCGTGGCGCCGCCGAGCCAGGTGAGCCAGCGGGGAATGGGCCTCGGAGAGGGTGCGCCGGTCGCCCGCGCGCAGACCTCGCCGAACTCCTTCCGGGTCACGGGCTCGTCGTCGCAGACCTCGTACACCCCTCCCGGCACCCCCAGCGCGGCGACGACCGCGGTGGCGGCGTCCTCGTGTGACACGGACGACCAGTAGGCGCCGGAGGGCCCGGGGAGAGGCGCCCAGCCCTTCCCGACCCCGGCCAGCATCTGCCGGAGCATCGGGTCCGGCCCGTAGAACCCGGCGAACCGGAGCACCACGCCGGCGCCCCCGCCCCGAGCGTAGCGCTCGACCGATGCCTCGGCGTCGAGCGCCGTGCGGTGTAGGGCGCGGGACGGACGGGCCAGCGCTCGTCGATCCAGTCGGCTCCCCCGTCCTCGTGGATCGGGGCGAACGACTCCTGGATGAAGCGGCGGACGCCGGTGGCCGCCGCGGCACTGGCCAGAGTGGCAGAGCCTTCACGCCGGATGCGGTCGTTCTCGCGCCACGACCGACGAAGCAGCATCCGGAACAACGACGAGGGCATGTGCGTCGCGAGGTTGATGACCACGTCGTGGCCCTGGACGGCGGACCGGACGGACGCGGGATCGAACAGGTCCATCGAGACCGGGGTCGCGCCGACGGCACGGAGCAGCTCCGCCTGCTCGTGGGTGCGACTCACCGCGGTGACGGGATGACCGGCGGACACCAGGAGCGGGAGGACGTGGCGGCCGACCACCCCGGTGGCGCCGGTGAGAAGGATTCGGTCCATGCGCCTCGTATGGCGCCCCGGCGGATGGATCGCACTGCCTCTCGTCACGAGCGAGCGCTCGCTCCAATGACCGCACCTTCTCTGCTCCAGGCGCGGGTGTGCCCGTGCCCCGAGTCAGTGCCCGGCGCCGAACCTGATCCCCGGTCCGAGGACTCCCACGAAGAGAATCAGCGCGATGGCCGCGGCGACCAGCCACGCCCGGCTGCGCGGCACGCCGAGCGGGGGAGCCTGCGCGCTGACCGGCGGGCGCCTGGCCCACAGCCCGGGGTACCAGGCAAGGAGCGATGTTCCCCCGAAGGACGCCGCAGCGGCCGAGATCATCACCAGCTCCAGTCCATGCGGGTTGAGCAGGCCGGCCGCCACGAAGGTCACCCCACCCACGAGGTTGGGCAGCAGGGTGAGGCTCCGGACGCGAGTCTGCCGCTCCTCGGTCCGCGGCCCGAGGAACGGCTCCAGCGGCGGCATCAGACGTTGCGGGGCCAGCCGCCCTCACCCTAGCCCGCCTCCTTGCGTGAACACCCCCGGTTGGAGTGGTGTGCGCCCCCGTGCCTCGCGAGCTCGGCGCCTGCGCTCTGCTTTTCCTCGCCCTCGCCGCCTCGTGCACTCGGGGCGGGGGAAACGCTGGAGCCGCGGGCTCGACCGCCGGCCCTGCTCCGACCGCGACCACACCGGACCGGTCGAGCTCGGCGGCGGCCGTGCGGACGGCGACGTCGGCCGGCGGCCCCGACGCGTGCGATACGGGAATCTCGGCGGCGGCGCGCAGCAAAGGAGCGGCGCCGGTGAGCCCGATCCTGACCGCCGGGACGGCGAAACCCGAGGCCTCGGTGGTCGCCCCGCCGGGAATGGTCTGGATCTCCGGCGGCGAGTTCGACCAGGGCTCTGACGAGGAGATGTTCCAGGACGCCCGGCCGGTCCACCACGTGAGCGTGGACGGGTTCTGGATGGACGCGACGGAGGTCACCAACGCCGAGTTCAAGCGATTCGCCGACGAGACCCGGTACGTGACCGTCGCCGAGCGGGTCCCTCGCGCCGAGGACTATCCGGGTGCGCTCCCGGACATGCTCGTCCCCGGCTCGGTGGTGTTCTCACCTCCGAAGAAGGCGGTACCCCTCAACGACCACTTCCAGTGGTGGAACTACGTGAAGGGTGCGAGCTGGCGCCATCCCGAAGGGCCGGGCAGCTCCCTCGCCAAGCGGATGGATCACCCGGTGGTCCACATCGCCTTCGAGGACGCACAGGCCTACGCGAAGTGGGCCGGGAAGCGCCTTCCCACCGAGGCGGAATGGGAGTTCGCCGCGCGAGGCGGGCTGGCGGGGAAGAAGTACCCCTGGGGTGACGAGTTCCGGCCCCGCGGCAAGTTCATGGCCAACACCTTCCAGGGTCATTTCCCCGAGCGAAACACGGCCGAGGACGGGTACGTGGCGAGCAATCCGGTGAAGGCCTTCCCGCCCAACGCCTATGGCCTTTATGGCATGGCGGGGAACGTCTGGGAGTGGGTGTCCGACTGGTACCGCCCGGACTACTACGCGCGCCTCGCCTCCACGGGCGGAACGGCCCGGAACCCTCCCGGTCCGCAGGACAGCTTCGACCCCTCCGAGCCCGGGGTGCAGAAGCGGGTCCAGAAGGGCGGCTCGTTCCTCTGCACCGACCAGTACTGCGCCCGCTACATGCCGGGAGGGCGCGGGAAGGGCGCGCCGGACACCGGGACGAGCCACCTCGGCTTCCGGCTGGTCAAGAGCTGATCGCCGCAGCCCCGGGTTTCCTCCGATCCGCCGGTGGCGCAGCCTGCCCGTCGTCAGATCCATGTGGGCGGCGGCAGTCGCGGCCGATGCCGCCGGAAGCCCGCGCTACACTCCGGCGGTGGGAGGTGTCCGAACCATGCATCTTCCGTCGCCCCGGTCGGGGATTCCCGCAGGAGCAGGACTCCCTCTCTGGCCGCCCCTGCTCGCCACCCGAGGGCCCGGAGCCCGGACGGATCTCCACGCGCATCACGCGATTCACCTGGTGGCAGCGGTCGGCGGCGAGGTCCGTGTTCGCTCGGGACGGCGGGCGGCATGGCGCTCGGCACCGGCGGTCGTGACCGCGCCCGACACGCTCCATTCCATCGACGCCGAGGGCACCGAGGTCCTGATCGTCTTCCTCGAGCCCGAGAGCGATGCTGGGGTCGCGCTGCGACCGCTTCTGTCGCAAGAGACCGTCTTCCTGGAGCCGGCGGCGCGTGACTCCCTGCTGAAAGTCGAGCCAGCCCAGCTGCTGAGCTCCGACTCGGTCCAATGGACCGACCGCCTGGTGGTCGCGCTCGGGGGGCGGTCCCGGCCTCCGCACCGGGTTCACCCGAAGATTCGCAAGCTGCTGCGACTCCTGCGCGATCCGGACGCGCCGAGGTCGCTCGAGGCCCTCGCCGGCCTGGTCGGCCTCTCCCCCGGTCGGTTGATGCACGTCTTCACCGAATCGGTGGGAATCCCTCTCCGGCCGTATCTCGCCTGGCTCAGGTTCCAGCGAGCCGCAGCTGCCATCGTGAGCGGAACCCCGATCGGAGACGCCGCCCACCTCGCCGGCTTCGCCGACTCCTCGCACCTGAGCCGCGGCTTTCGTCGCATGTTCGGCACGCCCCCGTCCGCGCTCCGTCTGCGCTCGGCGCAGCCAGCTGGTTCAAGCGGTCTCTCGACGCCCTCGGTAGAGCACGGGGGCAATGAGACACTCCTCTCGTGACGAAGGCCTTCTCCTCTGGCAGTGGTCCCGCTACCCGGGAGCTCACCGGGACCGGGCGAATCTCCTGGCCCACGCGTTGACCGTGCCGTTCTTCGTGGCTGGCACGGTCGTCCTCCTGGCGAGCCCCTTCCTCGGACCCTGGTGGCTCGGGGGAGGCGGACTCGCCGCCATGGTCGCGGCAGTATTGCTCCAGGGCCGGACGCACCGGCGAGAGCGCACCGCGGCACCGCCCTTTCGAGGTCCCGCGGACGTGCTGCAGCGGATCCTGCTCGAGCAGTGGGTCACCTTTCCCCGCTTCGTGCTCAGCGGCGAGTTCTCTCGCAGCTGGCGCAGCTCGCCCCACGAGCCCTCCGAGGCGGGTCCGGACCCGGTCACTCCTGTCTAGACGGGCGGTTGTCCGGGGAGCTCCGATGAGTCTGCTCGCAACGTCCCGTCAAAGGGTCGGACTCTCTCGGGGAAGATGAGGATGGAGGTGAACGACAGAGACATGGACGGGCCGCTGGGACCATCCGAGACCGTGCTCGCCGCTGCGTCGCCCCGCGGCGCACCGAAGGCCACGCGACGGGACTGGATCGGCCTGGGCGTCATCGCGCTCCCTTGCCTGCTCTACTCGATGGACCTCACCGTCCTGAACCTCGCAGTCCCCGCGCTGAGCGCCGACCTCCGACCCAGCAGCACCGAGCTTCTGTGGATCATCGACATCTACGGGTTCCTGGTCGCCGGATCCCTCATCACCATGGGGACCCTGGGCGACCGGATTGGCCGTCGTCGGCTCCTGCTGATCGGCGCGGTGGCGTTCGGGGTGGGCTCGGTCGTCGCCGCCTTCTCCACCACCGCGCTCATGCTGATCGCCAGCCGGGCCCTGCTCGGAATCGCCGGCGCCACCCTCGCCCCGTCGACCCTCTCCTTGATCCGGAACATGTTCCACGACCCCGCCCAGCGCACGGTGGCCATCGGGGTCTGGATCTCCAGCTACTCGGCCGGCGCCGCCATCGGTCCGCTCATCGGGGGAGTACTGCTGGAGCACTTCTGGTGGGGGTCGGTCTTCCTGATCAGCGTCCCCGTCATGCTGCTGCTGATCGTGCTCGGCCCGGTGCTGCTCCCCGAGTTCAGGGATCCCGGAGCAGGCCGCCTGGACCTGATCAGCGCCGCCCTCTCCCTGGGAGGCGTCCTCTCGGTGATCTACGGGCTGAAGCGGGTGGCCGAGACCGCCCGGCCCTGGCCAGGAATCCTCTTCGTGATCGTCGGCGTGGGCACGGCCGTGGTGTTCGTTCGCCGGCAGCACGCCCTGCCCCATCCGCTCCTGGACCTCGGGCTCTTCCGTTCCCGTGCCTTCACCGCGGCGCTGGCCACCTATTCGCTCGGCACGTTCGTCGCCTTCGGCGTCTACGTCTTCATCGGCCAGTACTTGCAGCTCGTCGTGGGGCTGTCGCCGCTGCAGGCCGGACTGTGGACCGCGCCGTTCGCGCTGGCCTTCATCGTGGGTTCCCTCGTGACTCCGGCCATCGTCCGTCGCGTCTCCCCCCGCTGGGTGATGACCGCGGGCCTGTCACTGGCGGCGGTGGGATTCGGAGTGATCGCCCTCGTGGACAGCACCTCCGGGCTGGCGCTGCTGGTCACCGGGCTCGTCGCCTACTCTCTCGGACTCGCTCCCGTCTTCACCCTCTCCAACGACGTGGTCATCGGATGCGCTCCACCCGAGCGCGCGGGAGCGGCGGCGGCGCTCTCCGAGACGGGCTCGGAGCTGGGGGGAGCGCTCGGCATCGCCCTCCTGGGGAGCCTCGGCACGGCTCTCTACCGGGACAGGATGAGCGATGCCGTCCACGCGGGGATCCCCGCGCACGCGGTGGAGGCCGCTCGTGACACGCTGGGGGCTGCCCTGGCGATCGGGCGGCAGCTGTCCGATCGGCTGGGGGCGGAGCTGATCGCCAGGGCGCAGGAGGCGTTCATCGGGTCGCTCCGGCTGTCGGCCGTGGTCTCCGCCGTGATCGTCGCCGGAATCGCTCTGGCCACCGCGCTCGTCCCCGACGCCGACACCTCGTCCCACCCGAATGCTCACCCGTGAGGTGACGACGTCCGCTCGCACCGGAGCGCGGTCCAGACGGCGTCGATCGGGACGACGCCTTTCGTCCGCAGCCAGATCCAGAGGACGCCGCGCTCGGCGAGGGCATCACGCAGGCGAGGCAACTCTCGCTGCATCTGACTTCACCGTCAGGGAGCGCTGAAGACCTGCTTCCAGTCCTTCTTCATGTCCACGACGGTCCACTTCCTCGCCGTGGCTTCGTCCCACGCCTTGTCCAGCTGGCCCACGTGCGACTTCCGGTCGTACGCGTACTCGCGCTCGGCATCGGTGTGGTGGACCAGCCCCATGAAGCGTGGTCCGTCGCCAGCCGCGGTCCACTCCAGCATCTGCTGGTCCCCGTCCGAGTTTCCGAAGGCGAAGATCGGACGACGTCCGATGAAGCGCTGGATGCCCACTGGCTTGCCGGCGTGATCATCCACCAGCTCGACCTTCGCCAGCTTCATCAGGACCAGCTTTCCGTCGGCGCCCTTCCGGAGCTCGAGACCTCCGTACGAGCCGATGACCTGCTCGGGAGGGATGCCGTAGATCCGCTCGGCGAAGACCCGCACGAAGTCCGCCCCTCCGCCGGAGACGATGAAGGTCTTGAAGCCGTTCGCCCGGAGATGACCGAGCAGCTCCCGCATCGGCAGGTAGGTGAGGTCGGTGTACGGGCGCTGGAAGCGGGGGTGGCGCGCTGTCCGGGTCCACTCCGCGACCGACGCGGCGAACTCGTCGGTGGTTATCCCGGCGTGGGTGGCGGCGAGAATCTTCGCCAGCCCCGGCTCTCCGGAGGCGGCAACTCCCTTGAGGTTGCCCTTCAGCAGGTCGCTGAACGGCGGCTGCGTCTTCCACTCCGGATGCTTCGGCGCGAGCGCCTTGACCCGATCCACCGCGAAGAGGAGCTGGAAGTACGCGGGCTGCTCCGCCCAGAGCGTCCCGTCGTTGTCGAAGACGGCGATCCGCTCCGCCGCAGCCACGAAGGTCGGAGCGCCTTCCCGGGTGACCGACTCCACGAATTGGAGGATCGACTGCTTCGCCTCCCCCTCGTTCCACGATGGGAGCGGTTCCGCGCCGTCCGCCACGCCCGGCACGAGAGCGAACGAGAGCAGCACGGACAGAAGCAGCGTCGACGCCGGCTTGCAGGCCATCCGTCCACCCCTCCCCGTGATGACGCGCACCGGTCCCTCTCTGTCCGGTGGTGGATGCACATTGACAGCGGGTGTGGGGCCGGAGAGACCCGCGAGCGCACCATCCGGGCGTGGCTGTCGACGAGGTGACACTCCACATCCGTTGTCTCAGGCTGCTGGGCCTCGTCCTCGCGCTCGGCTGCGTGCACGTCCCGCCCGAGCAGCCGGAGGCGGAGGCCTCCCCCGAGGGCCGCCTCGCGGTCGCCGACGGCTGGCTCGCCGGGACCTCCCGCGGTGTCGCCCGGGCGTGCCCGTGGTGTTCGTGCACGGCCGGGGGGGAAACCATCACTTCTTCGAGCCGCAAATCGCGTACGCCGAGAACCGTGCGCGGGTCATGGCCTACGACCAGCGGGGGTGCGGCGACAGCTCTCTCGCTCCGCGCAAGAAGTACGACCTGGACACGCTGGTCCGCGACTCCCCCTCATCCTCGACCTGGCGCGGACGGAGCAGGCGGTGCTGGTCGGTCACTCGTTCGGCGCCGACGTGGTCAGCCGGTATGCCGGTCTCCACCCGGAGCGCGGTGAATCCCACACGGGGCCGGACCCGGGAGGCCTGGCCGGCTGGATCGCGTCGCGGTCCTACAGCGCGCCCGGGTGCTCTCGCCAGCCGTGCAGCAGGTGGATGTAGTTCGCGCGCTGGTACGCGGACGGGTCCGGGCAGGCCTTGAGGTTCATGCTTCCCCGGAGCTGCCGCACCGACGTGTACTCGCGCTCCACCAGCCACCGCTCGAGGCCGGCCCGGAGCGACAGGAGCCGCGAGGGCCCGTTTCGGAGCAGGGTGGAGACCAGCTGCACTGCGGTGGCCCCGGCCATGAGCGCCCGGATCACGTCGCCCACCTCGTGCACCCCGCCGCTGATCGCCAGCGGGATCCGCCGCTGGGCCGACAGGATGGCCAGCCAGCGGAGCCGGAGTGGCAGCTCCGAGCTGTCGGACAGGTGCAGCACCCGCTTCACCTCCAGGGCGTCCACGTCGATGTCGGGCTCGAACACCCGGTTGAAGACGATGAGGCCATCCGCTCCCGCCTCCTCCAGCCCCCGGGCGAAGTTGGAGAGCGAGGTGTAGAAGGGCGAGAGCTTCATCGCGACGGGGATCTTCACCCTTCCCTTCAACGTCCGGACCAGCTCCAGCGTGTCTCGCTCGACGGCCGCCCCGTCGCGACCGGGGTCGGTGGGCACCGAGTACAGGTTCAGCTCCAGCGCGCTGGCTCCCGCCTCCTCGATCAGCCGGGCGAAGTCGAGCCAGCCGCCGGTCGTGGTCCCGTTCAGCGAGGCGATGACCGGGACCTTCACCGCGGCCCGGATCTTCCGGATCTGTTCCAGATAGGCATCGGAGCCCAGCCGGTAGCCCGCGGGCTCGGGCAGCACGCTCGAGGCCTCGGCCGAGAGCTCGCGGTGCTGCTCGGTGGCCATGAACGTCGACAGCTGCTCCTGCGTGAGCTGCTCCTCGAACAGCGAGCGCATCACGATGGCCGGCGCGCCCGCGTCCTCCAGCGCCCGCACCGTTCCCACCTCGTCCGCCAGCGGAGAGGCCCCCGGCAACAGCGGGTGGGCCAGCTTCAGTCCCAGGTACTCGACCGAGAGATCCATGTGCGGGCTCACTCCAGGGCGGCCGCGGGTGGCGGCCGGACATCGGGGATCGCGGTGGCCTGCGGCACGACCACCTTGGCCAGCTGCTCGTAGACGCCGTAACGCTGGGTCACGTTCTGCTGCGCCCACACCAGGAGCTGCTTGTAGCGCTCGGGGTCCAGTGTCTCGGTGATCCGGAAACGGGCCTCCTCGCGCATGTACTCGCGCAGCGGGATCTTCGCCGGTCCCGAGTCGAGCACCAGCGGCGGCTGCCCGGCGGCGATTCGCCGCGGGTCGAAGCGGTAGAGCGGCCAGGTCGCCGAGTCGACCGCCCGCTTCTGCTGCTCGAGCCCGTGCACCAGGTCGTAGCCGTGGGCGATGCAGTGGCTGTAGGCGATGACCAGCGAGGGCCCGCGGTAGCTCTCGGCCTCGAGCATCGCTCTCACCACCTGCGCGTCCTTGGCCCCGAATGCCACCTGGGCCACATAGGCAGTCCGGTACCCCATCGCCAGCAGCCCCAGGTCCTTCTTTCCGGTGGCCTTGCCTGCCGCGGCGAACTTGGCCGCGGCGCCGAGCGGCGTCGCCTTGGACTGCTGGCCGCCGGTGTTCGAGTACACCTCGGTGTCCAGGACCAGGATGTTGACGTCAATGTCGGTGGAGAGGACGTGGTCCAGACCGCCGTAGCCGATGTCGTAGGCCCAGCCGTCACCACCGACGATCCACACCGTCTTCTTCACCAGGTGGTCCGCCAGACCGAGCAGCCTGCGCCCGTCGACGCCGTCGGCCTTGAGGCGCTTCTTCAGCTCTGCTACCCGCGCGCGCTGGGCCGCGAGGCCAGCCTCGGTCGACTGGTCTGCCTCGAGCAGCGCGCTGACGAAGGCGTCGCCCAGCGCCGGCGCCTGCTTCTTCAGTGTGGCCTCGGCGAGCTGCCGGAGCGCATCGGCGCCAAGCCGGATCCCGAAGCCGAACTCGGCGTTGTCCTCGAAGAGCGAGTTGGCCCAGGCGGGCCCGCGCCCCTCGCGGTTCACGGTGTACGGGGTGCTCGGGAGGTTTCCACCGTAGATGGACGAGCAGCCGGTGGCGTTGGCGATGATCATCCGGTCGCCGAAGAGCTGGGTGAGCAGCTTGATGTACGGCGTCTCACCGCACCCGGAGCAGGCGCCGGAGAACTCGAACAGCGGCTGGAGGAACTGCGATCCCTTCACGTCCAGCCGGAGCGTGGTCCGGTCCACTTCCGGAAGGTCGAGGAAGAACTCGAAGGACCGCGTCTCCTGCTCCCGCAGCGGCGGCTGAGGAGAGAGCTCCAGCGCCTTGTGCCGAGGGTTCGCCTTGTCCTTCGCCGGGCAGACCTCGATGCACAGCCCGCAGCCGGTGCAGTCCTCCGGGGCGACCTGAACCGTGTACGCGCTCCCGGCTTGCCCCTTGAAGGGCATGTGCTTGAAGCCGCTCGGCGCGGTGGCCACCGCTCCCTCGCCGTAGACCTTGGTCCGGATGGCGGCGTGCGGGCAGACCAGCGCGCACTTGTTGCACTGGATGCAGATCGGCCCGTCCCAGACCGGGATCTCCAGCGCGAGGTTCCGCTTCTCCCACTTCGCCGTTGCCGTGGGCCAGGTCCCGTCCACCGGGAAGGCGCTGACTGGGAGCAGGTCGCCCTTGTTCTCCAGCATCACCGCCGTGACCCGGCGCACGAAGTCCGGCGCCTCGGGAGCGACGACCGGCGGCCGGCCCCGCGTCGAGGTCATCCTGCCCGGCACCTTCACCGGGAAGAGCGCGGCGAGCGAGGCGTCCACCGCGGCGTGATTTCGCCGCACGACCTCGGCACCCTTCTTCTTGTAGGTCTTCTCGATGGACTTCTTGATCTGGTCGATGGCCTCGTCGCGCGGGAGCACGCCGGAGAGCGCGAAGAAGCAGGCCTGCATCACCGCGTTGATCCGCCCGCCCATCCCTGCCGTCTGGGCGACCTTGACCGCGTCGATGACGTGCAGCTGCAGCTTCTTCTCCAGCACCGTCTCCTGGAACTCGCGCGGCAGCCGGTCCCACAGCTGGTCAGGAGGATACGGGGCGTTGATCAGCACCACCGCGCCCGGCGCGGCGAGGTCCAGCACGTCCAGCCGATCGATGAGCTGGAACTGGTGCACGCCCACGAAGCCGGCCTGCTTGACGAGGTACGACGAGCGGATGGGCCCCGGCCCGAAGCGCAGGTGGCTGATGGTCATCGCCCCCGACTTCTTCGAGTCGTAGACGAAGTAGCCCTGGGCCGCGTGGTCCGTCTCCTCGCCGATGATCTTGATCGACGCCTTGTTCGCGCCGACGGTTCCGTCCGAGCCGAGCCCGTAGAACACCGCCTGGGTGCGGCCTGGGACCGAGATCTCGAAGTCACGCTTCCACTCGAGCGACGTCCGGGTGACGTCGTCAACGATGCCCACCGTGAAGTGGTTCTTCGGCTCGGGGCGGCCGAGGTTCTCGAAGATCGCCCGCACCATACCGGGATCGAACTCCTTGGAGGACAGCCCGTACCTGCCACCCACCACCGTCGGCATCGGACGGCTGGAGCGTGCCTCGGCGAGCGTGGTCAGCACGTCGAGGTACAGGGGCTCGCCGGGGGCACCGGGCTCCTTGGTGCGATCGAGCACCGCCACGGCGCGGACCGAAGTCGGCAGCACGGCGAGGAACGCCTCCGCCGGGAACGGCCGGTAGAGTCGGACCTTGAGGACGCCGACCCGTTCGCCCTTGGCGACGAGCCAGTCGACCGTCTCGTGCGCCACCTCGGCGCCGGAGCCCATCGCCACCACCACCCGCTCGGCCTGTGGGTGACCGTGGTAGTCGACGAGGTGGTACTGCCGGCCGGTAAGCCCCGCCAGTCGGTCCATCTCCTCCTGCACCAACCCGGGGACTGCGGCGTAGAACGGGTTGCACGCCTCGCGTGCCTGGAAGAAGGCGTCCGGGTTCTGCGCGGTGCCGCGGAGCACCGGGTGCTCCGGGTCCAAGGCGCGGGCGCGGTGGGCGGCGATGGCCTCCTCGTTCACCATCGCGCGGAGCTGCTCGTCGGAGAGCTCGGCGATCTTCGCCACCTCGTGCGAGGTGCGGAACCCGTCGAAGAAGTGGAGGAACGGCACCCGGGCCCTCAGCGTCGCCGCGTGGGCGACCGCCGCGAGGTCGTGCGCTTCCTGCACCGAGCCCGAGGCCAGGAGCCCGAGGCCGATCTGCCGGCAGGCCATCACATCCGAGTGGTCGCCGAAGATGCTCAGCGCGTGGGTGGCGAGCGTCCGCGCCGCCACGTGCATGCAGAACGCCGTGAGCTCGCCGGCGATCTTGTAGAGGTTGGGGATCATCAACAACAGGCCCTGGGACGCGGTGAACGTCGTGGTGAGCGCCCCGGCCTGCAGCGCCCCGTGGACCGCCCCCGCCACGCCGGCCTCCGACTGGAGCTGCACCACCCGTGGAACCACGCCCCAGATGTTCTGCTGGCCGTGGGCTGACCACTCGTCGGCCAGCTCGGCCATCGCCGAGGAGGGGGTGATCGGGTAGATGGCGATGGTCTCGGACAGTCGGTGGGCCACCGAGGCCACGGCCTCGTTGCCGTCTACCGTGAGGAGTCGAGGCGTGTTCATGGGGTCGACCGATAGCACGGGGCATGCCGCTCGCGGGACCCCTCTCCCGGCGCAAGCGGTGCGTTCGGGCCGGGCGCCATCCGGCGGGACCGCAGCCGATGCGGGTTCGAGCCGAGCACCGGAGCATGGCGCGATGCGCCGCCCGTGCCTGACCCTGGCGCCTCCGGCAGGAACTGCGCACCCCGCCGGGTGCTCGGCCGCCGTGCTCGCGATGCTGGTCGTGTCCGCCGGGTGCAGCGGACCGTCGCGTCACGCCCCGCCGGCCGCCGCCGCTGGACCCGCGGTCCCCGGGGCGCCCCCCGAGGCGGTGGAGTTTCCCAGCGGGGCGCTCCGGCTCCACGGTCTTCTGTGGAGACCTGGAGGGACCGGGCCAGTCCCCGCGGTCCTGTTCAGCCACGGCTCGGGCGGGACGACTGCCGTGGGGCGGGCATGCCCATCACCGAGGCCGCGAGCCGGCTGGCGCCACTCCGAGCAGCTCGACGACGTGCTCGCCGCGCTGGCCTTCCTCGAGCGGGCGCCGAGGATCGATCAAGGACGGATCGTGCTCGCTGGCCACTCCTTCGGAGGACAGCTCACCCTGCTCGCGGCAGCGCGCCACCCGTCCATTCGCGCCGCGGTGACGTTCGCGGCGGCGACCGCTTCCTGGCCCCGCTCTGCCGAGGTGCGGCGGGCGCTGCGAGAAGCCGTCGCCCACGCACGCTGTCCGATCCTGCTCGTGCAGTGGAGCAATGACTTCAGCACCGAGCCGAGCCTCGCACTGGGTCAGGAGACCGGGCCGGGCAACCCGCCCCGGCGCGTGCTCCTCTACCCACCGCTCGGCTCCAGTCCGGAGCAGGGCCACAACGGCCTCTACCTGGCGACGAGTCGGTGGGAGCCGGACGTGTTCGCCTTCCTGGACGACGCGCCGTCCCGGTGAGCCCCCGGGCGGACGTGCATGTTTCTGGCATGAACCCGGCGAGGCGCCCGGGCGAGGGGGCGCTCTGGCGCAAGCGATGCGCGAGGCGGCCGGAGGTCGCTCCGGCGAGCGAAGGGTCTGCGGACCTGCGAGGAGGTGCATCCCATGGAGCTGAGCGCGAGTCAGATCCGCCGCCTCATCCTTGACGAGCACACCGTGCTCCGGGACATCCTGGAGGAGATCGAGCAGACACTGGGAGAGATGACGCGCCGGGTCCCGGGCTCCATTACGAGGCTCCGGACAAGCCTCCGCACGTTCCACGACGCCTTCGTCCGCCACCTCGAGCACGAGGAGACGGTGCTCCGGCCGGTCCTCGTCGACGTGGACGCCTGGGGACCGGCGAGGGTCGCGGCGATGGACGAGGAGCACCTCGCCCAGCGCACGGCCCTGGCCCAGCTCAGCCACCTGGCGCTCGACCAGGACCTGGACGGCACCGTCCAGCACGTCGAGGAGTTCGTCCGCCGCCTCCGCGCAGACATGGACGGCGAGGAGCACCACGCGCTCAGCGAGGAAGTCCTCCGCGACGACATCATCGTGATCGACACCTTCATGGGCTGAGCGCGCAGCACTGACGTCCGACTCACGTCTCTGGTGTCATGGATGTCTCGGGACCCCCCCGCGGGTGGACATCCACCGGTGGAGTCGACGCCACGAGGGGCTCGCTCAACAGGTCGGACGCGGTGGGACATCTCCGTTGCTGGACGCTGGGGAAACCTGCTCCGCACTCGCCTGAGCCGGCCACGACACCAACGGGTGATTCGCGCCTCATTGCGAGCGCATGAAGCGGAGTGTCTTCTCATGCTCGGGGATCCCGGGGTCCGATCGATCGAGGACCGGCCCCAGGGAATTTGCGCATGAGATCACACTGGGGAGTCATCGCTCTCGTCGCGGCGGCGCTCGCGTTCGCGCCGGGCGCGCGCGCCGGGAACGACGGTCAGGGCAAGGGAAAAGACGAGCACGGCAAGGACGATCGCGACCAGTGCCGTGAGAACGATCCGGGAGGCAACAGCGACGGGCCGCGCATCCTCCGGGCAGACGCGGACAGCTCGAACCTCTTCATCCACGGGACGGGCTTCGGGACGAAGAGCGGGACGGTTACCCTCGGCGGGCAGCGCCTCGGCGTCGCCTCCTGGTCGCCCACGGACATCGTCGCGGTGGTGCCCAGCAACGTGCTCCCCGCGAGCTACCTGCTGACCGTCACCCCATCCCGTGGCAGATGCGTGAAGGCCAGCTTCGACGTGGCCGTCGGCGTCGGGACGCAGGGCTCGGTTGGCCCCCCCGGACCTGTGGGGCCTGCCGGTCCAGCGGGTCCGCCGGGGCCGAGCGGGCCGGCGGGCGCCACCGGTCCCGCGGGGCCCATCGGCCCTGCCGGTCCGCAGGGCCCGACCGGTCTCACCGGTCCGGCGGGGCCCGTCGGTCCTGCCGGCCCACAGGGCCCGACCGGTCTCACCGGTCCGGCGGGGCCCGTCGGTCCTGCCGGCCCACAGGGCCCGACCGGTCTGACCGGTCCGCAGGGGCCAGCCGGTCCGCAAGGGCCAGCCGGGCCCCAGGGGCCGTCCGGCCTCTCGGAGGCCTTCACCGCACAGGCGCCGACCCAGCTCCTCGTCGGCTTCTTGATGACGCAAGTGGCGAGCATCCGCGTCCCGATGGGCTCGTACATCGTCAATGCCAAGGTGCTGCTGGTGAACAACAGCGCTGCGGTGGCGGGCGCGACGTGCATCCTCTTCCAGACGAACGCGGGCACGGTGCTCGACCGAGCCGAGGGTTCGCTCGCCGGCAGCGCGGTTACGGGCACGCTGACCCTCCACGCGGCCACGCAGGTCACCGGCGCGGGCGGAGATCATGTGGAGCTTCTCTGCCAGGTGAGCGCGGGGGCCACGGTGTTCGCGAGCTACCCGCAGCTCACCGCCATCCAGGTCGGAAGCCTCACCGCGCCCGGCCCCTGAGGCCCGGGGACCGCCAGCGGCGCGAGGCGCTCGGTCCGCCAGGCTCCTCGTGCCCGGCTCTCGCGGCCCAGGTGGCTCGAGCTGGCCAGCGGCCCGTCCGGAGCCGGCTACCGTGCGGTCGAGACCGCCACGGGCTCCGCCATCAGGTCCGCTGCCGCGGCGTCCGCTGCCTCCAGCAGCGGTCGAGGCCACACCCCGAGCCCCACCACCGCCGCAAGGCAGACGCCGATCGCCAGCCGCAGCGGCAGCCGGGTCGGCACCGGCATGTTCCCCTCGCCCTCGGCCATGAACGTCGAGCGGGCCACGCTCAGGTAATAGAACAGCCCGTACACCGCGAGCGCGACGCCCAGCACCACCAGCCAACCCAGGCCCGCCCGATACCCGGCGAGGAGGACGAAGAGCTTGGCCCAGAATCCGGCCACGAACGGGATTCCGGCCAGGGACAGGAGGAAGATCAGCAGCGCCGCCCCGAGCACCGGCGCACGGCGCGACAGGCCGGCGAGCTTCGGAATGGTGTGGCCACCCGAGCCCTCGGCGCCGGCGTGCAGCACCAGGAAGGCGCCGATGTTGGTGAAGACGTAGGTGGCCATGAAGAACAGGGCCATGGCCAGGCCTGCGCGGGTGTCGGCTGCGAGCCCGATGAGCACGTAGCCCATCTGGGCGATGCCCGAGAACCCGAGGAGCCGGCGCACGTCGGACTGGTTCAGGGCGAAGAAGTTGCCCACCAGCATGCTCGCCGCGGAGAGCAGCACCACCACCGGCTTCCAGGTCGATGCCTCTCCACCCCAACCCTGGAGGAGGATGACCGCCAGCGCGGCGATCCCGCCCAGCTTGGGGGCAACCGAGAGGTAGGCCACGAAGGGGGTGGGCGCGCCCTGGTAGGTGTCCGGAACCCAGAAGTGGAACGGCACCGCGCCGATCTTGAAGCCAAACCCGGCGACGATGAGCAGCATCCCCACCACCGTCAGCGGGACACGGCCCGGATCGGCGAGGGCGTCGATCCGGGTGCTCCCGCTGAGCCCCACCACCAGCGCCAGGCCGAAGAAGGTCAGGGTCGAGCTCGCGGTCCCGGTCACGAAGAGCTTCAGGCCCGCCTCGGACGCGAGACGAGGGCGCTCGGGAGGTCCGTCGTTCTTCGCCCACGCGGCGAGCGCGTAGAGCGGGATGCCCATCAGCTCGAAGGAGACCACCAGGAGCGCCCAGTCCCGGGCGCCGGGAATCATCATCATCCCCGAGGTGCTGAAGAGGAGCAGCGCCAGGTACTCGGCCTGGCGGCCCGCCACCGTTGTCTCGAGCCAGTCCATCGACCCGAGGATGGCGAGCGCCGCGCTGCACACCAGGACCCGCTGGACGAACAGCGACCACGGGCCCGCGACGTAGGCATGGTGAGGCGCGATGCCCGCGGAGCTCATCGTCAGGGAGAGCGCGAACAGACCGAGGAGCAGGACCACCGAGATCCACCCCCACAGCCGGCCGCGGCCGGGCCAGAGGGCGTCCCCGGCGAGCACCAGGGCCCCGAGGCCCGCCACGGCGATCGCCGGCCCGAGCAGCTGGAACCAGGGTGTCATCGCCGGAGCGCCTCCGCCACCAGGGCCACGCGGTTCAGGTACCCGGAGGTGGTGGCGTCGATGCCGTCCAGGAGCAGCCGCGGCCAGAAGCCGAAGATGACCAGGCAGGCGCAGAGCACCACCGGGGCGGCCCACTCGGTCCGCCGCGGGTCCGAGAGGTGCGAGAGGTCGCCCGCCGGTGCCGGCCCCCAGAAGATGATCTTCGAGGCACGGAGCACGTAGACCGCGGTCACGAAGGCGCCGAGCACCGCGGGCACCGTCCACCAGGCGCTCCGGCCGGTGGCCGCGCCGAGGAAGACCAGGAACTCGGCGACGAATCCCGCGGTGCCGGGCAACCCCAGCGAGGACAGCGCGCCCAGGGTGAAGAACGCCGCGATGGCCGGCATCGCGTGCGCGAACCCGCCCATCTTCGCCAGGTCGCGGGTGTGGGCCCGCTCGTAGACCAGGCCGACCAGGGCGAAGAAGAGCCCGGTCATGATGCCGTGGGCGAACATCTGGAACAC
>RPRB01000030.1 GCA_003818285.1 Myxococcaceae bacterium
GACGGTGAGGAGCACGCCCAGCGCGATCAGGTGGACCGCGATGGCCAGGGGCAGGAGCCGCAGGTTTCGCCGCCGGAACGCGCCGTCCTCCCCGCGGCGAACCGTGCCGAAGAGCAACGGATGCCGCCGCGTGCCCGCATCCACCCTCCCCGGGTGCCCGGGGAGCGAGAGCGTGGCGCTCATGGCGTGGCCCAGGTGCGGAGGAGGTTGTGGTACAGGCCGGTCAGCATCACCAGCGCCGGGTGCTGCTTCGCGTCCTTGTTCAGCTGGACCAGCGCCATGTCCAGGTCGAAGAGCATCGCCCGCTGGCCCGGGTCGCGGACCAGGCTCTGCACCCAGAAGAAGGAGGCGAGCCGCTCGCCCCGGGTCACCGGGCGCACGTGGTGAAGGCTGCCGGCGGGGTAGACGATCAGGTCTCCGGCGGCGAGCTTCACCGCGTGCTGGCCGTAGGTGTCCTCGATGACCAGCTCGCCCCCGTCGTAGGTGTCCGGCTCGGAGAGGAAGAGGGTGGCGGAGACGTCGGTGCGCAGCGGGTTGGGCGAGCCGGGAATCGCGCGGATCGCGTTGTCCACGTGCGAACCGAAGCTCATCGTGGCGTCGTAGCGATTGAACAGCGGCGGGTACACGCGCTGGGGCAGCACCGCGGAGATGAAGAGGGGGTTCTTCTCCAGCGCGCCGAGGACCACCGAGCCCAGCTCGCGCGCCGGGAGGCTCGCCGGCGGCAGCTGGAGGTTGCGCTTCACCTTCGCCGACTGGACACCGGCGGTGGCACGGCCGTCCTCCCACTCCGCGCTGGCGAGCATCGTGCGGCAGTGGCGGAGCTGTTCGGCATCGAGGACTCCGGGAACGTGGACGAGCATCGACGAGAGCTCCTCGAGGTCAGAATCGGATGGTGGCGGTGAGCGACGCGGAGCGGCCGGCGGCCGGCACCGCGTGACCGGAGTAGTACTGCTCGTAATAGAGCGCCTTGCCGATGTTGTAGACGTTGAGCTGCAGCTCGAGCGCCTTCCACACGTAGCTGGCGAACGCGTCGAACCGCCAGTAGGCGGGCACCTTGTAGAAGGAGAGGTTCGAGGCGGTCGTCCCGGCGAAGGTGGGGTTGTTCACCGAGGCCGAGTCCGCGTACACCGCGCCGCCTCCGAGAGTGAATCCGGGGAACGGCTGGAAGGTGGTCCACGCCGAGAGGGTCCGCTTCGGCGTGTTGGGGAGCGGCTGGCCGACCAGGACCGGGTTCGGGTTCTCGGTGATCTTCGCGTCGAGGAAGGTGTAGTTCGCCAGCAGCCGCCAGCTGCCGACGATGGTGCCCGCGACGCCGAGCGTGTAGCCGTCGACCCGCTGCTTGCCGGCGAGGACCATCTGCCCGTTGCCCTCGGGGCTCGGCACCCGCGCGTTCTTCTTGTCGATGCGGAACAGCGAGCCGGTGATGCCCAGCCGGTCGTCGAACAGGTCCGCCTTCGCGCCCACCTCGGCGATGGCGTTCTCCTCGGGATCGAGCGTCACCGTGCCGTTGGGGAACGTTCCGAACTCGGCCGACGGGTTCGACGACGTCCCGTACATCCCGTAGACGCTGGTCTTCTCCAGCGGGTGGAACACCAGGCCCGCGCGCCAGTTGAAGAAATGGTCGGTCTTCTGCTGATCGGTGCTGGTCGGCGTGGTGAGGGCGTGGGCGGCGTAGTGCGTGTCGAAGACGTCGTAGCGGATGGAGCCCAGCACCTCGACGTACCGCCCGATGGCGATCTGATCCGAGAGGTAGACGCCGCCGAGCTTCTGCGTGGTGTCGTTGTCGCTCGCGTACCCCCAGCTCACCTGGCTCAGGTCGGGCGTGGGGTCCGGGTCGAAGAGGTCCGCCGGCAGGTTCACCGGGCTGCTGAAGGTGCCGGGCGGGATGGTGGAGTTGCGCCGGTACTGGTTGCGCTTCTCGTGGGAGAGGTCCGCGCCCGAGGTGACCGTGTGCTCGAGGATCCCGGTCCGGAACTGGGTCCGGAGATCCAGCTGCAGCGCCAGGTAGTCGTTGTCGGTCTGGATCTCGTAGCGCTGCCGCCCGATGGTGGTCGGATCGACGGCGGGGGTGAGCCCGCGCGGCGCGGTGGGGCGCGCCAGGCGGTGCACCTGGCCGTAGCGCACGCTGGTGGTCAGCGAGGTCTGGTCCCCGAACCCCTGCCGGAGCCGGAGGGTGGCGATGTTGGCGTTGACGTTCTCCAGGTCCGGCAGGTTGTCGCCGCCGACGCCGTACCAGGCGCTCCGCGGAACCCCGATGTTGTACGAGACCGGGTAGCCGTCCTGACCGGCCGCGGGGGCGTAGTACGGGTGGCCGTAGTCCGGGGTGCTGTGCTCGTGCTGGTAGAAGTAGTCGAGCTCCAGCGTGGTGCGCTCGGCGATGCGCCAGTGGATGGACGGAGCCGCGCCGGCGCGGTTGGCGCTGGCCTCGTCACGCGAGGGGATGGAGGACAGCTGCCCCATCGCCTCGAGGCGGAACTGGAAGGTGTCCGAGAGCGCCACGTTGGCGTCGCCCTCCAGTCTCCCGAAGGGGGCGGTTCCGCCCTGGAGGGTCACCGAGCCCTCGGTCGTGCGCGTGGGCTTCTTGGTGACGAGGTTGACGGCGCCGCCGGTGGAGCCGCGGCCGAAGAGCACCGCCGAGGGTCCGAAGTAGACCTCGACGTTCTGGATGTTGAAGGTGTCGCGGGTGAACCAGCCGAGGTCCCGCATGCCGTCGCGAAAGACGTCGGTCTGGGCCGAGAAGCCGCGGAGGATGAAGGTGTCGCCCTGCCGGCCGCCCTCGCCCGCGGCGATGGTGATGCCGGACACGTTCCGCAGGGCGTCGCGCAGGGTGTTCGCGCGCTGCTGCTCGATGACCGCCTCGGGGACCACCACCACGGACTGCGGCGTGTCCACCAGGGGCTTGGGCGAGCGGACGAGCCCGCTGTCCTGGACGTTGTACGGCTCGGCCTCGCCCTCGACCTTCACCGTGGGGAGGACGAACTGTGGCTCGGAGGCGGGCGGCTCACTGGACGGCGTGGGCGGCGGGGCATCGCTCACCGCGGCCGGCGGGACCGGGGCGCGCTGGGCCTCCTGCGCCAGCGCCGGCCCCGAGGCCAGCGCCGAGACCAGGCCCACGGCCGAGCCGTACGGACCGAAGCTGGCCCTCAGCCCTCCCCCGCGGTTGGCGACCACTCCCCGGGCCCGACGCTTTCTCGACGCTCGCGATGCCATTCCCTATTTGAGAATGATTCGCATAATCTGTTTCTTCGGAGCAAGGAGAAAAAAATACTGCAGGAACCCAAGGGGTTGCGCAGGAGGCGGGCCGTCTTGCTCTTGGGTGATGCAACGCGATGGTATCGATCGAAGGTGTCTGGCACCTTCGGTGGAACCTTCGGGGCGGCTAGCGCTGCCAGGCGGCCGCGGCCACCGTGGGCTCGTCGATGAAGCTCCCGACGGCGCGGAGCGCGCGGGAGATGTACTCGGACTCCTCGCCCACCGGAGCGACGTAGGCCAGGGCCTGCTCTGCCGCGTCGCGTCCGGCGAGCCGCCAGAGGACCCACGTGGCGAGGTACTGCGAGGACAGGCACCCGCCGGCCGTGGCGAGGTTCCCGCTGGCGAAGAAGGGCTGCTCCAGCACCCGAACTCCGGACGCCTCGAGGAACGGCCGCGTCTGACGGTCCGTGCAGGCGGGGAGGGCGTCCAGCAGCCCGAGCTTCGCCAGGAAGAGGGCGCCCGAGCACTGCGAGCCCACCAGCTGGCGCCGCGGGTCCAGCGGCAGACGCGAGAGGAGCGCGCCATCCTCCACCAGGCGCGGGGTCAACCTGCCGCTTCCGACCAGCACCGCGTCGGCCTCGCGGACCAGCTCCAGAGGCTGCTGCGCGCTCACCCGCACCCCTCGCGCGGACTCGACCGCCGGCGTGGGGCAGGTGATCTCCGCCTTCCACCCGGGGAGCCCGACGCGGTTGATCATGTAGGCCGCGACGAAGGAGTCGATCTCGTTGAAGCCGTCGAAGGTGAGGATCGCGATCCGCATGGAGGGGACCGTAACGGCCACTCGGTTGCCGCGAGGGCCCCGGAGCGGATCACCTCCCCCGCACATCCGGGATCACAGTGCAAGACCGAAGCAACGGTCCCTCGCGGGGGGTTCCGTTTCTCGACGGGGGGTCGAATCCCCAACGGAACTGCTCGCCCCGCCCGCTCAAGCGGTAGCATCTGCGCCACGAGGAGGGACCCCCGATGGACGTTCGCCGCATCTCCCGCCGTGATGCCCTGATCCAGTCCGGAGGCGCGCTGGCCGCGATCGCCTTCTTCCAGAGCCCGCTCTTCGCCTGGGCCGGACCGGGCGAGACGAACGTCCCCTTCCTCGACCAGCCGCCGGCCCCACCTCCGCCGCTGGCGGGTCTCAACCAGCTCGACTGGGAAGCCCAGACGCCGGACTCGTGGATCACTCCGAACGAGAAGTTCTTCCGGGTCGGCCACTACGGCGTTCCCGAGGTCGACGCCGCGAAGTGGAAGCTGGAGATCTTCGGGCTCGTCGCGAATCCGCGCTCGTACGATCTCGCGGCGATCAAGGCGCTTCCGAAGAAGGAGGTCGTCTTCACCCTGGAGTGCTCCGGCAATCACGGCTTCCCGTTCCTCCCCGGGGCGATCGGGAACGCGCGCTGGGGCGGAACTCCGCTGGCCGCCGTGCTCCAGAAGGCGGGACGGAAGCCGGCGGGCGCGGAGGTCGTCTTCTACGGCGCCGACCAGGGCGAGGAGCCCATCCAGTACATCGGCGGCCTCGGCGACAAGATGGGCGAGTTCAAGGCCAAATCTCCCTTCGCCCGCAGCATGTCCTGGGCGGAGGCGACCGATCCCGCGAATCTCCTCTGCTACGAGATGAACGGGAAACCGCTCCCCGCGGCGAACGGCTCCCCGCTCCGCCTCATTGCCCCGCGCTGGTTCGGCATCTCCAACGTGAAGTGGCTCACCCGCATCGAGGTGATCGACTCGCGCTTCGAGGGCCCCTTCCAGGCGCAGCGGTACCTGACGGTGCGGGAGGTCGCGCGGCCCGACGGATCGACCGTCTGGACGCGCACCGCGGTGGGCAAGTCCCTGCTCAAGTCGGTCCCGGCCAAGGTGACGGTCCAGGACGGCAAGTACCGCATCTATGGAGCGGCCTGGGGCGCGCCCATCGCCCGGGTCGAGGTGAAGGTCGACGACGGCCCGTGGAAGCCCGCGGTCATGGACAAGGGCGCCGAGCACGAGTTCGCCTGGAAGTTCTGGCACGTCGACTGGCCGAGCCCGGCGGCCGGCGAGCACAAGATCACCTCGCGCGCCATCGACAAGGCCGGCAACGTCCAGCCCGCCCAGAGCGACCCGTCGATCGCCAGCAAGCGCACCTACTGGGAAGCGAACGGGCAGATCACCCGGACGATCAAGATCGCCTAGCGCCCCACTGCCTTCGCGCTGACCACGAGGGTCACCCTCCCGTGCCTTCGGGCGGGGGCCGCACCCGCGTGTCAGCGGTCAACTCCTGGAGATCGATCTCCTCCTCGACCACGTGGAAGGCGTCGTCGCCGATGACCTGGCGGGCTCTCAGGTCGGTGAGCGCGTCTCGCTGGGCGGCCACGGCCCGGCGCTGGAGGGCGGCGAGACTACCGTCCGCGCGGGTCGGGCGTTCGGGCGTGGTCGGCGACTCCGCGGCCTGGAGTCGGGCCTGGTACTCGGTGCGCAGGAGTCCCGCGGACGGTTGATCGTCGAGCGCCCGCAACGCGGCACGGGCGGTCTCGGCTCGGGCGATGTCGACCTCGCGCTCCACCGTCCGGTCCTCGTCGAGGGAGAGCCACTGGAGCAGCGGCCGGAGCGTCAAGCCCTGCAGGACCAGCGTGGTCAGCACCACGCAGAACGCCGAGAAGACGACGAGGTCGCGATACGGAAAGCTGGCCGGCAAGGCCAGCGCCGCGGCGAGCGTCACGATCCCTCGCATCCCGCACCAGGAGGCGAGGATCCCGCCACGGATGGTGGGCGCCGGCCTCTCTGGTGAGACCCTCCAGTGCTGTCTCTTCCAGCGCACCGCCGCGCCGTAGACCATGACCCACACGACCCGGACGACGATCACCGTCGCACACACGACCGCGGCACAGAGCGCGTACGTCCGCCACTCCCCTCCGTGCGCGCGCGCGTAGATCGAGCGGAGCTGCAGCCCGATGAGGACGAAGGCCAGGACGTTCAGCACCAGCACCGCGACGTCCCACACTGCATAGGACGCGATCCGCTGCCGTGCGTCCATCCGGCCGCCGACGCGCTGGGCGATGGTCATGGCGTAGGTAACGACGGTGATGATGGCCGACAGGCCGAGGCGATCCGCGATGATCCACACCGTGAACGTGCTGATGAACTGCAGCAGCACGTTCACGGAGATGTCGGTGATCGCGCGGAACCCCCTGATGAACAGACGTGCAAGGAGCCATCCGACGAGCGCGCCGCCACCGCAGGTGAGCAGAAGGGTCGGAACCAGGCTCCACCCCGAGAACGCACCGGTCAGCGCGGTCCCCACCGCCACCCGGTAGATGAGCAGCGCCGTCGCGTCGTTGAACAGGCTCTCGCCCCCGAGGATCACCAGCAGCCGGTGCGGAGGCCGCAGCTTCCGCAGGACGGCCGTCGCCGCGGATGCGTCCGGTGGCGCCACGATTGCCCCGAGCGCGATCGCCGCGGCCCAGCCCAGCCCGGGCACGATCAGACGGGCAGCCCAGGCGACCGCGGCCACGGTCAGCAGGACCAGGATCACCGCCAGACCCACGACGGACCAGATGTTCCTGCGCAGGTCCCGGGGCGAGGCGTCGTAGGCCGCGTCCAGCAAGGTCGGCGCCACGAACAGGGCGAGCGCGAGCTCCGGGTCGAGTGAGACTCCGGGCGCGCCCGGGACCAGGGCGATCAGGGCTCCGACGAGCGCCAGGAGCGCCGGATACGGAATTCCGAGACGATCCGACCAGAGCGTGAACAGCGCCCCGGCGAACAGCAGCGCGAGGACCAGCTCGAAGAGCTCCATGCGCGCCTGTCTAGTGCCTCACGCCAGAACTGCAGGGCCAGCGGGGAGAAAAATGACTCGTACCACTCAGAATGCATCTTGAATTCCTCACCACGTCGTGGACACGGCACACGACGGCCCGGTCGCGGTGTGTCGCGCGGCCGGCGACGTCTTCCGTCTCGTCCTCACGCACGGCCGGCGGCCGGCGGGAGGTCACTCGCGGACAGGCAGAGGCAACCCGGGGAGTCGACCTGCCGGCACGGCAGGCGTCATCCCGCTGCTTTCCTTAAAGGAGGCGCCTCGCGCGGATCAAGCCGACGTCGACGCCGGTGTCGACCCGGCCGCGGGTCGTTCGGATGACCTGCGAGGCCCGCGGCATTCCGCCGGATTGCACTCACCGTGCAGCGAGCGGGCGGCGTGACGCAAGTTCCCAGAAGAACTGGTGCGCATGCCCGGGCGAGGGCGATTAGAAGGGCTGGCATGAGCGCCGAGCCGCGTGCTCCGGGCTGGCCGGAGCGCCTGCTGCGTCCCTTCGCCGAGGTCCGGGCCGGTGAGGCGTGGGCCGCACTCGTCCTGACGGCGACCATCTTCCTCATCCTGACCGCGTACTACCTGCTCAAGGTCATCCGCGAGCCGCTCATCCTGCTGAGCGGCGGGGCGGAGGTGAAGGCCTACGCCGCCGCGGGCCAGGCGCTGCTCCTCATCCCGGTGCTCCGCGCGCACGGAGCCATCGCCCGGCGCGTCAGCCGGCTGAAGCTGATCGCCATCATCTTCCTCTTCGTCGCCTCCAACCTCCTCGTCTTCGCGGCGCTCTTCCGAGCCGGCGTCTCCATCGGGCTGTCGTTCTATCTCTGGGTCGGCACGTTCAATTACCTGCTGGTCGCGACCTTCTGGAGCTTCGCCAACGACGTCTACACGCCGGAGCAGGGCAAGCGGCTCTTCGCCATCATTGGCGTGGGCAGCTCCGTCGGCGCGCTGGCCGGGGCAGCCCTGGCCAGCTTCCTGCTCAGGAAGCTCGGCCCCCTCGAGCTGATGCTCGCCTCCGCGGCGCTGCTGGTGATCACCGTCATCCCCTTCGCCCTGGTCAACGCTCAGAAGCAGTGCTGTCCCAAGGATCGCGGCCGCGAGATGGCGAAGGATCAGCCCCTGACCGGCGAAGGCGGGTTCCATTCGCTGATCAACGACCGCTACCTGCTCCTCATCGGCTTCATCACCGTGCTCGCCAACTGGGTGACCAACTCCGGTGAGTACGTGCTGGACAAGACGCTCATCGAGGTCGCCCGGTCCAGCGCCATGGTCGACCCAGGCAAGTTCGTTGGCCAGTTCAAGGCCGACTACTTCTGGTGGGTGAACCTGATCGCGGTGATCGGCCAGTTCTTCGTGGTCTCCCGCGTGCTGAAGTACCTCGGCGTGGGTTCGGCTCTTCTGATCCTGCCCGTGGTTTCCATGGGCGGTGCGGTGGCCATCGTCCTCTTCCCGGCGCTCGCTCTCATCCGGGTGGCGAAGATCGCGGAGAAGGGCGTGGAGTACTCGCTCGAGACCACCGCGATCAACGCGCTCTACCTGGTCGTCTCCCGCGACGAGAAGTACAAGGCCAAGGCGGTGATCGACACCTTCCTCGTCCGCGCGGGGGACGTATGCGCGGCGGTGTCGATCTGGATCGGCACGCACCTCGGCGTCCGGACCACCGGCTTCGCCGCGCTGAACGTCGTGCTCACCGCGACCTGGCTCTTCACCGCCTGGCGCGTCCGTTCCCTCCACCTCGTCCGGAGCGGCGCGATCGAGCCTCGTCCTCTCACCGCCGCCACCGCGGCTCCCTCCGTATGAGCGCCTCCCCTCGATCGCCGGGGAGCCCCATCCACCGTGCGCTCCCTTTTGCCGCGCTCCTCTTCCTCCTGGTCGGCGCGCACGCGCTGCTGGAGACCGCCCGCGACGGGCTGTTCCTCACCGAGCAACCCGTCAGCCGGCTCCCCTGGCTGTACCTGGGCGTGACCGCCGGGGTGCTGGTGCTGACTCCGCTGCAGCGCAGGCTCTGGGGAGGACGGAGCAGCGTCGCTCTCCTCCTGACCCTCCTCGGCGCGTGCGCCGTGACCCTGGCCTTCTGGGCGTTCGCGGCCGCGCGCGGGGCGGTGCTCGGCTTCTACGTGTGGACGGCGCTGTTCTCCTCGCTGATCTTCGTTCAGTTCTGGCTCGTGGCCGACGAGGCGTTCTCCGTCGACGAGGCCAAGCGCACGTTCGGCTTCATCGCCGCCGGTGGGCTCCTGGGCGCGGTGTCCGGGAACGCCGTGGCACGAGTGGCCCTGGGCTTCACCGACCCGAGAAACCTTCTCCTCGTCTCCGCCGGCGTCACCCTGGCCTCGGCCGCCCTTTCCCAGCTGGCGACCCGGGCGAGCTGCGCGGGTCACGTCGCCCAGCTGGAGGTGATGGCTCCGCGGGCCATGCCCGGGTACGTGAAGCGGGACCCCTACCTGCGGCTCCTGGCGGTGCTGGCGCTCCTCACGGCTGCCAGCGCCACGCTCATCGACTACCTGTTCAAGGCCGCGGTCGCCGCCGACACGGCGCCCGAGCGCATTCCTCGCATGGTCGCGAACGTCTACCTGGGACAGAGCGTGCTCGCCCTGGTGGTGGAGCTGGTGCTGGTGGGCTTCCTGCTCCGGAACACCGGGGTGACCCGGAGCCTCGCCCTGCTTCCGGTGGTGGTCCTGGCCGGAGCCTCCGGGTACGCGGTGGGCGCGGGCCTGCTGGCGATAGTGGTCCTGAAGACCCTCGACGGAGGGCTCCGCCCGTCGGTGTACCGGGTGGGAACCGAGCTGCTCTACCTCCCCATCGGTCCGGCCGAGCGGCGCGTGGTGAAACCCTCCATCGACACGCTCGGGCAGCGCGGGGGACAGGCCCTGGCCTCCCTCTTTCTCCTGGCGTTGCCTCTCTTGCCCCAGCAGCAGCAGATGGGGGCAACGACCGTGGGTCTCGCCGTGGTCGGCCTGGGCTGGGTTCAGGCCACCTGGATCCTCCGCCGCCGCTATCTCCAGCGCTTCCAGCGGGAGCTCGGTGCGGGACGGGTCTCCACTCCCGACATCGGAGGGCTGGACCTCGCCTCGGCGGAGGTGCTGGTCGCCGCGCTGGGCGCGTCCAGCGTGCGTGAGGTTCTCACCGCGCTCGACGTCCTCGCCGCGTCGGGGCGCCTGCGCCTGGTGCCCTCGCTGATTCTCTACCACCCCGATCCGCTGGTGGTGCGCTCCGCGCTGCGCTACCTCGTCCCGGCCCGGCGACCCGACGTGGACGCCATGGTGCCCTTCCTCCTCCGGCACCCGGATGATCAGGTCCGGGCGATCGCCGTGGAGCTCTGGGCGAGGGCCGGTCACGCGCCCGACGCGCTGCGAGCCGCCCTCGCGGACAGGAGTCCCCGGGTCCGGGCCTCGGCGCTCATTGCCCTCTCCGCCTCCGAGAAGGACGGGGAGGCCCGGAAGACTCTCGAGGCCATCGCCGCCGGTCCGGATCTGGAGGCGCGCCGCGCGCTCGCCTGGGGCCTGGGAAATGCTCCCCGCGAGGACCTGGTCCCGATCATCAAGACGCTGTTCCTCTCCGGAGACGTCGAAACACGCCGCGAGCTCCTCCGGGCAACCCCGGCCCTCCCTGCCCCTCCCCCCGAGCTGGTCTTTCACCTGGTGGAGCTGCTGGTCGAGCCCCGGCTCCGCTCCGGGGCGAGCGATGCGCTGGTTGCGATGGGAAGGCCGGCGCTGGTCGAGCTGGAGCGGCTCCTGCTCTCTCCGGACACCCCGTACGCGCTTGCCCGGGAGCTCCCTCCCTCCATCGCCCGGTTTCCCGCCGAGTCCGCGGCGGAGGTGCTGCTGAAGCGCCTGGTCCAGCCCCGCGGAGGTCTCGATCGCTTCCGCTCCCTCCGTGCGCTGAGCCAGCTGCGGCGAACCCACCCCCGTCTGTCCCTCGATCGAGCAGCGCTCGAGACGGCCCTCGATCTGGAGCTGCGGTCGGTGTTCCGGAACCGGGCGCTCCGGAAGGCGGGCACCGGACTCGGCCTCGCGCAGGGTGACGGGGCGGAGCCGGCGGGCACGCTGCTCCTCGACCTCCTGGGGGATCGGGCCCGGCGGGGAACCGAGCGGGCGTTCCGCGTCCTGAATCTCTTGTTCCCCGACGAAGGGCTGGAGCAGGTGTACCTGGGCGTCCGCTCCGAGGACCGGCGGCGTCGCGATGCCGCGCAGGAGGTGCTGCTGGAGCTCGTCCCGGCGCGGTGGCGGGAGCCGGTGCTCGCCCTCCTCGAGCCGGCCGCCCTGGTTCCCTCCTACGTCCCCAGCGTGCTGGGGGCCTCTCCCACGCCCGAGAGCTTCGTGGCCGCGCTGCTCGACCATCGCAGCGAGGTGGTGCGGCTGCTCACCCCCTGCCTCGCGCGGGAGCAGGGCTGGACCGGGGTGGTGACGCGGCTGCGCGCGGGGCCGCGATGCGCCGACGCCGAGTCCGCCGCCACCGTCGATCGTGCGATCGAGCAGCTCGAGCGCGGGCCCGAGGTGGTCCATGCCTGAGCTGGATTCCGCCACCCTCGCCGAGCGGGTGCTGCGGTTGAGCCGGTCTCCTCCGTTCGACCGGATGTCGGTCGAGGACCTCACGCTGCTGGCCGCCGCGGGCCGCGAGGAGGTCATTCCTACCCGGACGGTCCTGGCGCGCGCCGGAGAGCGCGCCTCGGCGCACTACGTCCAGCTCGCCGGCCGACTCCACGTGATGCTCGACCTGCCCGATCTGGTTTCAGCGGCGGGTCAACCGGGCGTGGGCGCGCTCTCGGTTCTCGGCGGCGCCGTGCTGCCTGCCGATCTGGTGGCCGAGGCAGGATCGGTGCTCCTGGTCCTGGACCGAGACGCGCTGATGGGCGTCCTCGAGGAGCACGGCCATGTGGCCCGGTCCGTCCTCCGGCTCTTCGCGCTGAAGCTCTTGGAGGCCCGGCGCCTCGCGCCGGTGGCACCGCCGCCCCCCCGGCCACCTCCCACCGTCCGCCTGGACCTGGTGTCGAGGATGCTGACCCTGCGCGATGCGCTCGGGCTCGGCATGGACGGCATGGCAACCATCGCCCGCCTGGCCCGGGTGGCGCGGGCGCGGCAGTACGAGGCGGGCTCGATCGTCGCGAGCGAGGACCAGCCGGCGGACGTGCTCGTTCTCCTCGAGGGTTCGCTGGAGCTCATATCCCCCGAAGGCACCACGCGGACCGTTCGCCCTGGCGAGGTGCTGGGCTTCGCGCAGTCTGTCGCCGGCGTGGCCGCGGATGGCCAGCTCCTCGCGACCTCCGAGTCCACGGCCCTGGTGCTCCCTCACCGCGAGCTGACCGAGGACATCGAGGACGACGACGCGCTCTGCCTGGAGCTCATCCGGAGCTTCGCGGCGCAGCTGTGGACCGCGCTGAGCGCGGCGCGGTTCGACCGGAGGCTGTGGGAGCCTCAGCCTCAGTCTCAGCCCGGCGGTTGATCGTTCTCCGGCCGATCGAGGCCGACGACCCGGAGCGGCTCACCTTCGAGCAGATGCACCCGGAGGGGGAACTGCCCGGCGCGCCCGGTGGAGAGGTCGAGCACGCGCTGGCCCTCGCCGAGGTCCGGAACCGTCACGCACAGCTCGGCGGGCCCCTGCGGTGAGACAGGCAGCGCCGCCGCCGAGTCAGCCGACAGGTAGAGCTTCGCCACGGGTGCGGGCGCGGCACCCAGGCCGACGGCGTCGGCCCGGTCCTCCACGCAGAGGCGTCTCCCGTCCTTCACCTCCGGCCGGGTGAGGGAGGACAGCCGGAGCAGGTACCGGCGGAGGATCCGGTCGCGCCGGCCGCGGAGGATGCGTTCCAGCTCGTCGCGGATCAGCGGGTCATAGAGGTGCGCCTCGTCGATGACGGCCGACAGGGAGGCGTCATCGAGATGAGAGATGATCCGTGCCATCCACGCTCCGTCGGCCTCCTCCATCGCCGAGAATGCCGTGTTGGGATAGCCGACGTGCCAGTCCTCCGGCACGAACTCGCGATCGTCGAAGTAGCCCCAGATCGGCCCCGCCGGACCGAAGCTCGCGCGCTCCCAGGGGCGCTCGATGGCGCCGAAGGTGATGAAGTCCGCGCCCATGGCACCCCAGTCGATGTAGTAGGTGTAGCCCACCCGCCGGGAGACGCTGTCCCAGTCCAGCAGGCCCCCGAGGGTGTCTCCCCAGTCGATGAGGTAGTGCTCGACGTGGCCACGCCCGTCGGGCTGTTCGATCCAGACCGCGAGCGTGTTTTGCGAGCGCGCGTCGTGGTGGTTGGTCCAGGCGCCGAGGAGGCGGGAGCCGCGGAGCTCGCGCCGGTCCTGGTGGTCCACGACGTCGTTGGGATCATCGCCCCGCGTGCCGTCGTAGAGCCACGGGCCGAGGGGCTTCCCGGGCAGGAACTCGCTGGCCAGGGCGCGGACGGTGCCGTCCTTCTCGCGGGGGAGGTGCGCCATCAGCTCGAGGATCCGCTCCCGGGTCAGGGTCTTCCCGCCCGGGTCCTTGATCTCCTCGGTGGGCAGCTCCAGCTCCTCGGTGCGCACGTGCACGATGCGGTTGCAGGGCCCCTGGAAGCCCGCGGCGAAGTACAGCCGGCTCCCCACCACGTCGCCGGTCGAGGCGCGGCCCCACTGCTGGACGGCGTCGAACTTGAGGACGTGGACCTTCCCCGACGAGGTCTTGATCCGGAAGCCGGGGTTGGCGCCGTCGATCTTCACTCCCACCACCTTCCAGGGGTGGTCCTCGCTCGGCGAGAGTCCGGTGCACGGCCCGCGGGCGATCTCCTGGGGGGTCATCGGTTGCCGGCCTAGGCGATTGACGAACCAGCTCGAGTCGGGGACCTCGTCGAGCGCGTTGACGTTTCGCGCCGGCCGCCCGGTCTCGAGGAGCCACACGTGGCTGAGCGGGCGGAAGAGGATGTGATCCGCGCCATCCCAGTACAGCGGAACGAAGGACTGCTCCGGCTTCGGCCGGAACGGACGCCGGTCGTCGTCCTCCCAGAGCACCGGCTTCGTGGAGAAGGGTCGGGCGCCGCCGCAGGCCAGGAGACCGGCGAGGGCGAGCGCCGCGACCGGGGCGAGCGCCGCACCGCGTCCCTGGGGTATCAACGGCCGGTGGACGATTCGCGGACCCTGAACGACGAGCACCGGAGGCGATGGCTGGCCAGAGCGGTGCGGGACCGCCTTCGCCGGCACCGTCGCGGACTCGTGGAGCTGTTCCTTGGGGTGCTGGTTCCGCTCTGCGGCCTGGCGCTGCTGGCGCGCTGGGTGGTGCATCCCCAGCCGCCGCCATGGGACCTGGCCGTGCTCGGGTGGATTCACTCCTACGCCACTCCCGGGCGGGACCGGGTGGCGGTCGGGATCACCGACCTCGGGACCTGGGGCGGCGTGACGCCGATCAGCATCGCGCTGCTCTCCTACCTCCTCTTTCGCCGGCGGATCGCCCTGAGCCTGTTCGTCCTGCTGGCGATGGTGGGTTCGTGGATCCTGAACGATGCCGCGAAGGCCTTCTATGGCCGGGAGCGGCCCGCGCTCTGGAACTCGGCCACGCGAGCGATGTGGTTCGGGTTCCCCAGCGGACACGCGATGGCGTCCATGGCACTGGGCACGGTGGTCACGATCCTCGCCTGGCGAACCCGCTTCCGGTGGGCGGTGCTCGCGCTCTCGGCGGTCTTCGTCCTCGCGGTGAGCGCCTCGCGCCTGTACCTCGGAGTCCACTATCCCTCGGACGTCATCGCGGCCTGGCTCGCCTCTCTGTCCTGGGTGATTGGCCTGCGCCTGCTCGTGTTTCCTAGAGCGCATAGGTCACCCCGAACGCGAGGCTGAAGGAGGTCAGGCGCAGTCCTTGACTGAAGGGCTCGGTGCCGATGCCGACGACGAACTGGAAGTTGCTCGCGCCGAGGATGGACGCGGTGCGGACGCCCAGCTCGGCCGAGAGCCGGAGCGCGTCCCAGCGGAAGTTGCGCAGGTGCGCATCGAAGACGTTCCCGAAGCTCACCCCGGCGACGCCGTCGAGGTAGGCGAAGACCGGCCAGCGCCAGGAGAGCTGTGCGCCGAGGGCGCTGCGGTCCCGGAGCCGTCCGCGGAGGAAGCCGACGAACGGCTCGGCGCCGCCCACCGTGACCAGCTGCCAGAAGGGGACGGGCTCGCTGCCCAGCGGGTCGGCGAACTCCGCCAGGACTCCCAGGCTGAGCACCCGGCCTTTCCCGGTGACGTCCCACGACCCCTCGACACCGGCGCCGTAGCGGATCCACGAGCGGTCGAAGCCGCGGGTCGTGTCCACCGAGGGGGCGGCGGCCACGCCCACCCGGACCCCGCTCCGGTTGATGTCCGGCGAGCGGGTGTCCAGCGACGCGCGGATGAAGAGCTCGGCGGCGGTGGTGTTCTCCTGGTATCCCGGCGGGGGCGGAAGCTCACCGCGTTCGACGCGCTGGGTGAGTGTCGGGTCGCTGCAGCAGGAGTACTCGCGGAACACCGTCCGGGTGAGGCGGGCCCCGGTCTCGACCCGTGCCTGTTTCGCGGCGTAGAGATAGCTCAGGGAGCCGCCGACGACGTCTGTGCCGTAACGCGACTTGAAGGTGTCCGGCGTGAGCGATCCGATCCCGAAGTAGAGGTTGTCCGGCCGCCGGTTCCAGTGGCCCTCCAGGGCGATCGAGCTCTCGTTGGTGAAGCGGTACCGGTCTCCGAGGCCGATGGTGATCCAGTTGGAGCCACCCCAGGCGAGATCCGCGGTCACCTTGTTTCTGGCGACGAAGGTGTCGTCCCAGAAGAAGTGGAGGCCGATGCTGGGGCGGAAGCCAAAGTTGAGGAAGAAGGTGGGGAAGATGCCGCCCTTGTGGTCCGGGCCGAAGGCGAAGAAGTTGAAGACGGCGGGGCCCCAGTCGCCTTTCTCCGCGGCGGTGGAGAGTGCCCCGACGGGGACGCGGATGACGTACTCGGTGACCAGGTAGACCGGGATGAGGATCACCCGGGGGACCCAGATCAGCACCTCACCCGCGGTGGGAGGCGGTGGCTCCTGGCCGCGGTAGTCCGGCACGGGGCGCTTCGGGGGCGGCTCGGTCTCGGACTCGGGCGGAGGCGAGGTGGCGGCGGCGGGCTGCGCGGCAGATGCGGCCGGTGCCGAAGCGTCCGGCGGGGTCTGTCCTTCCGGGGAGGAGGCCGTCGAGGAGGGTGCCGGGGCGGACGCCGGCGGTGAGGAAGGTGACGAGGAGGAGGGCGCTGCGCCAGAACCGGCCGGCGAAGTTCCCGGCGTCCCGGGCGGCTGCTGCTGGTCCGCCCGTGCGATGGACGGGCGAACCGCGGAACCGACCAGGATGGCCCACAGCCCGATCGCGAGCGCGCGGCGCGAGAGCGCTCGTTCCTTCCTGGCTCGGAACCGCGCGACCGCCGTCGCTGGGCCCATCGGCCGACCCTCCCGTCCGGAAACCGCCTTGGCTAGCCAAGCACACGTGAGGGGGTTGCGGCCCGGGCAATGCCGGCGGACAGTCCAATTAAGGGGGGCGCCCGCCCGACCCCGGCCACGGTCATACTCGCCGGTCCGTGGACGGGGTGACAGTTGCTCCAGCGCTGGACGTACGCCGCCCGAGGAGCCTCGCCTCTGCCGGAGGGGGGTCGTGACTTCTGGTTGCACCTCGTCACGCCCGGGCGAGGTCACGGGCCCGCTCCGGGCTGCGCGCGGACTCGCGCCCCATCGCCGCGCCGGCGGCCCGGGCGTGAGTGATCGCGTCCGCCGGTCGATCGGTCTCGAGGAGCGCCAGGGCAAGCGGGCGGCCGTGCAGCGAGCTCCTTGGCGCGACATAGATTCGCCCATGGCCCGCCTCAGTGCCCGGCTCGCGGAGAACGCTCCCGGCGGCTTCTTCGTCGACGACAGCTGCATCGACTGCGGCGCGTGTCGGGAGATCGCGCCGGAGACGTTCGGTCGGTCGCACCGGCGCGGGCAGTCTTACGTCACCGCTCAGCCCGAGGCCGGTGATCGCGAGCTGCGCGCGCTGATGGCCCTGGTCGCCTGCCCCACGGCGAGCATCGGCACCTCGCCCAAGCGGCCGCTCGGCGCCGCGCTCAGGGCCTTCCCCGAGCTTCTGGAGGACGACGTCTTCTCCTGCGGGTGGCACTCGGAGGCGTCGTACGGCGCGTCCTCGTATCTGATCGTGCGACCGGCGGGGAACGTGCTGGTCGACTCCCCCCGTGCCTCGCGGCCGCTGCTCGAGCGGATCGAGGGGCTGGGTGGGGTCCGGACGATGGTCCTCTCCCACCGGGACGACGTCGCCGACCACGCCGCCTTCGCGCGCCGCTTCCGGTGCGAGCGGGTCATGCATGCCGCCGACGTGGGCGCGTTGCCCATCGAGCGGCGGATCACCGGAACGGAGCCCGTGGCCCTCGACGACGATCTCACCGTCATCCCCGTGCCCGGTCACACCCGGGGCTCGATCGCGCTCCTGTACCGGGAGAAGTTCCTCTTCACCGGCGACCACCTGTGGTGGGACGAGGACGACCACCGGCTCGACATGGGCCAGGGGGTCTGCTGGTACTCGTGGCCCGAGCAGCTCCGCTCTCTGGAACGGCTCCGCGAGCTCCGGTTCCAGTGGGTGCTCCCCGGCCACGGGCAGCGGTTCCGCGCGGAGTCGCCGGCGGCGATGCGTGCCGCGGTCGACGAGGTCGTGCGTCGCCTGGTGCGGTAAGGCCGATCAGCGGCCGCGGCCGAGGATCACCACCGCGATCCCACCGAGGACCAGCACGCCGGCCCCCAGGAGCCGGAGGGTGATCCGCTCGCCGAGGAACGCCACCCCACCCAGCGCGGCGATCACCGGGACGGTCAGCTGCACCGTCGCCGCCTGGAGTGAGCTCAGCTTCGACAGGGCGCGGTACCAGATCACGTACCCGATGCCCGAGGTCACGGCCCCCGAGGTGACGCCCGCCACGACGCCGGTCGTCGAGAGGTGAGGGCGCTCGACGAGGAAGCTGACCGTGACCATCACCAGCACCAGGGGAACGGTGCGGGCAAAGTTCGAGGCCGTGGTCTGCAGCGGGTCGGCAGCCCGGCGCCCGCGGAGGGAATAGATTCCCCATCCCAGGCCGGCGAGGAGCATCAGCGCCATGCCGCCCGGCGGCGAGCCGGAGACCGAGGGATTGGTGAGGAGGAGGAGACCCACCAGGGCCAGCGCGAGGCCGGACCACTCGGCGGTGCCCGGGCGCTCACCCCTCACCAGCCCCCAGCCGATCATCGTCAGCTGCACCGCGCCGAAGAGGAGGAGCGCGCCGAGCCCGGCGCCGATCTGGACGTAGGCGAGAGAGAAGGCGATGGCGTAGCCGAAGAGCACCGCGGCGGAGATCCAGCTTCCGCCGTGCGCTCGCCCCTGCCCGCCGAGCCGTGCCAGGACCACCATCACCAGGGCCGCGGACCCGAGGCGGACCGCGGTGAAGCTCGAGGCGTCGATCGCGCCGCCTCGCAGCGCCAGGCGGCAGAGGAGCGAGTTTCCGGCGAAGCAGACCATCGCCAGCGTGGTGAGGAGCGCGATCTGCCGCCCGGTGGGCTCGCGGTGACCGGCACCGAGTCCGGTGCCTCGGTCCTCCAGCGCGGATGGACTGACGGACATGCGCGCTCGGTTCCTTCAGTGCAGGCGCCAGCGCAGGAGGAGAGCGACCAGGGCCGGAATGGCGAAGACCAGCAGGAACACCGGCGCCTCCTCCGCGACGGTGTAGCCGGCCTTCCGGACGCCGATGGCCATGTTCACCCCGGCGCCGATGAACCACAGCGGGAGGAAGACCAGCGCCGCCGTCGGGAGCGCCGCGGGTCCGCCGAGAAGCCTGCCGGCGAGGAGACAGCCTCCCAGCAGGACCAGCCCGACCCCGATGACCATCGCGGTGTGCACCGGGCGATGCTCAGTCCACCTGCCCGATGTCCAGCCGGTGGATCTTCCCGTCCGGACCGACCTGGAACCGGAAGTAGGTCTTGAAGTCGCCCCACTGCTCCGAGTGGAACTTCCCCACGACCTCCAGACCGTCGGGGCTCACCCGGTCGAAGGAGGTGAAGCGCTCGTGCCCGAGCGCGTCGCGGGTGAACTTCTCCAGGCTGCGCGGGCTGCCGTCGTCGAACAGCTCGGCGTCGTGCTCGAACAGGGCGGACCAGGCCTTGTGGTCGCCGTTCTGGAAGGCCTCGATGGCGGCCTTCACCGTCGGGTTCTCGAGCGGGTGTGGAAGCATCGGGTTCCTTTACCGCATCGGCCGTCGGAAGACCCCGCACACCCGTCAGGCGTGTGCACCCTCACATTGCGCCTTGGGGCTAGGAATCCCTCTTCGGGGTGGTGTCGACCTCGCTTCACCCCAGCGCGCAGCGAAGTTGCACGAGCTCCCGGCCGATCATCTGGTGACCGCATGGGCTCTCGCGGGCTGCACGCGGTGTTCCTCGCAGCGGCATGTCTTGCCGCGGCAGTCTCGACTGCCTGCTCCGACCCGTGTGCGAACGTCGCCCCGAGCCTGCCGTCGCCCGACCCCACGCCCTGTGACGCGGGCGTCGGCCTCGCGGCCTGTCCCGCCGAGCTCTACTGCGTGACCGATGCCGGGCCGAGCGCGTGCGTGCCTCGCAAATTCGGCGGCGCGCGCTGCACGACGAGATTCGAGTGCTACTCCAACCTTTGCGAGCCGGAGGGAAAGTGCGCCGAGCCGAGAGGGTGCAGCATCTAGGCCCTTGCCGCGGTAGCCGGGCGCGTGGCGGCGGATGATGAGATCGAGGGCGCGACGAGCTCCTCGGCGCCGTACCGTCGCAGCAGCTCCGCGGCGCGTCCCCGGGCCTCGGCGCGGCGGGCGAGCCACCCGAAGACCGGGGCGAGCAGCCGCAACGGCCCCGAGGGGAGGCCCCGGTTCCATTTCACGAGCAAGGCGAGATCGTCGAGCCGCTTGGGGAACCCGTTCGACCTCGTCTGACCGTCCCGAGCGAGGCCGAAGAGAACCTGGATCGCCGCCTCGAATCCCGGATGGCCAGGGACGAACGTGCCGCGGAACCGCATCGGATCCGTCGTCGAGCCGTTCCGCCAGGTGTGCGCCTGCCCGGGCTCGATGACGGCGCGTTCGCCGGCCCGGACCTGCCGGGTGACGCCATCGATGGTCACCTCGATCACCCCGGCGAGCACCTCGATCTGCTCCTGGTGCAGGTCGTGAAAGTGGCCCATCACGCCGCCGCCGACGCCGACCTCGATGTCGAGGACCGACCGCTTCCCGCCGTTCTGGAGGGCCGACTCCACCAGCGTGGCCCGCTCCCGCGTCTGAGGGTTCTCGAAGGTCCGCTCATTCATGGTGATCTCCCGGTTAGTACGATGTACTATGCACGGGTGATAAACCTAGGTCAACGTACTAATTCTGGACAGCCGGGGGGCACGGCGGGGCGCATCCTGGAGCACGCCCGGAAGGCCTTCAACGAGCGGGGGGTGGCGGCGGTCGGAGTCCGCGAGATTGCTCGGGATCTCGGCCTCAGCCCGGGGAACGTCTCGTACCACTACCCGACGAAGGAGGCGCTGGTCACGGCGCTGATGGCCGACACCCACGCCCGGAACAACGCGCTCGCGGAGGCGCTGCCAGCGGGGGAGGGGTTCGAGGACGTGGTCGCGCTCGTCCGGGGGGTCATGCGGCGGGACCTGGAGAACCGGTGGTTCTTCCGGGAGGTGGTGGGGCTGCTGGTAGCCTTCCCCGAGCTCCGCCCGGTCCACGTGGAGATGCAGCGCGCGCGGGATCTGCGGACCGAGCGGATCCTCGGGAAGCTGGTCTCCGGCGGGCTGCTCGACGGCGAGCGGGTGAAGCGGCGGCTGCCGGAGCTCCGCATGCAGCTCTTCACCCAGATCTTCTTCTGGCTCCCGTCGGCCATTCTCGCCGCGCCCGACGCGGACCCGGCCGATCGCCTCGAGCTTCACCTGCGCGCGGCGATGGCGCTGCTGCTCCCGTACTGCACGCCGGGCGGACGCCGTCGACTCGAGACCGTGCTCGACCGATGAAGCTCCCGTTCGCGTCAAGTCCACACGACATGAAAGTGCCAGACACCTTCGATGTCGTGTCCACTTGACACGAAGGTGTCAAACACCTTCGGTGCGGTCACGGGGCGTTGTGGGTGAACATCTCGATGGCGAAGAGCACGCGCCACGACGGGGTCCCGAACTGTGAGCCGAGACCCAGGCCAGCTCCGAGCTTGATGCGGAGCTGGGCTCCGGTGCTCCGGGTTCCCTCGTACCGCGCCGAGAGCAGCGCCTCGGCGCTCGTCGTCTCGGACTTGAAGAAACCGTCGAACGCGGTGGCACCGTACACCTCCGGGCCCACCACGACGCGCGACGTCTCGGTGACGAGGAGCTTCGCGCCAGCCGCGGCGCCGAACAGCAGCTCGCTCCCGCGAGGCGCTCCCGGCACCCCACCGTCGTCGCGGGGGCGGATGTGCACGCCCACCTGCCCGGCGTAGGCGAACCAGCGCACGTCCCCCGCGAACAGCACGCGTACCATTCCCCGGTACGTCCCGTCGGTGACGTACTCCTCCGTCTTCCCGCTGGGGATCCACAGCTGCGCGCCGAGCCCGAGCCGGAACGCTCCGGCGTGGTCACCGAGCAGTCGTGTCTCCACCCCCAGCTGGACGTCGGAGACCGTGTCGGGATGGGAGCCGAGGTCCACGTCGGGCCCGGTGAACCGGTACCCGTCGAGGGTCGCCGTCCTTCCCTTCACCGCGAGCGGCATGTCGAAGGCGACGCTGAAGCGCCACGATCGCCAGGTCACGGCTCCGGCGATCTGCCCGTAGGCCGAGTCGGTCACGATGGCCGTCGTCCGTCCGTCCGCAGCCCGGACACGCAGCGGGTCCCGCGCGTACCGCGCCGCGAACGACAGCGCGCCGCCGAGGTCGCCGTGCATGTCCAGGCTGTCCATCACGAACCAGCCAGCGCCCGGCGCCGAGGGAGCGAAGCGCTCGGCGTTGAAGCCCTCCACCGGGACCTGTGCCATCGCTCCCGCGGCGCAGAGCACTCCGGTGAGGAGCCAGGCCCCGGATGTCCTAGAACTCCGCATGGACCTTCGCTCCGAGAACCAGCACCGGACCGCCGCGGTCGGCGTTGTTCGCAGGGTTCCAGATCAGCTGCACGTCGCCGGCGAGCCAGATCGCCTTGAACAGATTGAAGCTGTAGAAGACCTCGAACACGCCCTCGGTGGCCTGACGGAGTGCACCATCGCCGATGAACCCGTCGACGCCTCCCAGCGCGAGGTACCGGGCATGGCTCGCGGAGATCCAGCTCAGCCCGAGCCCGATCCCCGTCACGTCGAAGGGCCGGTCCCAGAGCCCGCCTCTGGCCACCGCGCCGAGCGAGAGTGACCGGTCCGGCGCGTTGAAGGCCACCACCTCCGATTGCCCGTCCGCGTACATCACCCTCAGGAAGAGGCCGATGTCCCTGGCGACGAACTGCTCGAGGGCGATCCCGATGCCCAGCTTCACGTTGTCCTTGCGGACCCAGCACAGATCCGGCGCGGTCGCATTGGTCGACCCGTAATTGAAGTCGGTGCACGCGGCGGCGTTCCTGGCCGGGTCCGCCTCGAACGCAGCGACCGCATCGTCGAACGAGCCGCTGAATACCCGGTTCCGGTACCCCAGCAGCCGCACCGCTCCCGGCAGTCCGAAGAGCGTGTGGCGGTGCTCGATCTCCAGCTGGTCGCCGAAGTACTTCCAGAAGCGGAAATCGATCTCCAGCTGGTTGGGATTCTGCGGCGGCGCCGCGTGTACGAAGCGCACGGCCCAGTCGTCCCAGTACAGCTCCACCGCCGCGCCGTAGGTGTACCCCCGGGCGTCGGCCATGAAGTCGAACGCGCCGTGGGTCATGAAGGCCATGTTGAAGAACGTCTGGCGCGGATCGCCGGTCACTCCGTTCTTGTCGATGACGTCCAGGACGCTGAAGTTCCCCGCCCAGATGACCAGACGGCGGCTGTCCACCGTGGCCCCGAGCTGCATGGGCTGCGAGTCGAGCTTCAGCGGTGCCCCCCCGAACCCGATGGTCTGCCGGAGGTAGAGCCGTGCCCGGTAGAGCTGAGGCGTCTCGGAGCCGCCCTTCTGCAGCTCGAAGTTCTGGATCGTCCCGGAGAGTCCGTGGAGATTGGACAGGGGCCGTAAGGCGATGACCTCGGGGACGAAGTACGCCTCCCCGCCCGCCCAGAGCTTCGCGCCGAGGAACAGCGTGGCGCTCCAGGTGAAGCTCCGCTCCCGCTCCGGGATGAGCGAGTTCGGGCTCCCGTTGAGGTTCGTGTACGGCGCGGTGAAGGGAAGCTTCCAGCTCGAGATGTAGGTCGTCTGCCCGTACGCGTTCCACCATTCGTCCTCGAGGTCGTGCAGCCCGTGGTGGGCGAGCACGTTCATCACGTCGAACGCGATGTCCTCGTGGGGCCCCGGCGGAGCCGCCTGTCCGAGCACCGGTGAGCCGGTGAGCCCGGCCGCGAGGAGGCATGGCAGCAAGACGAGGCGCCCGGCCCCGCTCCACCGACCCGGTCCTCGGGGACCACCAGTGGTCACGCGCCCCTCCGCATCCGCGGAACCGGCGTCCGTAGAAGAGCGCACCCGAGATGTCAAACGAACTGAAGACGACGTCCGGAGCCCTGTGGCAGGGTCCGGGTGACGGCGAGGTGGCCCCAGATGAGCCTGGCGAAGAAGCTGAACCTCAAGGCAGGGACGAAGCTCCGGGTGCTGGGCAAGCCGAAGGACGTGGATCTGGACGATGTCGACGTCACCTCGCTCGCCAACGTGAAGGACGTCCTGGTCTTCGTGACGAAGACGGCCGACCTGGACCGGCTGGCCACACCGATGATCGATGCGGCGCGCGCCGATCGCATCGCCTGGGCCGCCTACCCCAAGGCGGGACAGCTGGGGACGGACCTGAACCGCGACATCCTGGCGAAGGAGCTACAGAAGCGCGGCGCCCAGCCGGTGCGGCAGATCGCCATCGACGAGGTGTGGAGCGCGCTGCGCTTCAGACCTCGATGACCAGCTCGGGGTTCATCGACGTGCCCGGCTCGCCCGGGTACCCGCGTGGATTGCAGACCACCCGCGTGTCGCCCACGCGGTAGTCGAAGCTGGTGTGGGTGTGGCCGTGGATCCAGAGCCGGGCACCGCGGCGCTCTACCAGCGGGGTCGCGTCCTCGGCGACGAAAAAGCGGTTGAGGGGCGAGCCTTGGTACTGCGGCGCGATGCTCCTCGGGTGGGGGACGAAGTGGGTGACCACCACGTCACCGGGGCGCACGGTCTGCTCCAGGAAGGCCAGGTGCCTGGCGTGCGTCTCGTGCACCCATGGAACGAACTCCGAGATCAGCGTGAAGTCGAGAAGGAAGCGGCGGTAGCCCTCCTCGTCCGGCGTGGGGGGAAACCAGAGCGTCGTGCCGACGAACCGCGTCCCGTCGATCTCCGTCACCGCGCCATCGAGCAGCTCCAGATTGGGGAACTCCCGGGCGCAGGAGGCGAGCAGGGCCGACCCTGCCGCGGGGGAGGTCTTGTAGTACTCGTGGTTGCCCGGCACGTAGACCACGCGAGGAAACCGGAAGCAGAACCAGCCCAGCATCTCGAGGACGTGGGGCTCGCGGCGGATCGGGAGGATGTCGCCGGCGAGCACCAGGACATCCCCGAGCACCGGGAGCTCCTGGGCGAAGCGCTTGCCGTGGTCCTCGTCGAACTCGAGGTGGAGGTCGCTGACGGGCTGAATTCGCATCGGATGGTCAGAGATTCGTGTCCTCGGGCGGCATCTCCGATGGGTCCGGGATGCTGCCGGGGAACGGGCTCCCGCTCCGGCTCGGCGGAATGCTGGCGTCGAGCGTGTACGCCGCCATGGACAGCGAGCCGTACGCGTAGCCCTCCACCAGGACCTGCAGCGGCCGGCGAGCCGCGCTGGCCAGACCGGCGACGTAGAGCAGCGGGAGGAAGTGCTCGGGCGTGGGGACGCTGCGCGGGTAATCCGGATGGCTCCGGAGCCGCGGCATGTCCGCCGGGCTGGTGGTGAGAACCTGGCGCGCGGCCTCGTCGAAGCGGCGCGTCCAGTCGAAGGCGGCATCCGGAGTGGACCAGTCGAGCAACCGCAGGTTGTGTACCACGTTGCCGCTCCCCAGCACGAGCACGCCGCGCTCCCGCAGCGGGGCCAGTCGCGCGCCGAGCTCGAGGTGGAAATCCAGGTCGCGCCGCGCGTCGATCGAGAGCTGCACCACGGGAACGTCCGCGCGAGGGAAGGCATGAACCAGGACCGACCAGGTGCCGTGGTCGATGCCCCAGCTGTCACGGTCGAGGCCGACGTGGGCGGGCTTCACCACGTCCGCCACCTCCTCCGCCAGGTCCGGGCTTCCCGGGGCGGGGTACTGCACCTCGAACAGCTCGCGCGGGAACCCGTAAAAGTCGTGGATGGTCCGAGGCCGCGGCATGGCGGTGACCGCGGTGACGTTCACGTACCAGTGCGCGGAGACGGCGAGGATGGCGCGCGGTCGGGGCACACTTGCGCCAAAGTCGGCCCAGGCGGTCGAGAAGCGGTTCCGCTCCAGCGCGTTCATCGGGCTGCCGTGTCCCAGGAACACGGCGGGCATGAGTCGTCCGGCCACCGAGACCCTCTTCCGGCGAGTGACTTATCGCACTCACGCCCGCACCACACCTCACCCAGGCAGGCAGGCGCGTGGACCCGCCGCCGCTCGACGTCGCGGCCGCGTGGTACGCTCTCGTTCAATGGTGCGCTCTCCGCGTCTGCGACCGGGGGACCGCGTTGCAGTGGTTGCCCCGTCCTCTCCCTTCGATCGCGAGCGCTTCGATCGCGGCATGGCCCGGCTCGCCGAGCGATACGAGCTCGCTCCGTCGCCCAGCCTGTTCGAGAAGCGCTGGTACCTCGCCGGCAGCGACGACGTGCGCACCGCGGCGCTGGTCGACGCGTTCTCCGACCCCGGCAACCGCGCGGTGGTCTGCGCGCGGGGTGGCTCGGGGGCCGCGCGGCTCCTCCCCCGCATCGACTTCGGCCGACTCCCGCCCAAGCCCCTGGTGGGCTTCTCGGACAACGTGGCCCTCCACTGCGCGCTCCAGGCCACCGGACGGATCTCCATCCACGGGCCGGTCGTCACCCAGCTGGCGGACCAGCCGCCCTGGGTCTCCGACCGGTTGTTCGCCCTGCTCGAGGGCCGCGTCCCCGACCCGCTCCAGGGCAAGCCGCGGGTGCCGGGCGTGGTCGAGGGACCGCTGCTCGGCGGGGACCTGACCGTCGTCGCCACGCTGCTCGGGACGCGGTGGCTCCCGGAGATGAACGGGGCCATCCTCCTCCTCGAGGAGGTGGGCGAGCAGCCATACCGCATCGACCGCGTCTGGACCCACCTCCGCAACGCGGGGGTCTTCTCGCGCATCGCCGGCATCGCCTTCGGACAGTTCCTGGAGTGCGAGCCCATCGACCGGCGCTACGAGCCACACACTTGCCGCGAGGTGGTGGCCGCCCTGGCGGACGAGGTGGGCCTGCCGTGCATCACCGACCTGCCCATCGGGCACGGGGACGTGAACGCGCCGGTGGCGCTCGGCGCGCGGCACCTGCTCGACGCGCACCAGGGAACGCTCCAGCCGCTCGAGGCCGCCACGGCGTGAGGCGCTCGCCAACCGCCCAGCTCCTCCTGCTCGGGCTCTTGGCCGTCGCGACCGCCGGCTGTCGGGGCTTCGAGCCCACCGTCCGCCGCAGCATGTCCGCCGACGCGAAGTGCGCCGAGGAGAAGGTCCAGGTGAAGGCGCTCACCGGCGGCGGGTACCAGGCGGACGGCTGCGGCAAGAACGCGGTGTACGACTGCTCCTGGCCGGAGGGACAGGCGCGTTCGTGCACTCGCCGCGGAGCGCCTCCATCACCCAGCTTGCCCGGGACCGGCTGGTGAACGCTCCGCTCCGCGGGTTGCTCGAGGCGGGAGTCCGTGAGGGCGTGTTTCCCGCGGCCCAGGCCTCGGTGTTCCACGAGGGCCGCGAGGTCGGCCGGGCCGCGGTGGGCGCCACGGAGGAGACGCCGTTCGATCTCGCCTCGCTCACGAAGATCCTCTGCACCGCCACGGCCTTCGTCGGGCTGTGGGCCGAGGGAAAGGTGGGCCCGTCCACGCCCGTGTCGCGATGGATCGACGGAAGCCCGCTGGCGAAGAACGGGGCGACGCTGGGTGATCTCCTGGCGCACCGCTCCGGGCTTCCGGCCTGGCAGCCCTTCTTCGCGGTGGTGCTGCACACCGTGCCCGAGCTGCGCCGCGCCGACTGCCTCCCGGCGACCCGGCTGAGCGTGCGCAGCGAGGTCAGGGACGCGGCCGCCCGCTCACCGCTGGACGCTCCGCCGGGCACGCGCACGCTCTACAGCGACATCGGCTTCCTGCTGGCGGGCGAGATGCTGGCCGAGGCCGCCGGCGCGCCGCTCGACGCCGTGCATGCGCGGATGTCCGGGAAGCTCGGCGTTGCGACCCACTTCCACCGGCTCTCCACCCGTGGACACGACGACCGGGACCCCTGCGGTGGACGATGGGACGGACTGCCGCTCACCGGCTCGCTGCGGCCCCGTCCGCCGGCGCCGGGCCAGGAGAACCGCTGGGAGTCGCTCGCCAGCGAGCCGTCTCCCCCCGGGGAGGTGGACGACGACAACGCCTGGGTGATGGACGGAGTCTCCGGGCACGCTGGACTCTTCGGCACCGCCACCGAGGTCGCCCGCTTCGGACAGCGAATCCTCGAGGAGCTGGGCGGGGCGGGGCGCCTGGCCCCGGCCGCGCTGTGGGAACGGGCGGTGACTCCCACGCCGGGCGGCAGCCGCGGGCTCGGGTTCGACACGCCGTCGGGCGAGTCCAGCGCGGCGGGGCGTCTCCTCGGCCGGAGGCCGCCGGGCGGGTTCGGCCACCTGGGCTACACCGGCACCAGCCTCTGGGTGGACCGTCCCCGCGGGCTGAGCATCGCGCTGCTCACCAACCGCACGGCGCTGGGGCGAGACAACATGCGCGTCCAGGAGTTTCGCCCCGCCTTCCACGATGCGGTGTTGCAGGCGCTCGGGCTGCGCTAAACCGGAGGCCTCTCGCCTTGCCCAGGAGCCTCCGATGCCCGGAGCCGCGAAGCGTGCCGTGTCTCCCCTTCTCCTCTCCGCCGTCCTCGCCGGCGCGCTCGGTCTCACGGCCTGCGCGGCGGGCGTGCTCAACACTGCGGCGCGCGACACCCTGGCGAAGAGCGCGAGCTGCCCGGCGGACCAGGTGAAGGTGGAGGAGCTCGGCAGCTCCCGCTACCGGGCGACGGGGTGCGGCAAGAGCGAGACCTACGTCTGCAAGGCCGCCGAGTACGCAGTGACCTCCTGCGTGCCCGAGTCGTCGGTTCCCCCGCTGCCGGACCAGCCCCCAGCTCAGGGCAAGTGACTGTTCAGCCGGCGGACACCACCGCCGGCGCCTGCATCGCCTTCGCTCTCGGGCGCGGACCGGTCACTGCCCAGAGGCACACCGCGATCCCGACCGCCTGCCCGAGAAAGCCGACGACGAACTCGGGAGGCCCCTCGAGGGGTGGCGGACCCATGATCGCCACCCAGGCCGCGACGAAGGCCACCACCCGGGCCGGCCGTCCGCGCACCTCGCCGGCGAGCAGGGTGAGGAGCCAGAGCATGGAGATCGTCACGTACGCCGAAGGCGCGAGTGGGCTCCGCAGCGCGGCGAGCGACAGCAGGCCCAGCCAGATGCGCGCATCGCCGAGCCGGCTGGCTGGCCGGAGACCGCCCACCCACGCGACGGCCAGCAACCCGAGCGTGTAGATCCACCCGAGCACGCTCCCGAGTCCGCGCGTCATTCCAGGAACGCCGAGGAGGTGGAGCTTGGTGGTCAGTCCGGGGATGCCGAAGTTCCGCGAGATGATGAACTCCGGCGCCTTCTCGTAGAAGGCGAACGCCTCGCCGGTGCTGATGCGAGGCAGCTGGTAGGTGAGGAAGGCCTCGAACGGGCTCCACCCGAGGACCCCGAGACCCACCAGCGCGAACAGCCCGCACGCCCCGAGGGTCCACGCCACCTCGCGCCATCGCCGCCGGGCGAGGAGGAACACCAGAAGGAAGGCGGGAAAGAGCTTGGACACGGTGGCCACCGCCAGGAGCGCGGCGCCGGTTCCGGTCCTCCTCTCCTCGAAGCAGATCAGGGCCGCGACCGAGAGCACGAGCGTCGCCACGTGGAACTGCCCGAACTGCAGGCCCAGCAGCGTGGGCAGCGAGGCGAGCAGCCCCGGGATTAGCAGGAGCGCCAGCTGACCGTCCCGTCCGCCCACCCACCGGGCGAGCCACGCCGCGACCAGGACCAGGGCCAGCGCCTGCAGGACGAACCACCCAGCGCGAAGGGCAGGGAAGTCGTTGCTCACCAGCAGCGCCGCGCGCGGAAACAGGAGGAAGGGGGGCGGGTACTCGAATGGGTCGTCGATCCAGCTGGCCAGCCCCTGGACGGACGCCGGGGCGAGCAGCCGCGCCGCATCCCCCGCGAAGGCCGGGTAGTAGCGCTCGTCGTAGAGGTTGACCACGTTGCGGCGAGAGAGCTCCGCGGCCACGAAGTACGCGGAGAGGCAGGCGTGGTTCGCCGCCGCCGGATCGGGCACCGCCGAGCCCCAGCGCCGGTCCGGGTCGGCGGTGAAGGCCGCCAGCCGCCCGACCTGGACCAGGGAGAGGAGGGCGGCGATTGCCCAGAGAACGGCAAGCACCGGACGGCGCCGGAAGCCTCCGGACACCGACTCCGGCACCCAGCGCCAGATCCGCCACGCGGTGGCCGCGCCGAGCAGAACGGCGAGCGCGCCACCGAGCGGTCCGAGCCGCGGCAAGGTGGGGAGCACGATCGCCGCGCACACCAGCACACCGAAGACCCTGACCACGGCCTGCTCGAGATCTCCGAGCGTCGCACTCCGCACCAGGCGATGCCTCCCGGGAGCGAGTGACTGTAGCGCGGCGGAGCGTCGAGCACGCGCCGTACGGCCCCTGACCCTCGCGTGCTAGAAGCACACGCAACAGGAGCGCGACATCACCCGGCCAGCCTCGACCTCCGACCACGGCAACATCCTCCAGGACGTCCGCCCCGAGCAGGCCCGGCGCGTCCACCTCCTCGGCGTCGCCGGGACCGGCATGGGGAGCTTCGCCGGGATGCTCAAGGCGGTGGGCCACGTCGTCACCGGGAGCGACCAGAACGTCTACCCGCCGATGAGCGACATGCTCGCCGCCTGGGGCATCGAGGTGATGACCCCCTACGCGCCCGGGAACCTGGACCGGGCGAAGCCCGACCTGGTGGTGGTGGGCAACGTCATCCGCCGGGTCAACCCCGAGGCAACCGCCGTGCGCGAGCGAGGGCTCGCGGCGATGAGCTTCCCGGCGGCGTTCGGCGCGCTCTTCCTTCGCGGCCGGCACCCGGTGGTGGTGGTGGGGACGCACGGGAAGACCACGACCTCGGCGCTGACCGCCCACCTGCTCGTCACCGCGGGGGTCGACCCGTCGTTCCTCGTCGGCGGCGTGACCGGCAACGCGGGCAGCAACTTTCGCGTCGGAAAGGGTCCTCACGTCGTGGTGGAAGGTGACGAGTACGACACCGCCTACTTCGACAAGGGCCCCAAGTTCCTGCACTACCAGCCGCGCACCGCCATCTTCACCAGCATGGAGCTGGATCACGCGGACATCTACCGGGACGAGGCGCACTACGCCTCCGCCTTCCAGCGCTTCGTGGCCCTGGTCCCGCCCGACGGACGCATCGCGGTGAGCGCGGCCTGGCCAGCGGCGGTGGCACTGGCCCGGGCCAGCCGGGCACGGGTGGTGACCTACGCGGTGAATCCCGAGCACCCGGCGGACGTCCAGGCCCGGGACGTGACCCACCATTCCGACGGCGTGCGCTTCACCCTGGTGGACCGCGCGCGGCGCGTCGGATCGGTGCACCTCGCGGTTCCGGGGCTCCACAACGTGGAGAATGCGCTGGGGGCCTGGGCGGCCCTCTCCCCGCTGGGAGTGAGCTTCGATGCCTTCGCCGCGGGCTGTGCCTCGTTCCTCGGGGTGAAGCGGAGGCAGGAGGTGCGGGGCGAGGTGAACGGCGTCCTGGTGGTGGACGACTTCGCCCATCATCCGACGGCGGTCCGGGAAACCATCCACGCGCTCCGGGCCCGCTGGCCGGACCGGCGGCTGTGGGCGGTGTTCGAGCCGCGGAGCAACACCAGCCGCCGGAAGCTCCATCAGACGGCGTACGCCGATGCCTTCGCCGGCGCGGCGCGGGTGAGCCTCAAGACGCCCGAGAAGCACGACCAGGTGCCCGAGGGCGAGGAGCTCGACATCCCTCGCCTGGTGGCGGACCTGCGAGCGCACGGGCTCGAGGCGGACGCCGCCGGCGACGTGCCGACCCTGGTGGCGCGCGTCGCGGCCGAGGCCCGCAGCGGCGACGTCATCCTCGGCATGAGCAACGGGAGCTTCGGAGGCTTCCACGCCACTCTGCTCGCCGAGCTCCGGAAAGGGCACCGGTGAGACGGCCGGCGGTCATGCTGCTGGTGCTGGTGGGCTGCGCGGGGACGCCGCCTGCGCCCTCGGGTGCGAAGACCCAGGGGCTCGCGGCGCAGCCCTCGCCGGCGGGGGCCTCGGTCAGCGACATCACGCTCGGCAACTACCCCGGGCCGGGCAAGCACTCCTTCTCCTCCGACCGTGGTCAGGTGGTGGTCATCGACGCGTGGGCGACCTGGTGCGCGCCTTGCGTGCGCTCGCTTCCCCAGCTCCAGGCGCTGCGGCGGGATTACGCCAAGCGTGGGGTGCGGGTGTACGCGGTCAGCGTGGACGAGGACCGGGCGCAGATCCCCTCCTTCCTCGCCGCGGCCCGGGTCGACCTTCCGGTGCTGCTCGACCCGGGAGGCTTCGTGCTCGAGGACAAGCTGAAGCTCAAGCAGATGCCGACCACCTGGGTGGTGGACCGCAACGGGCACGTCCGCTACACGCAGGAGAGCTTCGACGGGAACCTCGAGGACATCCGGGCGCAGGTGGACGCGCTGCTCAAGGACGGCCAGTGACCGTCTCGCTGGACATGCTGCTCGAGACCGCGGTGGAGGGCGCCCGGCGCGCCGGCCGGGTGCTTGCCGATGGCTTCCACCAGCCGCGCACCATCGACTTCAAGGGCGGCATCGACCTGGTCACCGATGCCGACCGGGCGAGCGAGAAGGTGCTGCTGGAGTGGCTCCGCGCGCGCCACCCGGACCACGCGATCCTCTCCGAGGAGAGCGGAGCCAGCGCCGGCTCGACCTACCGGTGGATCATCGACCCGCTCGACGGGACCACCAACTACGCGCACACGCTTCCGCACTTCTCGGTGACGGTCGCCGTGGAGGGGCAGGGCGGGATCGAGGTCGGCGTGGTGTACGACCCGATGCGCGACGAGCTGTTCAGCGCCGTCCGGGGCCGCGGCGCCACGCTCAATGGCCGCCCAATCCGTCCGAGCGGCATCGAGCGGCTCGACCGGGCGCTGCTGTGCACCGGCTTCCCCTACGACGTGCGCGAGCACCCCGAGGGTCCGGCGGGGCTCATCGCCCGGTTCCTGGGCGTGGCGCAGGGCATCCGGCGGCTGGGGAGCGCGGCGCTGGACATGGCCTACATCGCGTCGGGCCGGTACGACGGGTACTTCGAGTTCAACCTGAAGCCATGGGACGTGGCGGCGGGGGCGCTCCTGTGCTGGGAGGCCGGGGCGGTGGCGAGCCGCATCGACGGCGCGCCGTACGACACGTCGGTGGTGGACATCCTCGCGGCCGCTCCCGGCGTCGCCCCCGCGCTCACCGACGAGTGTCGGCGCTTCCTCGCCGAGATCCACTGGAAGCCGAAGCCGTTCCGCTGAGAACAGGCACGCGCACGCGGGCGTGCTGGTCATCCTGTCCCTGGTCATCCAGCTGATGCTGGACCACGCGAAGCTCCCGGCCGAGTGGGTCTGGGGACTTTTCCCTGAGTTCAGGACGCTGCTCTACACGGGAGCGGCGCTGCTCTCGCTGGTCACGCTGGCCACCGGAATCGGCCTCGTCCGCTGAGAGGCTTCGGTGAAGCTCAGGCGGGTTCCCAGTTCGCCGCGGCGTGCTCCATCGCCGACCCGCGTGTCCTGTCGGCACGGTCGGCCCGGCTCCTGTTCCTGCTCCTGCCTTCCACCACCACCGCCACCGGGCCCGCCACCACCACGAAGGCAAGCGTGAGCCATCCGATCTGCGCGTTCGACGCGACCAGCACCCCCGCCAGAACGGAAACCATCAGCAGGAGGATCAGCACCACGCGGAGAAGCGGTGACGTGGTGGCGACCGGGACCGGATGAGACCAGTGATGCACGGAGGCTCCCTTCGAGGCGGCCGGCCCGCGACCGGCGCTCGGGGGGCTCTTTGCACGGGTCGGGCCGGGATTGCCGCCCGGAAAATCAGCGCTTACCACGCGACGGCTCCTGCCGAGGGCGGCCGGCGCGACAGCGTGTAGCGCCCGATGCAACGACCGGCGCTCAGTGTCGGGAAGGCGCGGCGTAGTGCTCCGCGCCGAGGAAGTGGAGCGACACGTAGGGAACGTCGCCCACCACCCAGGAGTCGTGCGGCACGGGTGGGACGTAGAACAGGTCGCCGGCGCGGAGCTCGACGATGCGTCCATCGTCGAACGCGACGGTGGCGGCGCCCGAGAGCACGATTCCCACGTGCTCCACCGGGCAGCGGGTCTGCCCCACGGTGGGACCCACGTGCTCGGACCACTTCCAGCCGGGCTCGTAGGTGGCCCGCCCGATGGTCATCCCGCCGATCCGTACCAGCTCGAAGCGGCCCCTCAGCATCTTCCGGACCTCGTCCGGCTGGGCGAACCGCTTGAGGATGAGATCCACTTCCGTGTGCGCTTGCATGGCGACACTCGTAGCACCGGGGCAAACGGCGCGCCGTGGCACGGGATGGCGAGCGTCGACCTGCGGTCGCTTCGATCCGGCGGTGGCCCGTCGAGGCCGGGCCGGGGCCTGCCTAGAAGATGCTCTCCGGCACGAAGACGATGTCCCCCGGCTGCAGCCGGAAGTTCCTCTCCCGGCCCGTGCCGATGTCCGCCACCGGGACGCGGATCTTCGTCTCCTTGCCCTCCACCTGGCGGGTCACCGCGATGTCGTTCTTGCTCGCCACCTTGGTGAAGCCCCCGGCCATGGTGATGGCCTGGATGATCGACATGTCCTCCTCGTAGGGGAACGTGCCGGGCTTCTGGACCTCGCCGAAGACGAAGATCTTCTTGCTGTTGTACTCGCGCAGCAGGACCGTGACCTGGGGATGCTTGAGGTACTTCTCCCCGAGGCACCGGGTCAGCGCATCGGCGGTCGCCGAGGTGTTCATCCCTTCCACCCGGACCTTCCCGCACAGCGGGAAGTCGATGGTGCCGCCCGGCGCCACCCGGTACGGGCCGGAGAGGTCCGCCTCCTCGAAGACGCGGACCTCGATCAGATCCCCCGGCCCGAGCGTGGTGGAGGTCGAGGCCGGGGCCGGCGACTGGGGCACCTCGTCGGCGCGAAGAGTGGTCCCGCCGGTTCCGCGCGGGCCCTTGCAGCCGGCGGAGACGACGAGCGAGCAGAGGAGAAGTGGGACGAGGCGGAGACCAACGCCGAAACCACCTGGATCGATCCGTCCCTCGCTTGCCCTCGCGCCCGATCCCGGCGTCGCGTCGCTCCTAGGCCTCGGCCGCGATTGCGGCGCGATCATCCGATCGGTCCAGGTGGTCTCGACGTTCGTCACGGGACGGCCGCGGGCGGCTCTAGTACGTGAAGGTGAGGCGCAAGTATGCCTCGTTCCGCGTGTAGTTGAGCGGCAGCGACTGCGCGTAGTCCGACGACCGTTTGGAGAACACGTAGCCGGCCGAGAGGATGAACCAGCGGGCCACGGCGTAGTCCGGGCCGATGTCGATGCTGAACAGCTGGTCGTTCTGGCCGCGCCCCTGGGTGAAGGCGATGAGGTCGTAGGCGAAGTTGCCGTGCAGAGCGAGCCGGCCGCTGAGGAAGGTCTTGCTGTTCAGGTAGAACCGGAGATCCGTGGCGCTGGCCGCGCCCACCGCGTTGTTCACGTCGCGCAGCACACCCACGCTGATCGCGCTGAGCTCGTTGGGGTTCCAGGTCAGCTCGCCCTGACCGATGAACGTGGACGCCGCCCCGTCGAAGCCGATGGCGTAGCCCGCCTTGAGGATGGCCTGGATCTTGGGCGTGACCAGACCCTGCGCGCCGGCGAGCAGCTTGAGGATCTTCCCCGGAGGCACCACCGTCCCGTCGGGATGGAAGTAGCTCCGGCCCTCGAAGTTGGACTCGAAGACCAGCGCGGTCTGGGGCAGGAACTTCCAGTGGATGTCCAGACCGCCGGCGTAGTTCTGGTAGTCGTTGACGCTGGGATCGGACGGGTTCCCGGGACAGGTGCCGGCCGGGCAGGGCCCGATGCCCGCGGGGATGCCGCTGTAGGCGCCGAAGAACTCCACGGTGTACGCGCCATGGGGCCGGATCTCGAACGCGCGCCCTCCGGGACGGATGGGGGCGGTCAGGCTCAGCTGGTTGTAGAGCGAGATGACGGCGACGCCGAGGCCGATGTCGCGCGGCCGGTCACTCCGGGCGAAAGCGTCTGCGACGTCGAACTCGACGACGCCCTCGCGGTTCATCTCCGCGTGCATGTCGGCGCCGGCCTGGCTGTGGGACGGGGCGCTCGTGTCGCTGATCAGGCCCGTGTACCAGACATAGTCGTAGAAGGCGTTGAGGCCGAACGTGACATCCGTTCCGGGAACGTCCAGCCGGAAGC
>RPRB01000031.1 GCA_003818285.1 Myxococcaceae bacterium
CCGGGCCACGGTGAGGTGCGGACGGAAGGGCCGCTCGGGCTCGAGCGCGACCAGCGGCTCCGCCGTCCGGCGAGCGTCGGTGACCAGCGCCTGCAGGGCCTCGACCTCCCCGGAGAGCGTGGTGGCCAGCACCCTGGGGGAACGAGCAGGCCCGAAGGTCTCCACCCCGCCGAGGGTGAGCCGGACCGCACGATGCCGGCCGCACACCGTCCCGAAGGCCGACTGCAGGAGAGGGACCGACGCGTCAGGCACCGAGCCGAGGAACACCAGCGTCAGATGGACGCTCTCCGGGGGCAGCCATCGCGCCTGCCGCGTCGCCGCACGCACCGGCTCCAGTTGCGCGTGCAGCGTCTGCTTCACCGCATCCGGGACCACGCCGGCGAGGAACAGGCGCACGCGCCGGATGCTAACGCCGAACCACTCGGCGTTGGCTCCGCTCAGGCTCAGCGGCTCGCTGGCCGCGCCACTCCGGGGGGCTGGACCTCGACGTGCCGGCCGAAGGGTGTGACCTGCAGCGCGCCGTGGATCTCGTCCGGGAAGAACAGCGCCCCGTCCTTCACCACCAGTCGCCCCCGCCGGATGGCGCCGATGTCAGTGAGGGGATCGCCGTCCACCAGGTAGAGGCTGGCCCGCTTGCCCACGGCGATGGTTCCCAGCTCCGCGTCACGGCCGAGGAAGCGCGCGCCGCCCAGCGTCGCCGCCCGGAGCACGTCCACCGGAGTCAGGCCCGCGGCCACCCACGACTCGAGCTCACCGTGAAGCACGAGGCCAGCCAGATCGTCGGTTCCCGGAACCAGCGGGATTCCTTCGCGATGGAGCGTCACGAGCACCTGCTCCAGCTTCTTCCAGCTCGCGTCGTACCGGTCGTACTGCTCCGGCTTCAGGTCGAGGACCAGCGTCCTCCGGTCCCGCTGCACCGGGGCGGGCACGTGGTCGATCCATGGGGCGTCGGTGGCAGAACCCTTTCCCGGCCGGGCCACGAACAGCGGAGCGAAGGTGGCCACGGTCGCGTCGAGTGTCGTCCGGCGCTCCTTCATCAGCTGGACCACGCGGCGAAACTCCGCCCCCTGGAGGTCCAGGTCCGCCAGCCGCTCGCCGATCACCGTGAAGCGGAGCGGCGTGCGCGGGTCCTCTCCCGGCCGGAGCACGAACATCAGCAGGAGCTGGTTGATGTGGTTGATCTCGTCGTACCCGTCGCGGATGGCCTGCTCGGCGGTCATGAACGCCGGGACGTGCCCCGAGACGTGGAGCCCCAGCCGGTGGGCCTCGGCAGCCATCGGCTTCACGAAGGCAGGCGGCATCGAGTTGTAGATCTTGATTCCCCAGAAACCGTGGTCCGCGTACCAGCGCACCCGGTCCACCGCCTCCTCCGCGGTCTGCACCGTGAAGCCGCCCGAGGCGTTGAAGGCCGATTTCCCCTCCAGAAAGCCGCTGGCAAAGATGCGGGGGCCGATGAGCTCGCCCGAGTCGAAGCGGGGCATCAGGGCCAGGAGCGAGGTGTTGTCGTTCCCCGCGTCGCGAACGTGAGTCACTCCGGAGGCGATGTCCAGGAGCCCGTCCCAGTCGCCCAGGTGGGCATGGGAATCGATGAGGCCGGGTAGGAGCGTTCCACCCTTCGCGTCGATCACCGTCGCCCCTGGCGGAGGCGAGTCCGGGCGCAGCCCGACGATGCGATCGCGGAAGACCACCACGTTCTGCCCCGTGGTGGCGGTGCCCGTGAGGGGGTCGAACAGCCGTGCGCCAGTGATCCAGACCGGACCGTCCACCCGGTGGGTGAGCCGCTTCGCGAGATCCCGGAGGAGCTCGGCATTCAGCTCCCGCGCCACCCCCGAGAGCTCGGCGAAGCGACCGGCGTGCTCCTCGCGGGTCAGCACCACGTACGGGCTGACCGACGCCACGAGCGTGGTGCCGCGAACGAGGAGCAGGGTGGGGTTTCCCAGCGAAGTACCCCAGAGGGCGTAGGCCTGGACCCGCTCCCGCGACGGCCCGACGGTCACCTGCCGAAGCTTCTGGAGACGGAGGGTCCCCGAGGGCAGCGCGGCGCGGGTCAGTCCCTTGCTCCCGAGGAGGACCCGGACGAAGTGCATCAGCGTCCAGGGGCTTCCACGGTTGTCCACGTACAGCGCCTGGCCCGCTGCCGCCTCACCCTGGTCGTCGAGGCTGGTCCATCGAGCGCGTGTGCCCTCGACCGTGAACGATTCCTTCACCGGGGCGCCGTACGTCGCGGTTCCCGCGATGGTGCGGGAGGTCGGCAGGCCGTTCGGCCCGAGGACGACATGCTCGCGGATCTTCGGACCGCGACCGTTGTCGTCGACGCGCCAGTCCACGTCCACGCTCGTTCCCTGGCTGGTCACGACCAGGGTCCCGATGCGACCGTTGGCCGTCACCAGGGCCATGCGCTCGGTGGTCCCGGCAACGGCAAGGGAAGGAAGCAGGGCGACGAGTACCCAGGGCCCTCGCGCACGACAGGTGGTCACGATGTCCAGCCCTCCGGGGGAGGACCGGACCCTAGTACGCCTTGCTCCAGACCCACGCGCCGGGGCTGGGATTGCCGCAGACCACGCAGCTGCCCGGCTCCTGCTTCAGGGTGAACGGACGGTTGCGGGAGGTGACGCCCCCGGTCTCCTCCTTGATGCGGGCCTCGCAGGCCGGGGCGAGGCACCACTGGGCGACCAGGAAGCCGTCGTCGGCCCGCTTCTTCAGCTCCTCCAGGGAGCCCACGACGAAGGTGTTCGCGTCCCGGAAGGCCCTGGCCCGCTCGAACAGCGCCTTCTGCATGGCATCGAGCTTGGCCCTCGCCACCGCCACCGCCTGGTCGAGGGGGACGGACTCCTTGCTCCGGTCGTCGCGGCGGACGAGCACGCAGGCGCCCTTCGCCAGGTCCTTGGGACCGAGCTCCATCCGCAGGCAGACGCCGGCCAGCTCGTACTCGAAGTACTTGAAGCCCGGGCCCTTGCTCTCGTCGTCGTCCACCAGCACCGAGAGGCCCGCCTTCCGGAGGTCCTCGGCCACCGCCTGCGCCTTCGCGACCACCGGACCGCGCTCCTCCCCCTTACCGATGACCACGATCACCACGTGCGTGGGGGCCAGCTTCGGAGGGAGGACCAGGCCTGCGTCATCCGAGTGGGTCATCACCAGGCCGCCGACGAGCCGGGTCGACGCCCCCCACGAGGTCTGCCACACGAAGTGCTGCTGGCCGTCCCGGCCCTGGAACTGGGTGCCGAACGCGCGGGCGAAGTTCTGGCCCAGGTTGTGGCTGGTCCCCGCCTGGAGCGCCTTCCTGTCCTGCATCATCGCCTCGATGCTGTAGGTGCGGACCGCCCCGGCGAACCTCTCCGAGTCCGACTTCAGTCCGGCGAGGACCGGCATCGCCATCCACTCCTCGGCGAAGGTCCGGTACACCTCCAGCATCCGGAGCGTCTCCTCCTCGGCCTCGGCGTCCGTCTCGTGGCAGGTGTGGCCTTCCTGCCAGAGGAACTCGGTGGTGCGGAGGAACAGCCGGGTGCGCATCTCCCAGCGGATCACGTTGGCCCACTGGTTCAGGAGCATCGGGAGGTCCCGGTAGCTCTGGATCCAGCGGGCGAACATCGAGTTGATGATGGTCTCCGAGGTGGGCCGGATGACGTAGGGCTCCTCGAGCTTCTTCCCCCCGGCGTGGGTCACCACCGCCAGCTGCGGAGCGAAGCCCTCCACGTGCTCCGCCTCCTTGCGGAGGAAGCTCTCGGGGATCAGCAGCGGGAAGTAAGCGTTCTTGTGGCCGGTCGCCTTGAACATCCCGTCCAGCCCGCGCTGGATGTTCTCCCAGACCGCATAGCCGTTGGGGCGAATGACCATGCAGCCCTTGACGTCGGAGTAGTCGGCGAGCTTCGACTTGAGGACCACGTCCACGTACCACTCGGAGAAGTTCTTCTCCCGAGGGGTCAGCTTCTCGGCCATGACGGTTCGATCACCCTTCGCTGCGGAGGAAGGGGGTCACGTAGCGGAGAGGGTGGGGGCCGCGCAACTACCGGGGCTTGGCCGGGGTGAGGATGCCGGGGATCTGCTGCACCGGCTCGAGGGAATGGACCTTCCCCTTGTCCGGGTCCACGGTCACCCGAACCGGCTCGGGGACGCTCGGACCGAGGTCGAAGTCCAGCTGGAGCATCCCGCTGGGCAGCAGCTGTCTCCGGGCGAGCGTGGGATTCGGCACGTTGGTGCTGGCAGCCACGTAGTCGCTGCCCGCCTTCACCGCTCCCTCGTAGCCGAGGCTGGTGATGGCGCCGGGAGAGGGAGCGGGACCCGGCGCAGGGGGTCGATCGCCGTGCCCGGCGGCGGCGCACCCGGCACAGACAAGGAGCACGCCGAGCCAGCCGGAGGAGCGGAAGCGCACGAGCCGGGAGCCTGGGACCCCGCCTCCGGCGCAGTCAAGCGCTACTGCGCCGGCTGGGTCACGCCCTGGACGGGCTCCATCGACGTCACCTGGCCGTTGATCCGGTCCACCGTCACCCGGACGGGGAACTTGCCCGGGCCGAGGTCGAAGGTGAGCTGGAGCAATCCCGCCGGCGTCTCCTGGCTGGCGAGGAGCGTGGCGTCTCCGACTCCCGTCGACTGCCTCACGTAGTCGCTCCCCATCCGGACCGCCTGGTCGAACCCGAGAGTGGCGATCATCCCCGGCGACGGCGCCGGTTCGGGCGCAGGCGGGCGACTGCCGTGCCCGGCGGGTGCGCACGCCGTCCACATCCCGAGGAACCCCGCCGCCCAGGCTCGCTTCATCGCCTGGCAGCGTGGGGGCCGACACCGGACAGGTCAAGCCGGACGAGGCGGGACACCCTCGTCCCGACGCTGGCCGTGCTCACCCGAACGTTCAGGCTGGAATGCCCGTCGGCTGCGAGCACAGCAGCGTTGCAGCGCGTGCCGGCTGTGCAGTGGCAACGATGTGTCGCAGCGAGTGTGCGCGTCGCCTACGCGTCGGAAATCCTCTCTGGTGAGATGGATTTGTTAACGTCGTCACGACATATGCCGCGCCCGCGCCTGCTCGTCGTCGACGACAACCTGGAGCTGCTTTCGCTCCTGACGCACCTGTTCGAGGACGCGGGCTACGACGTGGTGTCGGCCTCGAAGGCCAAGCAGGCGCTGGACGTCGCCCGGGGCAACGCGCCGGCCCTGGCCGTGCTCGACGTGCTGCTCCCGGACCTGATGGGGTACCACCTCGCCGACCAGCTCCGGAAGGAGTTCCCCCAGCTCCCGGTCATCTTCGTGACCGGCGTCTTCAAGGGCGGCAAGCACGGGGCGGAGGCGAAGCAGAAGCACGGCGCAGTCGCCTGGTTCGAGAAGCCGTTCGAGGCGCGGAAGCTCCTCGAGGCGGTGGCCCAGCACGTCCCGGCCGCGCTGCCCAGCGCGTCCGGAGGCACCGAGGAGTTCGAGGTCGAGCTGGACATCGACATCGAGGAGGACGACCAGCCGGACACGATGGAGCTCACCGGCAAGATCAAGGTCAGCCACGGCAGCGACGACGGCAGCGCCGAGCTCCACGGGGCCGACCTCCGCGCCAGGCCGATGGAGCGCCTCCCGGACACGCTGGTGCGGACCCGTCCGGTCGGGACCCCTCCGGCGCCGCCCCCGACGAAGGCCCTCCGCCGCGGCGAGCTCCGCGACAACCTCCCCTCGCTCATCACCGCCTTCTTCCAGACCCGCGAGACCGGCGAGCTCGGCGTGCAGCGTGGGCAGGTGAAGAAGGTGGTCTACTTCGAGGGCGGGATGCCGGTGTTCTCGCTCTCCAACCTTCTCTCCGACCGGCTCGGGCAGTTCCTGGTGCGGACGGGGAAGATCCGGCCCGAGCAGCTCGCGGACGTGGCGCTGATGGCCCAGCAGACCAAGCGGCGCACCGGCGACATCCTGGTGGAGCGCGGGCTGCTTCGCGACACCGAGCGCCTCTACTACGTGGGGCAACAGGTGAAGTCGATCATCTACTCGCTCTTCGCCTGGGAAGAGGGCACGTACGTCATGTCCTTCGGCGGAAAGGCCCGGGGCGAGACCCTCAAGCTGGACGTGAACCCGGCCAACCTCATCGTCCGCGGGGTGAAGAAGCTCTACAAGGCCGAGCGGGTGAAACGCATCCTCGCCCTCGAGGATCGCCTGGTCCCCTCGCGGCAGCCGGTCTATCCGCAGTCGGACATCGAGCTGGAGCGGTGGGAATCGGACCTGCTCGCGCACGCCGACGGGACGCGCACCGTGGCCGAGCTCATCGCCTTCGCGCGGCGGCCCGAGCCGGTGGTGCAGCTCACCCTGGCGTCGCTCCTCGCGGTCCACGCGCTGGAGAAGCCGGCGTCCTAGCTGACTGCGGCCGCCCGGACCTCGCCGACTGCCGCCCACCTGACGACGACCCGACCCGGACCCCGACTGCGGCCGCCCTGACCTAGCTCAGCAGCTTCGGCAGGAGCGGCCAGCCCCAGAGCAGGCCCATGGCCACGCTCAGCGTCCCCGCGGCGGCGCTGGTCCAGCCCCGCGCACGGGGTGTGCGGAGCCGATGGGCGAGCGGCCACCCCGCGATGCCGGAGAGCAGCCCCATTCCCAGCACCGAGCCGCCGCCGAAGACCAGCGTGTAGGCCAGCCGCTCGAGGTTGGTATCGAAGCCGGCGAGCACCAGCGCGGTGAGCGCGCCGCTTCCGGCGAGGCCGTGGACGATTCCCACCACCAGGGGTCGGACCGCGTAGGCACGGCGACCGAGGTGAACGTGCGCGCCCGCCCCGGCGTGGACGTGGAGCCGTCCGCCGTGCTCGTGCCGCTGCGGCGCGCCTCCGGCCATCTCTGCGCGCGCCCGCACCAGGGCGCGGAGCCCGAGGAAGAGCAGCATCACCGAGACCAGCAGCTCGAAAGCGACGGTCAGACGGTCCGACATCGTGGTGCGCAGCAAGGCAAGCACCAGGCCCACCCCCAGAAGCGCGAGGGTGTGGCCGAGCCCCCAGAACGCGCCCAGCCAGAGGCCCGAGCGTGGGTCATCCTCCTCGGTGACCAGGGTGGAGACCGCCGCGAGATGGTCGGGCTCGAGGGCATGGCGCATGCCAAGAAGCAATCCGAGGAACCAGGCAGTCGCGGTGGTCAGGGGCCTCTCCGCCGGGTCGCTCTACCACGCCTCGCCGCGGGAGGCCCGGCGACCCTCCTGGCGCTGGTCTGTCAACCCCTTCCATCCGGCGTCTGCCGTCGTCACCCCTCGAGGAGCGGTGTCCGGAACAGGAGGAAGCAGATGAAGAAAGCAATGATCGGAGTCCTGGCAGTGATCAGCGCCCTGGCGCTGGGGGCAGCGTGCGAGCAGCGTCCGGGCAGCGCCGAGCGTGGTGGCACGACGTCGGCGCCGGGCAGCCGCGGCCCCGGCGGCGACACGTCGTCCCGCCCCGGCTCGAGCGCCTCGGAGCGGGGACCGGGCGGGATGGCCTCCGGGTCCGCCACGAGCTCGAGCCCGAGCGACCTGTCCGGGACCGGCGGCGCCGGTGATGCCGGCATGGGCGGCCGCGACGCCGGCATGCGGTAGCCCGTCGCGCCCCGGCGTGACGAACGCGCAGTGTTGATTCCCGTGAGCGGTCCCGGCGAGTCCGCCAGCCGCGAGCGGGCCGGGGCCTTCGTGTCCCGAAGGGCGAAGAGGTCCGGCCTCTCGGCTTAGCCCGGAGCGCCGGGGCGGGCGGTGGGGTCCCATCCAGCGACGGCGGGAGACGTCGGGCCGAGCGGCAGGTCCTCGATCATCCGGCGGTGCTCCGACGATCCGAGCTCACCGACCCGATCCTCCGCGGGGCGGACGAATCGTCCGACCAGGGCGTCGATGCGGGCGTGGGCCTCGCGGAGACGTTCCTCGGTGACGATGCCCTTCCTCGCCGCCGCAACGAGCGCGTCCAGCACCCGGTGCTGTACCGCCGCATGATGGCAGACGAGCAGCACGTCCACTCCGGCGCGGACCGCGTCCACTGCGGCTGCCGTCGGGTCGGAGATCGCCTTCATCTCCAGATCGTCGCTGACCACCACGCCGTCGAAGCCGATCCGCTCCCGCAGCAGCTCGGTGATGGAGGCGCGGCTCATCGTCGCGGCGACGTCCTCGCCCAGGGCCGGGAAGCGGACGTGGGCGGTCATCACCGAGGCGAGGGCTGCCCGGGCATAGGCCCGGAAGGGGACGAGCTCCACCGCCTCGAGGCGCGCAAGCCCGTGCTCCAGCACCGGCAAGGTCAGGTGACTGTCCTGCAGGGTGTCCCCGTGGCCAGGGAAGTGCTTTCCGCACGAGGCCACCCCGCCCCGCTCCATGCCCTCCGCCAGCGCCACGCCCAGCCGCGCGACCTCCGCCGGGTTCGCGCCGAAGCTCCGGTCGCCGATGACTGGATTGGCGGGGTTGCTGTCCACGTCCAGCACCGGCGCGAAGTCCCAGTCGAACCCGGTGGCTCGCAGCTCGAAGGCCAGGAGCCGCCCCACCTTCCGAGCCGTCTCCGCGTCGGCGCGCTGCCCGATGGCCCGCATCGGGGGCAGCGGGGTGTACGGCGCGCCGCGCAGCCGGGCCACCCGACCGCCCTCCTGGTCCACCGCCACCGCGAGCGGACGGCCGGCGCGTGACTTCAGCTGCCGCACCAGCAGCGAGGTCTCCGCCGCGGTTCCCACGTTGCGCCCGAAGAGGATGGCGCCGAGGACTCCGGCATCCACCAGGCCTCCGACGTCACCGTCGACCTCCCGGCCCTGGAACCCCACGAGGAGAAGCCGCGCACACGCCTGACGGAGATCGGTCACCAGAATCCACGGAGTGTATCAGGGGCCCGCGCCGCCGCTGGCGCGGCTGATGGGACGCAGCACCCGGGCCTGCCCCCGGAGGAACAAGCAGCTTGCACGGCGGCCCCCCGGCCTGGAATCTCCCCGGATCGCCATGGCCGACATCGCCCCACCGCTCGCCTCCACCGGCAGCTTCTACCGCGCGCGCATCGCTTCGCTCCTGGCGATCGCCCCGCTCGGGATCTGGACCGCGATCCACCTGTGGGACAACCTCAGCGCCTTCGCCGGCGCGCAGGCCTGGGAGCAGGCGGTCACCGGCGCGCGCCACCCGCTCCATCAGACGTTGCTGGTCGTGGTCGTGCTCCTGCCGCTCCTCCTGCACACCGTCTGGGGCATCGTCCGGCTCGCCTCGTTCCGACCGAACAACGTCCGCTACGGCAACTACGACAACCTCAAGTACCTGCTCCAGCGGGTGAGCGCGATCGGGCTGCTGGGCTTCATCGGCGCGCACCTCTGGCTCGCCTGGGCGCAGCCCCGGTTCGTGGAGGGACGGCCCGAGCCGTTCGCCGAGATCTCGCGCGAGATGGCGCACCACACACCGACGCTGGTGGTCTACATCCTGGGAATCCTGGCGGTGAGCTACCACCTGGCCAACGGCATCCAGACCTTCGCCATGGGACAGGGCCTGGTGGCGAGCGCCGGCGCGCTGCGGCGCCTGGAGTGGGTGGTGTATCTGACCTTCGCACTCCTCCTGGCGATGGGCTGGGGCAGCGTGTTCGCCCTCTGGCGCGCCGGCTGATCTGTGACGGCACCGGGCCGCAGGCTCGGTTACGGTGGGCCCCGAACGTGGACCGCGCGCCTCTGACCATCGGCTTCCTGATGGACCCGCTCGAGCAGGTGCTGGTCCACCACGACACCACGTTCGCCCTGATGCACTCGGCGCAGGAGCGCGGACACCGGCTGCTCAGCTTCGGTCAGGAGGCGCTGCTCCACTCGGGTGGGCAGGCCGAGGCCAGCGTGCGCGAGGTGAAGGTCTTCGACCGGCAGGGGCACCATTTCCGGGTCATCGCCGAGAAGCAGCTCCCGCTCGCGACGCTGGACGTGCTGTGGATGCGGAAGGATCCCCCGGTGGACGTGACCTTCCTCCACGCCACGCAGCTGGTGGAGGCGACCGGTGGCCGGGCTCCGGTCTACGTGAACTCGCCCTCCGGTCTGCGCACCGCGAACGAGAAGCTCTGGGCACTCCACTTCCCGGAGCTGACCCCGGCGACTCTGGTCAGCCGCGACCTGGGGCAGCTCCGGGCCTTCATCGACGACGCCCCGGATGGTGCCATCGTCAAGCCGGTGGACGGACACGGCGGCGCGGGCGTGGTGCTGCTCCGGCGGGACGATCGCAACGTGAACTCGGTGCTCGAGCTCCTCACCGGCGGCGGGCGGGACTGGGCGGTGGCCCAGGCTTACGTCCCGGAAGCGCGCGAGGGCGACAAGCGGATCCTGCTGCTGGACGGCGAGCCGCTGGGCGCGATCAACCGCGTCCCGCTCGAGACCGAGAACCGGGCCAACATGGCGGTGGGTGGGCGCCCGGTGAAGACCGAGCTCACTCCGCGGGACAGGGAGATCTGCGCCAGGCTCGCTCCGTTCCTCCGCCGCGAGGGCCTGGTGTTCGTCGGCATCGACGTCATCGGCGACTTCCTCATCGAGGTGAACGTCACCAGCCCCACCGGCCTGGCCGAGCTGGCGCGGCTGGATGGTGGTGACCCGGCGGGCCGGATCCTCGCCCACGTGGAGCGCCTCGCGGCCGACCGGCGGGAGGGCGAGCCTGTCCAGGCGTCGACGTCCGGGGTTGGCACCGGCGTCTGACGGGCACAGCCTTCTGCAATGCGCCTCCGTCCTCTCCCTCTCCTCGCCGCCCTCGCCGTCGCCTGCAGCAACGGGTCCGGGGGAGGGGGTCCGGATGGTGGGTCCAGCGGGATCGGCGGGCCCGACGGGGGCGGTCAGCCGCCCCCCGGAGCGTCCGCCAGCGTCCCGGTGAGCGTGCCGGCTTCGATGCGGAGCGCTCCGTTCGACGTGCCGCGGTCGCTCACCGTGCCCCAAGGCTTCTCGATCGCGGTGTACGCCCGGGTGCCGGGGGCGCGGTTCATCGCCGTGACGCCGGAGGGAAACCTGCTCGTCTCGAGGCCCGGCGCGGGGAAGGTGTCCCTCGTCCGCGCTGGCTCGGGCGGGGGTGACCCGGTGGTGTCGGACTGGATCAGCGGGCTGAAGAAGCCGCACGACCTGGTCTTCCATCGCATCGGTGACACGCTCTGGCTCTACGTGTCCGAGTCCAACGGCGTCCGGCGCTTCGCGTGGAACGGCGCCGAGCCCGCCCCGGCGTCCGAGGCGGTCGTGACGGGGCTGCCCGACAGCAGCACTCCCGAGCTCCAGGGAAGCTACGGCCACGAGCTGAAGAACATCGCGCTCGACAGCCAGGACCGGCTCTTCGTCGCGATCGCCTCGAGCTGCAATGTCTGCCTGAGCGATGCCGAGGCGGATCCGGTCCGCGGGTCGGTCTACGTGTACCCGGGGACCGGCGGCGCCGGCCGCCTCTATGCGCGCGGGCTCCGCAACGCGGAAGGGCTCGCCTTCTTTCCGGGCGCCGACGACTTGTGGGTCGCGGTGAACAACCGCGACAACCTCCCGTACCCGTTCGACGACGGGACCGGCCAGTACGGACAGATCATCGCCAGCTACGTGGACAATCACCCGCCCGACGAATTCATCCGTCTTCGCGATGGCGGCAACTACGGCTGGCCGTACTGCAACCCGAACCCTGACAGCGCGAGTGGCCTGTTCGACATGCCCTTCGACCGCGACTACGACACCAACCGGGACGGGAGCAGGGCCGACTGCGGCGCGATGGACCGGGTGACGCTCGGGATCCAGGCGCACGCCGCGGCGCTGGGGTTCGTCTTCCTCCAGGGGACCGGCTTCCCCGCGCCCTGGAGCTCGGGAGCGGCCATCGCGCTCCACGGGTCCTGGAACCGCACCACGCCCAGCGGGGACAAGGTGATCCTGGTGCCCTTCGTGAGCGGGAACCAGCAGCCGTCGGCGGCGGTCGACCTGGTCACCGGCTGGACCACCTCGAGCGGCAACTACTGGGGCCGCCCGGTGGACGTGGCCGTGGACCCGAACGGGGGCCTGCTCATCTCCGACGACGGCAGCGGGACCATCTACCGGTTGAGCCGCTCTCCGTGAGTCGAGCTGCGCTGCAGAGCTCCCCGGCCACGCGCCGTGGGGGCCGCTGCCGGACTGGTCGCTAGAGCTGCTTCAGGCGCAACCGTGTCCTGAACCGAAGGACCGGTGAGCACGGGGCGTTGCCACTTCCTTGCCGAACCCTCGAGCGCGAAGCCGCGTGCGCGCTCAGGCCAGGGCCGGTCGATGCGGCCGGCGGCGGTCGGTCTCGTCCCCCGCGACCCGCGCGCGGGGCGATTTCTGGACTGGTCGGCATCCGCCGCACTGGTCTTGGTGCCGGCGCGGACCGCGGGTCAGCGTCGGGGAATGTCGATCGCCACCAACTCGTCGGGATGCCTTCTCGTTCTCGCAGCGCTGGGTCTCGGCTGTGCCGGACTGACCACGACCTCCCGTCAGGCACCCGCGGCTCCCGGACGGGTCGGCCTCGCTCCTCCGACCGGGGACGTGCACGACTTCGACTACTTCGCGGGCGGCTGGAGGACCGTGCAGCGCCGCCTCGGGACCCGCGGCGCCGGCGCGAGCGACTGGGAGGAGTTCCCGGCCACGCTGTGCATGACGCCCTACCTCGATGGGGCAGCCACGGTCGACGAGCTCTTCTTCCCCACCAAGGGCTGGTCGGGCCTCACCCTGCGGACCTTCGACCGCGAGAAGCACCGGTGGTCCATCTACTGGGTCAGCAGCCGCTCCGGCGCGCTCGGCACGCCGGTCATCGGTGGCTTCCAGGGCGCCCGGGGTGAGTTCTTCGGCGAGGACGAGGACGGCGGCCGCCCGGTCGCGGTCCGCTACGCCTGGACCAAGCTCGACGCCGACCACGCCCGCTGGGAGCAGGCCTTCTCCTACGACGGAAGCTCGTGGGAAACGAACTGGACCGCCGACTTCGTGCGCGCCGACGCCTCGGAGATCTGCGACCACGGCCGCCCGAAGCGTTCGGGTTCATCCGCTTCGGGCTGACAGTCTGCTTTGTGCGAGTCCGGCGCCGATGAAGGCCGGTGCGTTCCGCGGGAGTTCTTCCGACTGCTCAGGGCTTCCGCAGCAGCAGCCCCTCGGCGAAGAACGCCATCGCCGCGGTCACCACCAGCCAGGTCCAGATGGGCACTCGCCGGTCGGACGTGCCGCTCGGGCCGCGGATCGCCTCCTCGCCGAAGTAGGCCTGCAGCTGCGACTCGTCCAGCCGGGTGAGGTCGCTGTCCGCCGGATCGAGCGTGACCGCGAACTGCGAGCCAGGGACCAGCTGCGCCCCGGCATCGAAGGTCCGGTAGAGCCCGGGCTCGGGCAGCGGGCCGACCTTCAGCCCGTGGTCGGGCTCGGTCTGCACCGGCACCGCCGCCCCCGACGGCGACTTGACCGCCGTGACGTGGGCCTGCGGGTCCGGCCGGAGCGTCACCGTCTGGCCCACGCGCCCCTCGACGACCTCCCGCTCGTCCAGCGCTCCGGCAAGCCACGCGGCTGCCCGCTGCATCAGCGGCAGGTAGCTGGTCCGGATCGCGAAGTCGCCCCAGTCCCGGTCGAGGGTGCTGGTGAAGAGCAGCACCCTCCCGCGGCCCCGTCGCGCGGTGACGAAGGCCGGAGCGCCGTCGTCATAGGCCGCCAGCACCTCCGAGCCGTCGGCCCGCGTTCCCCCCTCCACCAGCATGTAGCGCCGGAAACGTGCCCCCATCAGCCCCTCGCGCCCCCGGCCGGAGAACGGCGCGAACAGCGGGTCGCTCCAGTGCACGTCGCCAAGCTTTGCCGGCCGCCCGTCACCCGCGCCGGCCTCGGAGCCCGCGGCCTTCACCAGGCGCAAGGGGCGGGGAAGGAGATCGCCCATGCGCTGGGTCCACGGCTCGGGCTCGACCTTGTCGCCCATGGAGATGAAGAGCCCGCCGCCGCGCTCCACGAAGGCCTTGAGGCGAGTGACCTCCTCGGGCAGCGGCGCGGGCACGTTCGCCAGCACCACCACGTCGTAGCCGTCCAGCGGCTCCCGCAGACCGGCGGTGGCGTCCTTCACCACCGGACGGAGGGGCGAGCTCGGCGCGCTCAGGGCGGCCTCGAGGAAGAAGACCTCGTCGCGGTAGCGCACCGGGCTGGGCGAGCCATCCACCACCAGTGCGCGGAGCTCGCGCGGCACCTGCACCACGAAGTCCCGCCGGTCGTCCTCGGCCAGCCCGTCCGGGGAGAGGGAGACCGCCCCGGCAACCGGCCCGCCCACCTCGGAGCGGACGGTGAGCGTCTTTTGGGCCGTCCCCCCCGGAGCGAGGGCGAGGAAGGTCTTTCCCACCACCCGGCCGGCGAGCTCGACCGTCGCCTGGATCTCCCCCGCGGGCGCATCGGAGATGTTCCGGACCGTGAAGCTCACCTGCACCGACCGGGACCCTGCCTGGGGCGCGGGTTCAACCTTGAGATCGGCGATGAAGTGGTTGGGGAGGACCTTCCGCCCGCGCGCCACGTCGCGAAGCACCATCTCCGGACGGACCCGCTTGTCGCCGGGCACCCGCACCGTGGGAGGCGGCGTTTCCAGGCGGAGCGATCCTGCGGTGAACGCCGAGACCACCACGATGCGCTTGCCGGCGGTAGGGCTCTCCTCCAGGGCCCGCGCGGCGACCTCGAAGCACCGGCCGAGATCGACGGTGGACCAGGCGGGAACCATCCGATCCAGCGTCTCCCGCGCCTCGCGGCGGTCGAGGCCGGGCGCGGTGGGCGGCGTCACCTCCGGGCCGCAGGGGAGCACGGTCACCGGATCCTCGGCTCCGAGGCCGGCAATGGCGCTCCGGGCCTCGCTCCGCGCCTTCTCGAAGAGGCTCTCCCCGTCCACGAAGCGCATCGCCAGGCCGCGATCGACCACCACCACGGTCGCCGCCGGTCCCACCGCCCGGGACACCGCCGCGCCCGGGCGCCGGAGCTCGGGCCGGGCCAGCGCCACCGGGATGGCGAGGAGGATCAGCGTGCGCAGGGTGTAGAGCAGCAGCCGCTTCAGCTTGAGCCGGGAGGCCGTGCGGCGCTGACTCCGGAGCACGAAGGCGATCGCCGCGAAGGGATGGGGCCGCGGCTTTCGCCGGTCGAAGAGGTGCACCGCGAGCGGGATGAGCCCCGCCATCGCGCCGAGCAGCAGCCAGGGCTGGCCGAAGGTCACGCCGCCCTCCGCTGGCGCCGCCCCAGGAACCGCAGCAGGACCGCGTCGAGCGGCTCGTCGGTCCGCACCACGGTGTAGTCGACGTCCGCCTCGGTGCAGGCGGCGCGGGTGCGGTCGAGGAAGGCGCGGAACTCCTCCAGGTAGCTCTCGCGGATCTCCCGCGCGTTCACCTCGATTCGCCGCTCGTCCTCGAGCGAGAGGAAGAGCGTCGGGTCGTCGAAGGGGAACTCGAGCTCGGCGGGATCGAGCACGTGGAAGAGGGCGAGGTCGTTGCGGCGCGCGCGCAGGGCCAGGATCCGCCCCAGCGCCTCGTCGCGGTCGTCGAAGAAGTCGGAGAAGACGGCCACCAGCTGCCCGCGTCGCACCTTCTCGGCGAGGTGCTCTGCCGCGGCGAAGAGGTCCGTCCCCCCAGCGGGCTGCAGCCCGTCGAGGGCGCCGAGCACGGTGTGGAGGTGCCCCGCCGCGGCCCGGGGCGGCAGGTCCGCCGCGCCCGCCCGCGTCACCACGCTCAGCCCCACCGCGTCCTGCTGGCGGACGAGAAGGTAGGCCAGGGTGCCGGCGAGGGTGGTGGCCACCTCGAGCTTGGAGAGCGGCGCGCTGCGGTAGCCCATCGACCCGCTCGCGTCCACGACCAGGGTGGCCTTGAGGTTGGTCTCGTGCTCGTACCGCTTCACGTAGTAGCGGTCGAACTTGCCGAAGGCCTTCCAGTCCAGGTGGCGAAGCTCGTCCCCGGGCGCGTACTCCTTGTGCTCGGAGAACTCCACGCTCTGCCCCTGGTGCGGGCTCTTGTGCAGGCCGGAGAGCACGCCCTCCATGACCGCGCGGGCACGCAGCTTCACCCCGGCGAGCTTGGCCAGCATTGCAGCGTCGAGCGAGGCCACGGCGACGGCGCTAGCCCTTCACCAGCTCCAGCAGCTGCTGGACGATGCGGGTGCTGGAGATGCCCTCGCTCTCGGCGGCGAAGTTGGGCAGCACCCGGTGCCGGAGGACGGGGAGCGCCAGCGCCCGGACGTCCTCCACCGTGGCCGCGAAGCGGCCCTGCAACACCGCCCGCGCCTTGGCCGCCACCACCAGGTACTGGCTCGCCCGCGGGCCGGCGCCCCAGTTCACGTGCTTCCTCACCACCTCCGGCGCACCGGGCTCCCTGGGACGCGTCTGCCGCACCAGCTCGACCGCGTAGCGCACCACGTGTTCCGGCACCGGCACGCGGCGGACCAATTCTTGGAGGGCGATGATCTGCTCCGGGGAGAGCACCTTGGTCAGCCTCGGGCTCGACCCCGAGGTGGTGCTCTTGACGATCTGGACCTCCTCCTCGGCGGACGGATAGCCCACGTCCACCAGGAACATGAACCGGTCGAGCTGCGCCTCGGGCAGGGGATAGGTCCCCTCCTGCTCGATGGGATTCTGGGTGGCGAAGACCAGGAACGGCAGGTCCAGGGGATAGGTCTCGCCGCCCGCGGTCACCCGGTACTCCTGCATCGCCTGGAGCAGCGCGGCCTGGGTCTTGGGCGGCGTGCGGTTCACCTCGTCGGCCAGGATGATGTTGGCGAAGAGGGGGCCGCGGACGAAGCGGAACTCGCGGTGCCCGGTGGCCCGGTCCTCCTCGAGGATGTCGGTCCCGGTGATGTCCGAGGGCATCAGGTCGGGGGTGAACTGAACGCGGTTGAAGGTGAGGTTCAGCACCTCCGCCAGGGTGGAGATGAGCAGCGTCTTGGCCAGGCCGGGCACGCCCACGAAGAGGCAGTGGCCCCGGGAGAAGAGCGCGATGAGGAGGTGCTCCACCACCTCGCGCTGGCCCACCACCCGCTTCTCTATCTGCTCGACAATGGCCGACCGAGCCCGGGCGAGCGCCTCCACGGCACGCAGGTCGGCGCCGGGCTCCACGGCGGTCAGAGGGGTCGAGGTCATGGGAGAGGTCATAGCCGTTCGGAGGCCGTGGGTTCGGACGTGTTCGGGGGCTTCTTGGGGGCCGGTCGGGGTGGACGGGAAGGCTCGGCCGGGCCGCGTGGGAGCGCGACGTCGGACGGGTCGGACTGGGGGCCGGGCAGGCGCGCCAGCAGCTCGGAGAGACGTTCGGCGGGCACACCGGTGAGGATGACCGAGGCGCTCCGCGCGCGCTCGAGCATCGCCCCGTCCCCCAGCGACTGCGCGGACTTGAGGAGCGCCAGGTGAATCTCCGGGTCGAAGGGATCCTGCGCCAGCGCCGCCCGGTACGCCGTCCGCGCCTCGGCCCACTGCCCGCGGCTCAGGTAGATGCGGCCGAGGTGGACCTGGGTCGAGGCGTAGCCCGGATGTGCCTCGAGCGAGCCCAGGAGCACCTTCTCCGCCTCCTCCAGCCGCTTCACCGCCATCAGGGCCAGAGCGTACTTGTTGGAGATGGTCTCGTAGGCGTTCCCCACCAGGGCGTGCGCCTTCCCGTACTCCTCGGCCGCGGCCACGAACCGGCCTCGCTCACGGAACAGCTCTCCAAGGTGCGCCCAGCGGCGCGCGGCCGGGTTCTCCACCTCGTCGAAGTCGCCGAAGGAGATCTCCCGGCCCTTCTTTCCTTCCTCGGGCGGGGTGTTCTTCGCCTTGAGCACCTTGCGCTCGGTGGTGACCGGCGCCCTCGTCGCGGGCGGCGGCTGCGCGCGGAGGTAGGCCATCCAGCTCTTCTCGAAGGTGGCGAACGGCTTCCCCGTCGCCCTCTCCAGCGCCTGCTGGTCCGTCGCCCCCGCACCCATCGCCTCGACGATGGTCCGCAGGGACTTCATCCCGTGCTCCTTGTGGAGGAACTCGGCGGCGAAGAAGACCTCCGCGAAGGCGGTCGCGGCGTCCTTCCAGGTGGGCAGCTTGGCCATCGAGGGGTGCATCTTGGCGAAGGGGATGAGGTCGTTCTTCTGCACCCTCTCGGCGAGCAGGGTGCGCGACGACGGTGGCAATGCCTTGCCCGCCGGGCCACGCCAGCGGGACTCGAGGTACTTGGCCAGGGCCTCCTGGAGCCAGATGGGAACCGAGTTGTGGCCGGTCTGCGTGACGACCAGGTGCGTGTACTCGTGCGCCAGGGTGTCCAGCCAGTCGTATCCGCGCAGGACGGCCTTGGGCGAGGTCACCATCAGCTTGTTGAACTTGCAGATGGCGATGGTGCCGGTCTGGTCGATCTCCTTCTGGGAGAGGGTGGAGACCCGGGCGAGCTCCGCGGCGTCGTTCACCACCTCGACCCGCACCTTCCCCGGGGGCGCGTGGCCCAGGTCCTGCGCCAGCGCCGCGCGCTGCGCCTCGAGCGCCTCCAGCGCATAGGGGGCGAGGACCGCGTCCTTCCCCTTCGGGTAGAGGAAGATGAAGTGATCGCTCTCCGCGCGCTCGTGGTCGCGGGTGATGGTCAGCGTGTCCCGGGCGAGCCGGAGGTAGCTCCCGGGCCGGTCCTCGACCCCGGCCAGCTCCAGGGCCGAGACCGCGTCCGCGTACCGACCCTCGCCGAAGGCAACGCGTCCGGCGAAGAAGTCGAAGGATTCGTTCTTCTCGTTGCCCTGGCGGAGTCTGTCCAGCTCGGCGCGGGCGCCGACGTACTCCTCCTCGTCGAGGAGCTCCTCGAGCGCCCGGACCCGGGCGCGAAGATCCGCGGGGGCGGCCCAGCTCAGGCCGGCCACGAGGAGGAGCAAGGCGGCCGCGGCTCGCCTCACTTCACCAGCTCCTCGTAGTAGCGCTTCACCTGGTCACGGTAACGCTCCGGGGTGCCCTGCTTCATGGCGTCCAGCAGGTCCTTGCGGAACTCCCGCGGCGCGCCGTCGGGGTCGGCGTCCGGGACCTCGACCTTCTGCCGGCTCAGCTCGTTGCCCCCCTCCTGCTCGCCGCCGGCGAGCAGGGGGAGCGGCAGTCCGCCCCGGCCGCCGCCGCGCTGGCTCTGCTGCATCGACTGCTGGAGCTGCTCGAGCGAGTCCAGCGCCGCCTTCTGCTCTCCGTAGCCCCGCTGGGGGTCCTTGCCCTCCAGCCGCTCGGTGGCACCTGCCATCCGGTCGGAGATCTGCTGCAGCGCCTCCTCGCCCTGCTCGCCGAAGAGCGGCGCCATCTGCTCGAGCTGACGCATCTTCTGCTGGAGATCCTGCGCGCGCTGGCCGAGCTTCCGCTGCCCCTGACCGAGCTCCTGGAGCTTCTGCCGGTCCGCCTGCCCCAGCTGTGACGAGAGCGGAGGGAAGAGCTGATCCAGCTTGCGGCGGATGTCGCGCACCGCCTCGGCGTCCTTCTCCAGGCGCTGGGCCAGCCGGCGCGACTTCTCCCGGACGTCCGGGGGATTCTGGTACGCCTCATCCAGGGCGCGCTGCTGCTCGCCGGCGCGGGCGAGCTCCTCCGCCTGGCGCACCGCACGCTGCGCCGCCTCGGCGGCGAGGTCGAAGTCCTCCGACTTCAGCGCCGACTTGAGATTCTCCAGCTCGGACTTGGCCTGCTCCAGCGGCTGGTCCGCGCGCGGGCTCAGGTCGTTCGGTCCCACCCGCAGGTAGTCCTGCTGGACCTGATCGGCCTTCTTCTGCAGCTGCTCCTTGAGCCCGGCGGCGGCCTGCTTCATCCGCTGGCGCATCTGCTCGCGGTAGCGGTCGCGCACGGCCTTGGTCTGCTCGGCGAGCTGCCGCTGCTCCTCGGTGGTGTTCTTCAGCGCGTCGCTGAACTCGCGGTAGCGTTTCACCAGCTCGGGGTTGGCGCGACCGCCCATGCTCTCCGCGTTCTCCTCCAGCCGCTTCTGCAGCTCGCTCATCTGGGCCTGCAGCTGCTGGAGCCGGGCGAGGGCCTCTTCGGTCTTGCCCTCCTTGAGGAGCTTCTCGATGTCGTCCAGACCGCCCTGCATGTCCTGCTGCCGGGCCATCTCCTGGAGCGCCTCGAGGTTGTAGTGCTCGTCGCGGATGCTCTTCTGGAGCTCGGCCATCCGCCGGGCCAGCTCGTCCATGCGGTTCCGGAGCGCCCCGACCTGGCGGAGAATCTTTTCCTGGAGCCCAGGATCTCGGGTGCTCTGGAACTGCTCGATGAGCTTGGCCAGCTCCCGCTGCTCCCGGGCCATCTGACCCGCCAGCTCGCGCAGCTCCTCCAGCCGCTGCTGGTCGAGCAGCGACTCGAGGTAGAGCGCGTCCTTCTCCAGCGCGGAGATCTCCTCCTGGACGACCCTGGTCAGCCGGCCGTCCATGTCCAGCTCGGTGCGCCGCCCGGAGAGCCGGAGCCAGAGCTTGCGCGCGTCGGCGGTGGCGCGGACCCGCGCGGCGACGTCCGCTCCCACGTGCTGCAGCGCGGAGACCAGCGCCTCGTTGCGGTCACGCTCGCGCGCCAGCGCCCGGGCGGTGGCCACGATGTCGCCGGACAGCACCAGCCCCGAGGTGTCCACCGGCTCCTGGGACCGGACCTTGTCCTCCGATTTGCGCCCGTCGCGGTCAGGCCCCTCCATGCGAGTCGCGAGGTGGGCGAGGAGACGCTCCCAGAGCTCGGTGGCGCGGCGGAGGGCCTCCCGGCGATGCTCGGCGGCGCTGTAGACCACGAGGATCTGCTGCCGGCTCGAGCCCTTCTGCGGGCCGTCCACGGCGTCGTTGTCCTGCGCCTCGACCGAATAGCTGACGCGGTCTCCGGCGGAGAGCTTGAGCGGGCCGAGGGGCCAGCGATACTGCCCGGAGCTCTTGCGTCCGTCGTCGTGGGCCAGCTTCTGCCGGTGGCTCTGCCCATCCGGGCCCGTCCACACCAGCGCCACGTCGGAGAGCCCGTAGTCGTCGGACGCCTCCCAGCGGAGCAGCACCTCCTGGTCCGGATCCACCTCCAGCTCCGAGCCCGGGAGCAGCACCGTGGCCTGGGGCGGGGTGTCCGGCTCCACGGTGAGCGGGAAGTCGGGGCCCCGGGCCACCTCTCGTCCGGCGCGGCCGGTGAAGACCACGGAGTAGGTGCCGGTCGTCTGCAGCACCAGGCTGCCGCTCAGGTCGCGACCGTGCTCGACGCGGAGCGGAACCACGGGCCCGGTGCTGAGCACCAGGTGTGCGCCGCTCACCGCCCGGTCCGCCCGGGTGCGGAGCTGGACCACCGTTCCCTTCGGACCGACCAGATCCCCGGTGCTGCTCACCGTCCGGGGAGCGAGGCCGGTGTAGGCCGGATACTGGTACAGCACCTCCAGCTCGCCGGTGATGGGCTCGCGCGCGAGCTGCCTCCCGGAGGACACGGCCGGCCTGAGCGCGACGAGCAGCGCCCGCATCCGGTCCGGCCAGGCCGCGCAGACCAGGGCCAGGGCAGCGAGTGCGCCGAGGGCAGCCAGGCCCGCGCGGCGAACGGCTGCGCGGTCCACCACCGCCTGGGCATCGAGGTGGGCGGTCCGCGCGTCCACCGACCGCAGGTGGGCCAGGGCGAGCTCGGTGGAGAAGGACGGGTCGTGTGCCATCGCCCGCCGCAGCTCGAGGGCGGCGAGGAGGTCCAGCGAGACGCCTGGCATCCTCGCCGCGACCAGCCGCGCGGTCCGGAAGGGATTCCCCGCCGCGCGCGTCCAGTGCCGCCGGATGCGATCGGCCACCAGCCCGACCGCGACGACCACCGACGCCGCCACCATCCAGCGCATGCCGCGCGGCCAGGCCCGGGCGAGCAGCCCGGCCAGCGCCATCCCGAAGGCCACCGCGGCCGACCCGAGGAGCGCCGACTCCAGCGCCACGGCGCGGGCCTGCCGGCGCCGCACCGACTGGAGGAAGCGTTCGACGGTCGCGCCCGCCGCCGCGTCCGGCAACGGGATGGGGGCGGAATCGGTCTCCGGGGCGGACTGCAGCAGGTTCACGGCAGAATCGGAGGGCACGCGAGCGGGAGCCGGGCGACAACCCGGGACCCCGCTCCGTCCTTCCTCACATGGACACCCAGGAGCATGGCCCGTGACAGGGTCTCCTGGGAAGTGGCGCTGCCGGACGGGCTGGCAGCCGCTGAACGCCCCAGAAGAAGGGCGGTTCGGTGGGGACCGCTGCGGGTGGCGCCCCCCGCCCAGGCCCGGCCCCGGCGCCTCAGGGATGCGAGGGGGCCGGCCGCTGGCGGGCGCTGGACCTGGATCCGGGGTGCTTCACCCCCACCCGGGCGGGGACGAAGCTGCTCGGACCGGTGACCGCGAGGTGCGGGCGGAGCCGCTCGAAGCGCCGCTTGCTCATCCCCCGGACCCGCATCACGTCCTCGGGACGGCTGAACGGGCGGGCCGCGCGCTCGGCCACCACCGCTGCGGCGAGCTTCGGGCTGACGCCCGGGAGCGCGTCGAGCTGGTCCAGGGTGGCCGTGTTCAGGTTCAGCACGCCCGTGCCGGGGGCCCGCTTTGCCTTTCCCGTCGTGGCCGAGCCGGGTGGCAGCGGCGCCGGGTGCACGGGGCCGGCGCAGAGCAGTGCGGCAACGAGGAGGAGTCCGCGCCCGCTCACTGCGCACCCCCCACCGCAGCGAGCTTCGTCTCTGCCGCCGCCTCCGTCGACTCTCGGCGGTCACCCGCCTCACGGACGTGCAGCTTGCCATCGAGCGGTAGCACGTCCAGGAGCACGTTCAGCGAGCCATCGCGGTTCACGAAGGCCGAGCCCGCGCGCACCCACACCGTTCCACCCTTTCCCTCGCGGATGGAGAACACCGCCAGCCGCTTTCCTGTCGTCAGCACCTTCCACCTCCCCGCCCTGCACCCGGACCGGAATGGCCCGGCCGTCGGCCCCGCGAAGCGAGACCGAGCACCGCTGCCCGGGAGCAGCGGCCGTGCCATGACCTTCCCCGTCGAGCGCGCGACCGGACGGGGGTCCGCCACGCAGGACCGACCTCCGCCGTTCTGGACGGATGTTCAGCCGCTTCACGAGAGGCGTGCCCGGTCCGCTCGCTGCAATGGTCGTTTCGAGGCCGACGAGTGGCCGGTAGCGTGCCCACCCTCCCTCCCAACGTCAGGACCTCGATGCGACGCCACCTCGTTCCCGTTCTCCTCGTCGGCTGTGCCGTCCTGGCCGCCGAGCCAGCGGATCGCGACACGCCGCTCCCGACGCTGCCCTACACCCCGGGCCTCGAGCCGCGCTTCATGGACCGGAGCGTGGACCCCTGCGTGGACTTCTATGCCTACTCCTGCGGCCAGTGGGAGAAGCTCAACCCCATCCCGCCGGACCAGTCCACGTGGAGCGTCTACGGGAAGCTCCAGGACGAGATCCAGCGGCATCTCTGGGGCCTGCTCCGGACGGCGGCGGACCCGTCCACGGCACGTAGCCCGGTGCAGGCGCAGATCGGCGACTACTTCGCCGCGTGCATGGACGAGGCTCGCATCGAGGACCTGGGGGCGAAGCCGCTCCAGCCTGCGCTCTCCGCGCTGGCGAAGGTGAAGGACGGCCGCGGGCTCGCGGCGTGGCTGGCAGGCCAGCACCTGGCCGCGACCAGCGAGCAGCTGCTCTTCGGGTTCGGCTCGCAGCAGGACGCGAGCGATGCGACCCAGTTCATCGCGGCGTTCTGGGCCGGGGGGCTCGGACTCCCCGACCGCGACGACTACCTGGACCAGGATCCCCGATCGCAGCAGGTCCGCGAGAAGTACCGCGAGCACGTGGTGCGGATCCTCCAGCTCCTCGGGGACGACGCCGCCACGGCGAAGAAGACCATGGCGCTGGTGATGGACATCGAGACCGCTCTGGCGAAGGCGAGCCTCACCCGGGTGGAGCGTCGCGACCCGTACAAGGTGTTCCACAAGATGCGGGTGACCGAGCTGCAGCGGCTCGCGCCGGCGTTCGACTGGAAGACCTACCTCGCGGGCGTGGGAGTGCCCGGCACCGAGGTGCTGAACGTGAGCCAGCCGGCGTTCGCCCAGGCGGTGAACGCCGAGCTGAAGAAGCGGCCACTCGCGGACTGGAAGCGGTACCTGCGCTGGCACCTGGCCAACGCCCAGGCCCGGTACCTCTCGCGAGGGTTCGTGGAGGAGGACTTCGCCTTCAACGACAGGGTTCTCCGGGGGACGGAGCAGCTCGCTCCGCGCTGGAAGCGCTGCGTGCGCTGGGTGGACCGCGACCTCGGCGAGGCGCTGGGCCAGGTCTTCGTCCAGAAGAATTTCTCGCCCGAGCTCAAGGAGAAGACGCTGGCCATGGTCCTCGGCATCGAGCGGGAGATGGAGGAGGACCTCCGGACGCTCGCCTGGATGTCGCCAGCCACGAGACAGCGGGGCATCGAGAAGCTGAAGACGATGGCCAACAAGATCGGCTACCCCGACCGCTGGCGGGACTACTCGTCGATCCGGCTCGTCCGTGACGACTTCCAGGGAAACGTCACCCGGGCGGTGCGCTTCGAGTCCGCGCGGCAGCTAGCGAAGATCGGCAAGCGGGTGGATCGCGGGGAATGGGAGATGACCCCGCAGACGGTCAACGCCTACTACAACCCCACGATGAACGACATGAACTTCCCGGCGGCGGTGCTCCTCCCGCCGCTCTACGACTCGAAGATGGACGCGGCTCCGGGTTACGGAAACACCGGGGGCACCATCGGGCACGAGCTGACGCACGGGTTCGACGACGAGGGCCGGAAGTTCGACGCGAAGGGGAACCTCGCGGACTGGTGGACCAAGGAGGACGCCGCGGAGTTCGAGCGCCGCGCGTCGTGTGTCTCGGATCAGTACTCGAGCTACATCGCGGTGGACGACATCCACGTGAACGGGAAGCTCACCCTCGGAGAAGACGTGGCGGACCTTGGCGGGCTCATCCTCGCCCACCGCGCCTGGAAGGCGGCCACCGCCAAGCAGCGGCTCCAGCCCATCGACGGGCTCACGCCCGAGCAGCGGTTCTTCGTGGGCAACGCCCAGTGGGCGTGCACCAACGTCCGGCCGGAGGCGATGCGGCTCCGTGTGCGGACCGATCCGCACTCGCCTCCCCGGTACCGGGTGAACGGGCTGGTCGTGAACATGCCCGAGTTCGCCCAGGCCTTCTCCTGCAAGCCGGGTCAGCCGATGACCAAGCCCCCGGAGAAGGTCTGCAGGGTGTGGTGAGGCTCGCTCCCGTGCGTTCCCTCCTCCTGCTGGCCGCGCTGCTCGGGACGGCCGCCCCTGCCGCCGAGGCGCCGGCCACCGTCTCCGAGGGGCCGCTCCCCACCCTCCCCTACACGCCGGGGCTCGATCCGGCGTCGATGGACCGGACCGTCGATCCCTGCGTGGACTTCTACGCCTTCTCCTGTGGGGGATGGATGGCGAGGAACCCCATCCCTCCCGACCAGGGCGCGTGGAGCGTGTACGCCAAGCTGGAGGGAGACATCGAGCGGCACCTGTGGGGCCTGCTCCAGGCCGCGGCGGACCCCTCGGCGGCGCGGAGCCCGGCGCAGATGCAGATCGGCGACTACTTCGCCGCCTGCATGGACGAGGCGCGCATCGAGTCGCTGGGGAGCAAGCCGCTCCAGCCCGAGCTGGAGGCGCTCGAGCAGGTGAAGGACCGCCCCGGTCTCGCGGCCTGGGTGGCGCGGCAGCACCTCTCCACCCGGACCGGGCGGCTGATGTTCGGATTCGACTCCGAGCAGGATGCCGCTGACGCCACCCAGGTGATCGCCGCGGTGTACGCCGGCGGCATCGGCCTCCCCGACCGGGACGACTACCTGGACCCCGACCCGAAGGCGAAGGAGACGCTCGGCAAGTACCAGGAGCACGTGGTGCGGACGCTCCAGCTCCTCGGGGACGACCCGTCGACGGCGCGGGCGACCGGCCGGCTGGTGATGGACATCGAGACCACGCTGGCCAAGGCGACGCTCACCCGCGTGGAGCAGCGCGACCCGTACAAGGTCTACCACCGGCTCTCGCTGCAGAAGCTGACCGCGATGTCTCCCACCTTCGACTGGAGGGCGTACCTGGCGACCGCCGGCGTCCCGGGAACGAAGGTGCTCAACGTGAGCCAGCCACGATTCTTCCAGACCCTGGACAGGGAGCTGAAGCGCCGTCCGCTGGCGGACTGGAAGCGGTACCTCCGCTGGCAGCTGGTCAACGTCAGCGCCCGCTACCTCTCGCGCGCCTTCGTCGAGGAGGACTTCGCCTTCTACGGGAAGGCCCTCGCGGGCACCGAGCAGATCGCCCCCCGCTGGAAGCGATGCGTGCGCTGGGTGGACCGGGATCTCGGCGAGGCGCTGGGCCAGGTCTTCGTCCAGAAGAACTTCTCTCCCGAGCTCAAGGAAAGGACGCTGGCGATGGTCCTCGGCATCGAGCGCGAGATGGAGGAGGACCTCCGTACACTGGCCTGGATGTCACCACCGACGCGGACGCGGGCCATCGAGAAGCTCAAGGCGATGGCGAACAAGATCGGCTACCCCGATCGGTTGCGTGACTACTCGTCCATCCGGCTCGCCCGCGACGACTTCCGGGGCAACGTCACGCGCGCGGTGCAGTTCGAGGCGGACCGGCTCCTGGCGAAGATCGGCAAGCCGGTGGACCGCGGCGAGTGGGAAATGACGCCGCAGACGGTGAACGCGTACTACAGCCCCTCGATGAACGACATGAACTTCCCGGCCGGAGTGCTCCAGCCGCCGCTCTACGACCCGAAGATGGACGCGGCGCCGGGGTACGGGAACACCGGCGGGACCATCGGCCACGAGCTCACCCACGGGTTCGACGACGAAGGGCGGCAGTACGACGCGAAGGGCAACCTCCGGAACTGGTGGACGAAGCAGGACGTGGCGGAGTTCAACCGGCGCGCCGCCTGCGTTTCCGACCAGTACAGCAGCTACCTCGCCGTGGACGAGGTGCACGTGAACGGCAAGCTCACGCTGGGCGAGGACGTGGCGGACCTCGGCGGGCTCATCCTCGCCTACCGGGCCTGGAGGACCGCCACCGCCAACCAGCGCCTCATGCCCATCGACGGCCTCACCCCCGACCAGCGCTTCTTCGTGGGCTATGCCCAGTGGGCGTGCGGCAACGTGCGGCCGCAGGTCGCCCGGCTGCGCGCCCGGACGGATCCGCACTCGCCGGCGAGGTACCGGGTCAACGGGCTGATGGTGAACATGGCCGAGTTCGGCCAGGCCTTCGCGTGCCAGACGGGGACGCCGATGACCAAGCCCCCGGAGAGGGTCTGCAAGGTCTGGTAGCTAGTCGCCCTGAATGACGTAGCGCTCGATGTACTCGCTCTCGAAGGGCTGGCCGTCGAGCTTGGCGGGGGTGAAGCGGTTCCGGAGCAGCGCGTCGATGTAGCTCGCGTTGTATCCGCCGTTCCTGATGCCACGGCACTTGATGGCCTCGCCCTCCACGGTGACGGTGCATGCCACCTCCCCGTACGAGGTCGAGGCATGGGGCAGGCCGTGGCCGATGTCGTTCGGCAAGGGGTTGAGCCGCTTCGGCGCGGTGAATCGCGTGTCCAGGGTCTTGCAAGCCCGGTCATCCCCCTGCTCGCACGCCGCGCCCAGGAGCCGGGCCGCCCGGTCCGGCTCCTTCTGCGTCGCGGTGGGCTCGATGAGCGCCAGCGCCTGGTCGGTGCAGCGGGTGGCACGCTCCCCGGTGCAGAGCTGCTGGGTGTCGGTGTCCGGGGGCGGGTACCAGTGCTTCACCGAGACCGGGTTGAAGCCCACGCAGCCCGTGGTCGCGAGCAGGAGGAGGAGAGCGCGAGGTCGCATCGGCCCGGCAGCGTCGGTGAGGCCACGAGCCCGGGTCAACGCAAAAACCTTCAGTCAGGGCGGCCGCGACCGTATCGACAGACGGTATGCGGGGGGCTGCAGTCGGGGCGCAAAGGCGGCCGCTACCCATTGCGCACGTCGCAGCCGCTTGCACCGCGACCGCGGGCTGTGCCAGACAGCCGCTTGCCCCCGGGTGCCCATGTCGGGCCCAACAGGGAAGCCGGTGAGAGTCCGGCGCGGTCCCGCCACTGTGAACGGAGCGGCCCGAGGAACCGGGCCGGTTCGACATCCTCCGTCGGTCACCACTGCGGAACAGCACGTTCCGCGGGAAGGTGGGAGGACGAACGAGGACGTGAAAGGCGCCATCGGGGCGTCACCCACGCTCCCCAGCCGTGAGCCAGGAGACCTGCCCGAGGGTGCGGCGCCGGAGGCGCCGGTGAAGGCCTTCTCTCTTCGGCGAAGAGAGTGGAAGGCGGACGATGGGCGGATGGCGATGGGCCCGGGCGTGTCTCGGGCCGGCCTTGAGCGTGGCGTCGATCGCCTGGGGGCAGTCCCCGGCGGTGGTGGAGCTTCCCCCCGTGGACGTGCCGGTTCCGGCCGCGCCGCCACCTCCCGAGTCCCCGCTGGTGCGTGATCCGACCGGGCTGACCACGGTGGTGGACGTGGCCTCCCGTCGCTCCGAGGTCTCCACCCTGGGGGTGCTGGTGGGGGAGGCGCCCGGGGTGGTGCTCCAGCAGACCGGTGGAATCGGACAGGCCGAGCAGCTGAGCCTGCGGGGCGCGTCGAGCACGGGCGTGCTGGTGCTGCTCGACGGCGTGCCGCTGAACGCGCTCGGAGGCGTCGCCGACCTCAGCCTGGTGCCGCTCCCCGCGGTGCAGCGGGCCGAGGTGCTCCGCGGCGGTGCGGGCGCCCGTTACGGGGCAGGCACTCTCGGGGGCGTGGTCAACCTCGTCACCCGGAGCGCCGCGGAGCCGGTCATCTCGGGCGACGTCGGAGCGGGCAGCTTCGGGACGATCCAGGGCAGCGCGAGCGCCTCGGGACCGGTGCTCGGCGGCTCGGGGCTGCTGGAGCTGCACGCCGGGCACAGCGACGGCGACTTCCCCTACCTCTACGACCCCCTCGCCGGGACGCCGGCCAGCAATCCGAAGACGCTGATCCGCGAGAACAACCAGGCGACGTGGGTCGGCGGGCTGGCCAAGGGAGGCGGACGCGTCGGGCAGTGGCGGCTGGACGGGCTCGTCCAGGTGAGCGCGCTGTCGCGCGGGCTGGCCGGCACCGTGGACCATCCCACTCCGGACGCGCACCAGGACTTCCTCGGGCTCCAGGCGGGCCTGCGGCTGTCGCGGGCTTGGGCCTCCGGCGCGGACACCTCGCTGCGCCTCGACACGCGGCGAGAGGGCAACACCTTCCGGGGTGGCGACTTCTCCGACGACACCCGGTGGTGGCAGGCATCGCTCTCCTGGGACGGGACGCTGCCGGTCGGACATCACTGGCTGTCGGCGTCGGCCTCGGTGGGCCTGTCCTTCGCCGACGCCGACGAGCACGCGCCTCGCTGGGCGGTCACCTCGGCCTCGGTGCAGGACGAGTGGCGGCCGGGAGGGGGAAGCGTCTCCATCGTGCCGTCGGCGCGCATCGACCAGGGGGGGCCCTTCGTGGGGATCTCCCCCAAGCTCGGCGTCTCCTGGGCCCTGCCGGCCGGCGTCACCCTCCAGGCAAACGTGGGGCAGTCGTACCGGATTCCCTCCTTCCTCGAGCTGTACATTCCCACCGGCACGACGCTCGCCAACCCGGACCTGGAACCCGAGCGGGGCGTCTTCGTCGACGCCGGCGCGGGCATCGCCGGCGCCCCGGGGATGCTCCGGGTGGCCGGCTTCGCCGCGCAGTACGAGAACCTCATCGTCTACGAGTACCAGCCCCCGGTCCCCACCCGGCCCGAGAACGTCGGCGCGGTGCGCGCCGCCGGGCTCGAGGCGGAGGGTCGCCTGCAGCCGGCGCGGTGGGTGGAGCTCACCGGGAGCTACGGGCTCCTGTTCACCGAGAACATCCGCGCCATCCAGGCCTACTACCTGAAGGAGGCGCCCTTCCGCCCCCGCCACCGCGGTACGTTGCGTCTCGCGCTCGGGCCGGAGCGCCTCCGGGTCCACGGCACCCTGCGCGCCCAGTCCCTCATGTGGGTGAACCGGTCCAATACCCAGTCCATCGCCGGCCGGGTGCTCGTGGACGCGGGCGTGGATCTCACGGTGCTCCGCCGCCCGGAGGTGGTGCTCTCCTTCAACGCCACCAACCTCGGCGACGTGCAGACCCGCGACCTCGACGCCTACCCGCTCCCGGGCCGGGCCTTCCTCGCCACCCTGACCATGCGGCTCGACCTGCCGCGCAGTCCTCCTTCCACCCCGCCGTCCGTGTCTTCCGAGGGAACTCCATGACGCCGTCCATCCGAGCGGCCCTGTCCGCGATCCTCCTCGCCGGCCTCGCGCTGCTTCCCGGCTGCCTGTCGTCGAGCGAGATCCAGTGCGTCAGCGGCACCGTCCGCTGCGGCGACACCTGCGTCGCCACCCAGACCGACAACAACAACTGCGGCTCCTGCGGCTCGGCGTGCAGCGGCGGGAACGTGTGCGTGGCGGGGGGGTGCACCTGCCCCGTGGGTCAGGGCGTGTGCAACGGCATCTGCACCGCGGTGGCCAGCGACCCGAACAACTGCGGGGTCTGCGGCCTGACGTGTGGTGCGGGTCAGGCCTGCAACCAGGGCGTCTGCCAGGACTGCTCGCAGGGCGGGTGCCGGACCGCGCTCATCGCCGGGTGCATCGCCGCTCCGGGTGGCTACCTGCAGCGCATCCAGGACGCGCCCGGGGGCCTCCTGCTCGAGGCTCCGGCAAACCCACCGGTCGCCACCTTCCCGGACGCGCTCGGGTTCATCGGGACGGCCCTGCTCTACGGCGACCACGACAGCTCGACCCTGCTCGAGATCCCCGTGGGTTCGCTGGGGAGCGCGAGCAGCGAGCGGCTCTCCCTGGTGACCGGGACCACCGGCAGCATCGCGGGGACCAGCGACATCTACGTCGAGGCGGCCGACGCCGGCTCGCGCATCTACGCCATGGCGACCCTGGTCAACACGCTGCGGATCTTCGGTGGGCCGGATCCGGCGCAGGCCGGAGCCCTGCTGGACGCCGGCCCGGGCTCCGTCGGCGCGCTCGGGCTCCAGGACCTGGGCGGCCATGCCTTCGACCCCGGAAGCTTCCCCGAGCCGTTCGGGAAGATCGGCAACGACGTCTTCGTGCCCCTGAACGCGACCGGCCAGGTGCTCCGGGTGAACGTGAGCAATCCCGCCGGAACGACGGTGGGGGACACCTACGACCTCCAGCCTCTGGTCGCCGCCCTGCCCGGTGGGGGGGTGCTCCCCGACGGCGGGGCGTTCCAGGCCTCGCCCACGCAGGCCATCGCTCGCAACGGATACGTGTACGTGGCGGCGAATGTCCTGAGGTTCGACCCGGACCGCTTCGTGAGTGATTACGGCCCGCCCCTGGTGGTGCGCATCGACCCCACCAAGTCCGGCCAGGCCGCCCTCTCGGCGGTGCAGGGACTCGACGCGGGGGTGTGCCAGAATGTGGAGTGGCTCGCCTCGCTCCCGCTGGGCACCGCCGCCCGCCCGATGCTGGTGAGCTGTGCCGGCGTGCGCACCTACGACCAGAACTTCAACGTCACCTCGGTCGCGAACACCGCGCTCCTGCTCCTCGACGGGAACGACCAGCAGATCACCTCCTGGGCCCCGAGCAACGGCGCCGGTCAGACGCCTCCCAGCGTGGGCCGTGCGGTGGTCCAGAACACCACGGTGTACGTCGCCGACGAGTCGGCGAGCCGGCTCTACGTCCTCGATTACGGCACGAACTCCTTCGTGGAGCGGGTGGGCTACGTGGACGGCGGGACGCCGCCCCAGATCTGCCCCACGTACATCAGTGACCTCGTGGTGTCGCCCGCGCCGTGACCGCCGCCGCTCTCCTCTGCGTGGTGGTGCTCGGCGCCGGCGCGGACCCCGGTCCGCTCCGGATGCTCGGGCCGGCGCCGAGAGGAGAGGTGCGGCGGGTGGTGACGCTCACCCCGTCCCTGACCGACGTGGTGCTGGCGCTCGGTGCCGGGGACCGGCTGGTGGGGGTGTCCCGCTTCGACGAGCGCGCCGAGGTGGCGCGCCTGCCGCGCGTGGGGGGCTTCGTCGACCCGAGCGTCGAGGCGGTGATGGCCCTCCACCCGGATCTCATCCTGGCCGAGCCCGGGCCCGGCAATCGCCAGGCGGTGGAGCGCATGGCGGAGCTCGGCGCGCCGGTGCTGCTCCTCCCGCTGGGGACGGTGGCCGACGTGCTCGCCGCCGAGCGCACCGCCGGAAAGGCGCTGGGCAGGGCCGAGCAGGGAGAGGCGCTGGCACGGGAGCTGGAGGCCACGCGGGCGCGCATCCGCGAACGCGCTCGCGGCCGGACCCCGGTGCGGGTGCTGCTGGTCTACGGCTTCGATCCGCTGGTGGTGGCGGGACCTGGCGGCTTCGCCGACGAGCTGCTCACGGACGCCGGGGCGCTGAACGTGGCGCGCGACGCCGCGAGCCCGTACCCCGTCTACTCGGTGGAGCGGGCGCTGCGGAGCCGTCCGGAGCTCATCCTCGACGCAGCGATGGTTCCGGCGGGGCGCGACCGGCTGCAGACCCTTCCCGGCCTGGCCGAGGCGCGCTGGGCGTCGGTTCCGGGGAAGGCGCTGCTGCACCCCGGTCCGGCGCTCGGACGAGGACTCGAGCAGCTCTTCGCGCTCGTCCACCCGGAGGCGGGACGTTGACCAGCTTGGCCGGACCGCTCCCCGTTCCCTCGGCGGTGCGCTTCACGCCCGCACGGGCGAGCCTCGTCCTCGGAGGCCTCCTGCTGGTCACCCTCGCGGCGCTGGTCGCCTCGGCGCTGCTCGGCGAGTACCCGGTGCACGTGCTCCGGGCGCTGGCTGATCCCGCGTCGCCGGACGGGCGGGTGCTGTTCGGGCTGCGGCTCCCTCGCGCGCTCCTCGGGGCCCTGGTGGGTGCGGCGCTGGCGGCGAGCGGCAGCGCGCTCCAGGCGCTGCTCCGGAACCCGCTCGCCGATCCCTTCGTCCTCGGCGTCTCGGGAGGTGCGGCGCTCGGGGCGACGCTGGCCCTCGCGCTGGGGCTCCAGGCGCTGGCCGGACCGTCGCTCTTCGCCTTCGTCGGCGCCGTGGCGGCGATGGCGCTGGTGCTCGCCGCCGGGCGGGCGCGCAGCTCGCCGTACGCGGCGCTCCTGACCGGCGTGGTGTTCAACGCCTTCGCCGCGGCGGTCATCACCTGCGTCAAGACGCTGCTCACGCCCGACCGGCTCGGCGAGGTCCTGTACTGGCTCGCGGGGAACCTGGGCTACGAGCGGCCGCGGACGCTCCTCGTGGGCGGGGGGCTCCAGCTCCTCGCCCTCGGCCTTCTCTGGGCCGAGTCGGCCCGGCTGAACCTCCTCTCGCTGGGCGACGAGGAGGCCGCCTCGCTCGGGGTGCCGGTGGGGCGGACCCGGGCGCTGGTGCTCCTCGCCGCCTCGCTCAGCGTCGCCGGGGCCGTGGCGCTCGCGGGGCTGATCGGCTTCGTCGGCCTCATCGTGCCGCACCTGCTGCGGCTCTGGCTCGGACCCGACCAGCGGTTCCTGGTCCCGGCCAGCGCGCTCGGCGGCGCGGCCTTCCTGGTGCTCGCCGACGCGGCGACGCGGGTGCTGTTCCCGGTCTTTCACGCCGAGCCGCCGGTGGGCGTGGTGACCGCCGTGCTCGGCGGCCCGCTGTTCGTCTGGCTCCTCAACCGGCGGGACCAGCCGGCATGACCGCCCCGGCCCTGGAGACCGCCTCGCTCGCCGTGGGGTACGGGGGCTTCCCGGTGGTCTCCGGAGTCTCGGTCGCCATCGCCCCCGGCTCGCTCTGGGCGGTGCTCGGGCCGAACGGCTCGGGGAAGAGCACCCTGCTCCGGACCGTCCTGGGTCTGCTCCGGCCGCTCGAGGGCGAGGTGCGCCTCTTCGGAACGCTGCTGGGACGGTGGGAACGTCGCGCGCTCGCCCGCCGCGTGGCCTGGGTTCCGCAGTCGTTCGATGGCGACCCGGGCTTCACCGGCCTCGAGCTGGTGCTCCTGGGGCGCGCCCCGCACCAGGGCGCGTGGGGGCTCCCCGGCCCAAGGGACCTGTCCATCGCGCGGGCCGTGCTGTCCGAGCTGGAGATCGCCCATCTGGCAGGGCGCGTCGTCTCGCGGCTGTCCGGTGGGGAGCGGCGCCTGCTCCTCGTGGCCCGCGCGCTCGCACAGGAGCCGTCGCTCCTGCTGCTCGACGAGCCCACCGCCTTCCTGGACCTCCAGCACCAGGCGCAGGTCCTCGAGCGGGTGCGGGCACGGGTGCGCCGGGGCCTGGCCGCGGTTGCCGTGCTCCACGATCCGAACCTCGCCGCGGCATTCGCCGACGCGGTGCTGCTCCTCCGCGACGGGCGGGTGCTGGGGCAGGGAGCCTCCGCCGAGCTGCTCGACGCCGAGCGGCTGGGACAGCTCTACGGGCTCGGCCTCACCGAGGCGCGCACCGAGACCGGCCACCGTCTCTTCGCTCCGCGGGGGACGGGGTGAGCGCGCCCCGGCTCTCGCGCGCGGTGGCCGCCTCGGCCGCGGCGCACCTCATCGTCGTCGCGGGTCTCCTCGCGCTCGCGCATCCCCGAGTCCCGGCGTCGCCGGCGATGCGGGTCGCTCTGGTGGAGGCGGCGGGCCCGGCCGGGCGGCCTGCGGCGAGCGCCGGCACCGGCGCGGCTCACGGGGCGCCCGGACGAGGCGCGGTCGGGCTCGCGGAACGCGAGGACTCGCGGGCGGACCCCGGCACGGCTCCGGCTCTCCGGGAGGCTTCGGGCGCGACCGACAGCGTGCCTCCGCGGGCCACGCCCTCTCCGCCGGCGTCCCGGTCCGTCCGGAGATCCGAGGCGCAGCGGCCCCCCCCGGAAAGTTCCGGAGGCGCGGCGGCCGCGGACGCGGTGGCGCTGCTGACGCCGGTGCAGTCGGACCTGTGGGTGCTCGGGGGTCCGGTCACGAAGGCCGCACCCGAGGCGCGCCCTGCGGCGGCCAGCGCGGACCGAACGGGCGCCTCCGGCGCATCGAGCCCGGAGGTCGCCGGTGGCGGACCCGCGGCGGCGGCGGCCTCGAGCGCGGGAGGGGACGGCGCGGGGTCCGGCTCTCCGGGAAGCTCGGGCTCCGGTGGCACGGGTGACGCCTCACTCCTGGCCGTGCTCTCGCAGCGCCTGGCGTGGTCCGCCCAGCGCTGCGCTCCTCCCTCGGTGGTCCGGACCGCGCGCCACGCGGTCCCGGGGGTCCCGCTGCGCTTCTGTCTCGATGCCGCCGGCCGGCCGAGCGAGGTGGGCCTGCTGGGAACGACCGGCTCGGATCAGCTGGACCGGGCGGCGCGGGACTGCGTCATCCCCGGGGCGCTGCCGCTCCCGCCCGTTCCCGGCTGCTACACCGTCGAGGTCCGCTTCCC
>RPRB01000032.1 GCA_003818285.1 Myxococcaceae bacterium
ACTCCGGAGATCGACGCCCAGGAGCGGGCGTACCTGGTGGCGCTCCAGAACTCCTACCGGCTCGAGATCGTGGGCGGCGAGCTGGTCATGCACAGCGAGAGCCTGGAGAAGCCCCTCCGGTTCCGCCGCATCCGGTGAGGGGCGGCGAGACGTCCGGTCCGTCCGGGGGCTCGTGCCCTTCCGTCGCCAGGAGCTGAAGCCCGTGCGATCTCCCCCGATGCCCCTCCGTGCGTGGCCGAGCCGTGAGTGAGATCGTCGTCATCGGCGCGGGCGTGGTGGGCCTGACGAGCGCCGTCGCACTCCAGGAGGCCGGGTACCCGGTGCGCGTCGTGGCCGCCGAACGACCGGAGCAGACGACCTCCGCGGCCGCCGGAGCGCTCTGGTACCCGTTCGAGGTCGGCCCTCCCGATGCGGTGAACCGCTGGGCGCGGGCGACGCGGGAGTGGCTGCTGCAGCTCAGCCGCAACACTCCCGAGGCGGGGGTCGACGTCCTGACGGCCCGGGAGTGCGTCGCGGATGCGCGCCGCCCGTGGTGGGCCGACTCGGTGGACGGTCTCCGGCTCATCGAGGGGCCGCAGCCCAGCGGAGGTCGGCTCGCCTGGGAGTTCGAGGCGCCTCGGGTGGAGCCGGCGCTGCACCTCCGCTGGCTCGAGTCCCGGCTCTCGCGCCCGATCGAGATCGCCCGAGTCGATCGGACGGACGACGTTCCTGGGGACCTGGTGGTGAACTGCACCGGCATCGGGGCGCGACGGCTCACCGGCGATACGACGCTCCACGCGCTGCTGGGCCAGACCGTGCTCGTCGAGCCGGGCGAGGTGGACCTCGGGAAGATGTACGGGGACGAGCGGGACCTCTCGGCGATGCTCTACGTGATTCCTCGCCGAACCGAGGTGGTCCTCGGCGGCTGTGCCCTCCCCTTCGACGGCGACGTCCTGCCCCCGCCCGACCCCGCCCTCCGGGCTGCCTTCCTCGAGCGGGCGCGCGCCGCTGGCTTCCGTCACGGGCGAGTGCTGCGCGACGCGGTCGGCCTCCGGCCGGTCCGCCCGGAGGTTCGGGTCGAGCGGGAGGAACGCGTCATTCACCACTACGGGCACGGCGGTGCGGGCTACACCCTCGCCTGGGGTTCGGCAGGGGACGTCGTCGCGCTCGCGCGTGGCTGAGGACCGAGCGCGACCCCGCGCTGAGCCCTCAGGTCCCGGTGCCCCCTCCGTTGCGCGGACCCCCACCGTAGGTCACTTCCACCAGGGTGAGCCCGTGTGCCGGCGCGGTCGGACCGGCCAGCGTCCGGTCCTTCGCCGCGAGCACCTCGGCCACCCACGCCGGCGGGCGCTTTCCCCGGCCGACCTCGACCAGCGAGCCGACGATGTTCCGTACCATGTGCTTGAGGAACGCCGTCCCTTCCACCTCGATGCGCAGCACCTCGCCCTCCTCGTGCAGGGCGAGCTCGCGGAGCGTTCGCCGCGGGTGGGGTGCCTCGCAGTCCGCCGCGCGGAAGCTCGTGAAGTCGTGCGTCCCGAGCAGCGCCGGCGCCGCGGCACGCATCGCCTCCACGTCCAGCGGGGTGAAGACTTCCCAGTGCGTCCGCCGGAGGAGTGGCGCCCGGACCGACCGGCGACAGAGGAGGTAGCGATAGCGCTTCCCCGTCGCCCAGCGCCGCGGGTCGAACCCGTCCAGCACCTCCTCCGCCGCCACCACCGCCACGTCCGCGGGCAGCATCGACGACAGTCCCCGGACGTACGCCTTCGCCGGCAGGGTCTTCGGCGCGTCGAACGCCACCACCTGCCCGAGCGCATGCACCCCGGCATCGGTCCGTCCGGCCGCCGCGGTGGACACCGGCGCACCCAGCAGCTCCGCCAGCGCCGCCTCCAGCACCTCCTGCACGCTCCGCCCGTTCGGCTGCCGCTGCCAGCCCACGAAGTCCGTGCCGTCGTACTCCAGGGTGAGGCGGACCCGCGGCATCAGCGGTACTTCAGCCAGTCACGGAGCACGTCGCGCGCCAGCTCCTCGAGCGTGAGCCCGTTGCGCTCGGCCACCCTCTGGAGCGCCTTTCGATCCGCGTCGTCCAGGTGGAGCCGGAGCGCCTTGCCTCCGCGCCGCGCGTCGCCCTCGCCGGCGAGGGTCTCCGAGGCCCGAGTCAGCCGCGCCTGCTCGGCTTCCAGCTCGTCGGAGAACAGCTGCTTCAGAAAGTTGGCGAGGTGCATGCTCGAGGGGCGGAAGTCGCTCTCCGCGAGCAGGTGGTCCAGGTCCCGCTGCATCTCCCAGGCGCTGGGGTAGCGCCGGTCCCGGTCCTTCTCCAGCGCCCGCATCACCACCGCCTCCACCTCGGGCGGGATGTCCGGCTTGAAGTAGCTCGGGCCGTAGATCTTCCCCTCGCTGATGCTCCGGAGAACCGCCACCTCCGAGTCGCCGGTGAAGAGCCGGAAACCGGTGAGCCACTCGTAGAGCACGACCCCCAGGGAGAAGATGTCGCTCCGGCAATCGAGCGGCTTTCCCAGCGCCTGCTCCGGGCTCATGAAGCTCAGCTTGCCCTTGATCTCCCCCGCGGTCGTCTCGCCGGTCTGGCCGCGCGCCTTGGCGATGCCGAAGTCGATGATCTTCACCGTCCCGTCGAAGGAGACGAAGACGTTCTCCGGGGTGACGTCGCGGTGCACGATGTGCAGCGGGTTCCCCCAGGCGTCGGTGCGCTCGTGCGCGTAGTGGAGTCCCTCGCAGACGCTGGAGGCGATCTTCAGCGCGTACACCGCGGGGAAGGCGATCCCCATCCGCTCCGCCTTGGGGATGATCCGCGCCATGTCCCGGCCGAACACGTACTCCATGGCGATGAAGTAGCTGTCGTCCACCTGCCCCAGCTCGTGGATCTGCACGATGTTGGGGTGGTTGAGCTGCGCCGCCAGCCGGGCCTCGTCGAGGAACATCTGCACGAAGCTCTTCTGCTTCGAGAGGTGCGGACGGATCCGCTTGATGACCACCGTCTTCTCGAAGCCCTCCAGCCCCTCCTGCCGGGCGAGGAAGATCTCCGCCATCCCGCCCACCGCCAGACGGTCGAGCAGGACGTACTTGCCGAAGCGGAGTCCGCCGGTGCGCTGCGCGGGAAGCTCTCGGGTCAACGCCCGGAGGTTACCACCCCGAGGCTCAGGACCCTGACCTTGAGACGCGGCTCCTCGCCGCGGGCTACCGGGAAGTCGACCGGCGAGGCGTCGGGGCGGGCCACCTCCTCCGCCGTCCGCCCCGCCCGTCGCACACCCTCCGCCAGCGCCGCCTCGAACCGCCGCGCGCACAGTGCCGCCACGTTGCAGGCGGCGAGCAGCCAGCCGCCCGGGGCGACCAGCGGACCCGCCCGGGCCACCAGCTCCGGCCAGTCCCGCGATGCGGAGAAGGTGCCGGACCTGGCCCGCGCGAAGCCCGGTGGGTCGAGCACCACCGCCTCGAAGCGCTCGCTCCGCTTGGTGAGCCGGCGAATCCAGTCGAACACGTCCCCCGCGAGCCGATCCGCCGGCGGCGGAGTCTGCGCGTTCAGCCCGGCGTTCTCCTCGGCCCAGGCCAGCGAGCGCCGGCTGAGGTCGACGTCCACCGCGCGCGCCGCGCCCCCCGCCCGGGCCGCGACGGAGAAGGCGCCGGTGTAGGCGAAGCAGTTGAGCAGCGCCGCGCCGCGCGCGTGAGAGCGCACCCAGCCCCGGGCCTGGCGCATGTCGAGGTAGAGGCCCACCGCCAGCCCCTCGCCCGGGCGAATACGGAAGACCAGCCCCTGCTCGCGCACGTCCACCGCCTCCACCGGCTCGCCCCGGAGCGGCAGCGCGGGCGCACGTGCCGCCCGCTCCTCGCCCCGCAGAGTGCCCGCCTCCCGGGGGCGCGCCTTCCAGTAGACGGCCCGGAGGGGAAGCAGCTCGCTCGCGGCGTCAGCCACCGGCCCCGGATCCCGGGCGTCGTAGGTGCTGAGCACGCCCACGTCGCCGAAGAGGTCGAGGGTCAGTCCCGGGAGGCCATCCCCGGCCCCGTTGATCCAGCGGAAGGCGGTGGTGTGCCCCTCCTCCCGGAGCGGCGCGCGGCGCTCCAGCGCCCGGGCGAGGAGCGCCCGCGCTCCGGCACTCATGCGACCGCGCGGCGGACCGCGGCGGCCTCGGCCAGCAGGGGGAGCAGCTCGCTCCCGAGCAGCTGGCCCTCGCGGACCACCACCCGACCGTTCACCACCGTCCAGGAGACCGGGGCGCGCATCGAGGCCGCCAGGACCTCGATCGGATCCTCCCGGTCCGGGAGGAGATCCACGAGCACCAGATCCGCCATCGCCCCCGGGACGATGCGCCCCGCCGGACGGCGAAAGATGCGCTCGAGGAATCCGGCCGGCCCGTCACCCAGCACCTCGGGAACCCGTTCCCGGGCCCAGAGCCGCCCGATGCGCGCCGCGCGGTGGGCGAGGATGCGCCCGGCGGTCCACTGCTCGCGGAGGTCCCCCACCCCGGCGCTGGCCAGCACCACCCGGTGCGCCGGTTGCCACACCGACTCGAACCCGTGCTGCTCGCCCAGGAGGTCCGCCAGCGGGCTCCAGGCCACGAGCACCGCCGTCTCCGCCAGCCGCTGCGCCTCCGCCCCATCGACGGCCCGGGCGTGCGCCGCCACGGTGGTGGCGCCGAGGAGGGCGTGCCGGTCGAGCCGCTCGACCATGCGCATCCGGTGCTGCTCGAAGTGCTCGGCGAGCTCGGCGCTCGTTTCCGCAAGGCGCAGGTGCACGGGTGCGCGGAGGGCCTCGGCGTCCCGCCTCACCGCCCGGAGCAGCTCGTCGGACGCGGTGAGGCAGCTCGCGAAGCCGAGGCCCGCCCGCACCAGCGGATGCTCGGCGGTGCTTCGCGCCGCTTCTGCGTTCAGCTCGTGGGTCGCGATGGCATGCCGGCCCTCCGCGGCGAGCGAGGACACCAGCCGGGCCCCCAGGCCACGGGCCACGGACAGCCGGCCGGCCAGCGCCGCGGCGGCGTCGTCCACGCCCTCCACCTGATCGAGGAAGGTGGTCACCCCCGCGCGCAGGGCCAGCGCGAGGCCCGCCGCCGCGACCGCGGACGATTCCGACGCGGTGAGCGCCCGCCGCGCACCCGGCACGTGACCGAGACGGGCATGTCCGTCCACCCGTCCCGGCACGAGGAGCCGCCCGCCCGCCTCGATGGCCCAGTCTCCGGGTCGCACCGGCTCGTTCCCGTCCGGCGACACCCGGGCCACCATCCCGCCCTCCACCACCACCGCGCGGTGCAGGTGCAGGGCCCCACGGTCCAGCAGGGTGCAATCCTTGACGAGCAGGCGGCCTTCCATGCAGACATCACTGTAACCGGTGCCGCCCCCGGGCCGAGCATGTGTGCACGGGGGGGACTAAGCTTGCAGTTCCGATGGCTGATCCGGCGTGGAGCCTTCCCCTCTGCATTCGCTGGGATGAGGAGCTGTCGCTGCTGACCGGCGACGGCGCCCTCCCCGGCTGCCCGCCGCCCGCGCCCGGCATGTCGGTGGCGGTTGCGCTCGGCGTCGATGCGGGCACCGCCCGTGCGCTCGATGCCCGCGCGCGCCGGGGCGGCGGGGTGGAATTCGTCCGCACGGCGCCCGGTCCTGCCGGCACGCCGCGCTGGCTTCGGGTGGGGATGGAGACCACCGGAAGCGCGGTGGAGGCACGGGTGCACGACGTCGGGGCGCTCCTCGAGGGCGCGCCGCCGCTGCAGATCTCCCGGCTGTCCAGCTCGCTGAGCCACGAGCTCCGCAACCCGCTCTCCAGCGTCAAGATGGCCGTGCAGACGCTCGCCCGGAACGAGGGCCTCTCGGCGCGCGACCAGCGCCGGCTCACCATCGCCCTCCGGGAGATCCGCACCCTCGAGCGGATGCTCTGGATGTTCAGCGAGTATGGCCGCGAGGCACCGCTCTCGGTGGAGACCTGGTCGCTCCCGGACCTGATCCAGGAGTCCAGCGGCCTCATCGAGCATGATCTCGCCGAGCGCAGCATCCGCCTCGAGCTGGTGGGCGCCGAGGGACTGCCCCACGTGCGCTCCGACGGCGTTCGCCTTCGTCCGGTCCTGGCCCAGCTGCTGCTCAACGTGGCCGCGAGCCTCGGCGAGGGGCAGCCGCTGCTGGTCACCCTGCGGGGCTCGGAGCGGGGGGTGGAGGTCGAGCTGCTCGACGAGCATGCCGCCCTCGAGCCCGGCGATCAGGAGCGGGTGTTCGAGCCCTTCGGCTCCCGTCTGGCGCGGGGGGCAGGCCTGTCCCTGGCCGCGCTCCGCCGGGTGCTCCAGCAACAGGGAGGAGAGGTCACCGCCGTGGCCGTCCCACCGCCTGCCCGCGGCGTCTTCTTTCGCCTCGACTTCGCGAGGGCTGCCTGACCATGGACACGCTCCTCCTCGTCGACGACGACGTCTCGCTGCTCGAGTCGCTCACCCTCCATTTCGAGGACGCGGAGAGGGACGGGCAGCCGCGGTTCCAGGTGGTCACCGCGACCACCGCGGCTGCGGGACTGCAGAAGGCGCGAGAGTCCCCCCCGTCGCTGGTGGTGCTGGACATGATGCTCCCCGACCGGAGCGGCCTGGACCTCATCGAGGAGATGAAGTCCGTCTGCGGCGACGCGCCCATCGTCCTCGTCACGGCGTACCACGACATGGAGAGCACCATCCGCGCGATGAAGCTCGGGGCGTTCGACTACATCCACAAGCCGTTCTCCGATCCCGCCGCGCTGGACCTGGTCATCAACCGCGCCCTCAGCGTCCGCCAGCTCAGCCGCCGCGCGGCGACCGCGGAGCTCGACACCACCGCGCCCGCCCGCCTGGGAGACCTGGTGGGCCAGACGCCGGTGATGCAGAAGCTGGTGAAGGAGATCGGCAAGGTGGCCGCTGCCCCCCGGGCCACGGTGCTCATCACCGGCGAGTCGGGGACCGGCAAGGAGCTGGTGGCCCGGGTCATCCACAACTACTCGTTCGACGACCCGCGGCCGTTCGTGGGCATCAACTGCTCGGCCATCGTCGAGACCCTGCTCGAGTCCGAGCTGTTCGGGCACGAGCGCGGCGCCTTCACCGGCGCCGCTACGAGCAAGCCCGGCAAGTTCGAGGTGGCCGACGACGGGACCGTCTTCCTCGACGAGATCGGCGACCTCTCGCCCCAGCTGCAGGGCAAGCTGCTTCGCGTCCTCCAGGAACGGGAGTTCGAGCGGGTGGGCGGCACCAAGCGCGTCACGCTCCAGGCCAGGGTCATCGCCGCCACCCACCGCGACCTCACCGAGGAGGTGAAGACCGGCCGCTTCCGCGAGGACCTCTATCAGCGGCTCCAGGTCATCGCCCTCCACGTGCCGCCGCTCCGCGAACGCCGGGAGGACATCCCGCTGCTGGTGAAGAGCCTCCTGGAGCGAATCAATGGCCGGGTCCACAAGCGGGTGACCCGCGTGCCCCCGGAGGTGATGGAGGCGCTGGTGCGGCTCCCGTGGAGGGGGAACGTGCGGGAGCTGGAGAACGTCCTCACCCGGGCCATCGTCCTGTCGCCCGGCGAGGTGCTCCTGGCGGAGAGCCTTCCTCGGGCCGAGGTCCCCGCGCCCGGCGAGCAGAGCGACGCCCTGAGCTGGCTCGCGCCCGCGGACGGTCCGCTGCCCACCCTCGAGGAGGCCGAACGGCAGCTCATCGAGCGGGCGCTCGTGCTGACCCGCGGGCACAAGGGCCGGGCCTGTCAGATGCTCGGGATCAGCCGACCCACCCTCGAGCGCAAGCTCGCCAAGTACGGGGCTGCACGTTCCGTGAAGCCTCCCCTGAAGACTGTCAGCTGACTGAAATTGTCGGGTGAGGCACGGTTGGATAGAATATTGAACGTTTCGTTCAGTCCAGTTCAGAACGTTCAAACGATTCGTCCAATCCCCTGTCCACTGGGAAGCCTCGGACCTGTCCTCGCGCCCCGGAAGGTGTCGAAGTTCTGATGTTTTGCTCGGAGTGGTACAGACCCCGGAGCACGGCACGCGTCTTGGAGTGATTCCTCGCACACGTCAGCCTCGAGAGGACCTCTCTATGCACGGCTACAACCGCCCCCTGGGGCCCATCGGCTCCAACGTCGTCCCCCCGCTGCAGACCACGTCCTCGGGAATGCTGGTGACGCCCAACAAGGTCACCACGCCCCAGGAGTCGATCGACTTCAAGGGCTACTTCAAGGTCGAGACCTTCCCGCACAACGCGGTGATCTACCGCCCGGGCGACGCGAGCGACCGCGTGTACCTGCTCAAGACCGGCCGGGTCCGGCTCATGCGGCTCGGCCGGAACAGCCAGCGTTCCGTGGTCTCCATCCTCCGCCCCGGCGACCTCTTCGGCGAGCTCTTCCGTCCGGAAGGCACGCCCGTCGAGGAGCTGGCGGTGTCGGCCGGCGAGGCCGAGGTGTGGAGCATCGAGGGGCGTGACTTCCGGGCCCAGCTCGAGGCCCGCCCCACCCTGGCGGTGGACGTGGTGCGCGCCTACGCCGAGCGGGTCCGCTCGCTCCGCAAGCGCGTGCTCGGGCTGACCTTCAAGGAGGTCCCGGCGCGCCTGGCCGACACCCTGCTCACCCTGGCCGAGGCCCACGGCGAGCGGTGCCCGCACGGCGGCGAGACGGACCTCCGCGGCATCACCCAGCAGGACCTGGCGGACCTGGTCGGCGCCTCGCGCTCCTTCGTGTCCACGCTCATCAACGAGATGAAGCGTGACGGGATGCTCGGGAACGTGGGCCGCATCCTCTGCGTGCGCGACCAGAAGGCGCTCCGGAAGATCGCCGCCGCCGAGAAGTAGACGCCGGGAAAAGCGCAGTCAGGCACGGGCGAGAAGGCTCGCCGCCAGCCCTCCCACGGTGGCAGTCTCCCTCGCCCCGTGCCAACCCTTCCCGAGACCAGGGCCCAGGCGGCCCAGCGTCACCGCGACGAGCGCGCCCGGGCCGAGGCCGTGGCCGGCGCCCTGGACCGCCGCATGGCGGGCGTGGCCAACGCGCGCGTGGTGGCCTTCCTCGCCTCCGCGGCGTTCCTCCTCCTCACCATCTTCCACCGCCTGCCGACCTGGGGGTACCTCCCGGCGCTCGCCGCGGCCCTCGCCTACGCCGCGCTCGCCATCTGGCACGGGCGGCTGCTCCAGGCCGAGGCGCAGGCCCGGGCCGTGGCGGCCTATCACCAGCGTGGGGAGGACCGGCTGACCGGCGCGTGGCATGCGCATCCGCCCGGGGGGCCGCCGCTCGAGCAGCTCGCCGAGCACCCCTACGCGCTCGACCTCGACGTGTTCGGCCACGGCTCGCTGTTCCAGCTTCTCGACGAGGCCGCGACCGCGCACGGTGAGCAGCGGCTGGCGGACTGGCTCTCGAGCCCCGCCTCCCCGGACGAGGTCCGGCATCGCCAGTCGCAGGTAGAGGAGCTGGCCACCCGCCCGGAGTTCCGCCGTGACCTCGCGGTGGAGGGCCGTCTCGGGGGCAACGCCCGCGTCTCGCCGCGGGCCTTCATCGCCTGGGCCGAGTCGCCGACGTCGATGGACGAGGTGCGCTGGATGCGGCCGCTCGCCGTGGTGGTGCCGCTGCTCTGGGCGGTGATCGTGGCCGGGGCGGCGGTGGACCGCCTGCCGGGGGAGCTGCCGTGGCTCTTCCTGCTGATCTCCGCCGCGATGCTGCTCCGCGCTCGCCGCGGCATCGTCCGGAGCTTCGAGGGGCTCGAGCTGGGCCAGCGCGGTGAGGACCGGCTCGCCCGGGCCCTGTCCCGACTGGAGCTGGAGCCCTTCACCTCGCCCGAGCTCCGCGCCCTCGCCCGCGGCACGGAGCGGGCGGTCGCCCCGAGCGTGGCGATGCGCCAGCTGGCCCGCCTCGCCACGCTGGCCGAGCAGCGGCGGAACCAGCTGCACGTGGTGGTGAACGTGCTGACCCTCTGGGACCTGCACGTCTTCTTCCGCCTCGACGACTGGCGCCGGAAGAACGGAAGCGAGGTGGCAGGGTGGCTGGACCGGCTGGCCGACGTCGAGGCGCTGTCCTGCCTCGGCGGCTACCTCCATGACCGGCCGGATCTGACGACGCCCGTGGTGACCGAGGAGGGCCCGCGCTTCGTGGCCGAGCGGCTGTCCCACCCGCTCCTCGACGACGCCGTGCCGAACGACGTCTCGCTGGAGGGCCCGGGCCAGCTGCTCCTGGTGACCGGTTCGAACATGTCCGGGAAGTCGACGCTGCTCCGGGCGATCGGGCTCAACACGGTGATCGCGCTCGCCGGAGGCCCGGTCTCCGCCCGGCAGCTCTCGCTCTCGGCCCTTCACACCTGGACCAGCATGCGCGTGCAGGACTCGCTCGAGCAGGGCGTCTCGTTCTTCTACGCCGAGGTGCGGCGGCTGAAGCAGGTGCTCGAGGGCGCCGGCGCGCACCCCCGGGCCTCGCTGGTCCTGGTGGACGAGATGCTGCTCGGGACCAACACCCGCGAGCGCCGGCTGGCCTCGGAGGAGGTCCTCCGGCTGCTGGTACAGACCGGGTGCATCGGCGCGGTGACCACCCATGACCTGTCGCTGGCCGAGCTCGCGCGGGTCCCCGGGAGCACGCTCGTCCCGGTGCATTTCCAGGACGTCCTGGAGGACGGCCGGATGCGCTTCGACTACACCCTCCGGCACGGAGTGGTGCAGAGCACCAACGCGCTCCGGGTGCTGGCCCTGGCCGGCATCCCGGTGCGCGGCGACGCCCGCGAGTGAGAGGGAGCTCCCGACGATGGCCCGACTGGACCCGCACAGCCAAACCGACCTGGGGCAGCCGCACCAGAAGCACCTCTCCTGGAAGGCCGAGGTGGACTTCGCGGGGAGGACGCTCCGGGGGACGGCGACCCTGCGTTTCGATCGCGGCGGCTCGCCGGTGGACCTCGACAGCCGGGGGCTCGTCATCGAGTCGGTGACCGCCGTGGACGGAGGGCCGCTGCGATTCGAGCTCGGCTCTCCGGAGCCCATCCTCGGCGAGCGGCTCCGGGTCGATCTCCCCCCGGGCGTCGACACCTGCGTCATCCGCTACCGGACCGGCGCCGACGCCTCGGCCCTGCAGTGGCTCGAGCGCGAGCAGACCGCGGGAGGGAAAGCGCCGTTCCTCTACAGCCAGTGTCAGGCGATCCACGCCCGCTCGGTGGTGCCGCTCCAGGACACGCCGCGCCTCCGCATCACCTACGAGGCGGAGCTCACCGTGCCAGCGGCGCTCCGGGCCCTGATGGCGGCGGCGTTCGTCGACCGCGAGGTCCGGGGGGATCGAGCCGTCGAGCGCTACCGGATGGACGAGCCCATCCCGCCCTACCTCTTCGCCTTCGCGGTGGGGGACCTCGAATTCCGCGACCTCGGTCCCCGGAGCCGGGTGTGGGCGGAGCCGTCGGTTGTCGGTCGGGCCGCGCACGAGTTCGCGAGCGTGGACCGGATGCTCACCTCGGCCGAGGCGCTCTTCGGTCCCTACCCCTGGGGACGCTTCGACCTCCTGGTGCTCCCGCCCTCGTTCCCCTACGGCGGGATGGAGAACCCGCGGCTCACCTTCCTCACCCCCACGCTCCTCACCGGGGACCGGTCCCTGGTGAGCGTGGTGGCGCACGAGCTGTCACACAGCTGGACCGGGAACCTCGTGTCCAACGCCAGCGCCGAGGACTTCTGGCTGAACGAGGGGTTCACCGTCTTCGCCGAGCGGCGCATCCTCGAGGTGCTCGAGGGCCCGGAGATGGTGGCGCTGCACGCCGCGGTGGGCCGGCAGGCGCTCGACGAGGCGGTGGCGAACTTCCGGGACCGCCCGCAGCTCACCCGCCTCCGCACCCGGCTCCAGGGGGTGGACCCGGACGACGCCTTCAGCCAGGTCCCGTACGAGAAGGGCTTCCTGTTTCTCCGGGCGCTGGAGGACGCGGTGGGTCGCCCGGCGTTCGACGGGTTCCTCCGCCGCTACATGGAGACGTTCCGCTTCCAGTCGGTCACCACCGAGGAGCTGCTGGACCTGGTCCGGACCGAGCTTCCCGGCGCGCTGGAGGCGGTGGATGCGCCCCGGTGGATCGACGGAGAGGGCGTGCCTCCCGGAGCGCCGGTGGCCCGGAGCAGCCGGCTGGAGCAGGTGGAGGCGCTGAAGGCGCAGGTGCCGCCGCCGGCGGCGAAGGACTGGTCCCCCTGGGAATGGCAGGTGTACCTGAACCACCTGCCGCGACCGTCGCCGGCGGAGCTGATGACCGAGCTCGACGAGCGGTTTCACCTCACCCGGGCCGCCAACCCCGAGGTGCTGGTCGCCTGGCTCACCGTGGCGATCCGCAGCGGGCATGTGCCGGCGGTGCGCCGGGCCGAGGAGCTGCTCGGCGAGGTGGGACGGATGAAGTACCTCAAACCGCTGTACGCCGCGCTGATCGCCGGGCCGGGGACACGGCCGCTCGCCGATGCCTGCGCGCGCCGGTACCGGATGCGGTACCACGTCATCGCCGCAGCGGGAGTGGATTCGCTCCTGCGCAAGGGAGCCTGAGCCGGCGAGGCCCGGGAGGTGCCCGACGGCGGTCGGGCGGGAGTCAGCCGAGCGCGTCGAGCTGCCGCGGCTCGGGCTCGTACCGGAGGCGGAAGGACGTGCCCTCCGACGGCCAGGACTCGTCCACCGTCGAGCCCTCGAGCATCTCCAGCCGGCCGTCGGCGATGCGCACGACGAAGCTCGCTCCGTGAACCAGACCTTCGAAGTCGGCGAAGACATCGCCAAACCAGACCGCATCCTTCGCGAGCGTCGCCGGCGGCAAGTCCTCGGGGACCATCAGGTCGGAGAAGAACCCCACCGGGGTGAACGTCCTCTCGAGCACCCGGACCCGTTCCAGCTGGGCACGGAGCGCCGGGAAGCTGGGATGGTCCCCCGAGAAGAGCTTGTCGAGGACGGCCCGCTCGAGCGCAGTCAGCTCCATGCAGCATTCACCCCCGGGTCCGGCTGCGCCGCGGACCGAACGAGTCCCCGGCGGGTCCCGCCCCGTCTGACTCGGCCTCCAGCCGCGCCCGGGCGAGCGCGAGCCAGGTGGGGTCCTGCTCGATGCCGAGGAAGCGACGGCCGAGCCTGAGCGCGGCCACCCCGGTGGTCCCGCTTCCGGAGAACGGGTCCAGCACCAGCCCTCCTGCAGGCGCGGTGGCCTCGATGATGCGCCGGAGCAGCGCGACCGGCTTCTGCGTGGGGTGCTTCCCCTGCGCCTTCTCCTCCAGGCGCGGGCTGGTGAGGGTCCAGATCCGCCCCTGCCCGTCGGCGTCCAGCTCCTCGTCACCCGGTCGCGGGAGCGCCCACACATCACGCATCTGCTTCCCGCCGTTCTCCGCCTTCATGCGAGGGTAGTCGAAGTGGTGCTGGAGCCGTCCCGGCCGGCGGGGCGCCGCCCAGATCAGGATCTCCGAGCTGTGGGTGAAGTAGCGGCAGGAGAGGTTCGGGCTCGCGTTGGGCTTGAACCAGGTGACGGTGTTCAGCAGTCGCCAGCCCAGCGACTGGAGCGCGAAGCCGGCGGAGAAGATCACGTGCTGGGTGCCGGAGATCCACAGCGAGCCGCTCGGCTTCAGCACCCGGCCGCACGCCTCGATCCACCCCTTCGTGAAGCGGTGGTCCTCCTCGATGCCGCGCGAGGCGTCCCAGGTCCCCTTCCCCACCGGCGCGCGCCGGCCGGAGTGGCAGGTGAATCCGCCGTTGCTCAGGAAGTACGGCGGATCGGCGAAGACCAGGTCCACGCTGGTCTCGGGCAGGGCCGCGAGCCTCTCGAGGCAGTCCCCCGCGTGAAGCGCCCAATCGGGGCCCGAGGCCCACGCGGGGAGCTCGGGAAAGGGAGCGCTCGGAAGGCGCGGGCGAGGTGCGCGGGCAGTGCTGGGCATGCCCGGGGCACGCTACCGGACCGATCGATCCCGGCAACTTCGGATCGAGTGCTACAGGCATGGCGCTGGCGAAGCGCGTGGGGGTGCCGTTCGGCAGCCCGAGCCGCCCGGGCGATCCTTTCTGCACGTGGGATTGCACGCCACGTGCAGAAAGGATCACTCAGCCCGGGCGCGCTTCCCAGGTCAGCGGCGAGCCACCTCTCGCATCCATGCCGTCCGCCCATCAGCGCCCGGTGCCGGAGCCGGGGGCGTGCCCACGTCGGGGCGGAAGGTGGGGGATGTCACGCCGCCGCAGCGACCGCGAAGTCCGGGTAAACCTGCACGCCGTCCGCGGCGCGGGGGCGCCCCTCCTCGCGGGCCAGCGCCCGATCCAGCGCGAGGAGCGCGATCTCCAGCTGGTCGTCGGTGGGCTCGACCGTGGTGATCCGCTGCAGCCACAGGCCCGGGCTCACCAGCGCCTTCAGCAGCCGAGGGCAGTCCGCCCGGGCCGAGCGCTTCTGCAGCTCGTAGGCGATGCCGGCGACCGGGAAGGCGAGCCCGATCTTCAGGACCAGCACGAACAGCGTCTGCACCGCGCCGATGGCGGAGATCGTGGGAACGAACGGGAGGACCAGGATGTGCACCAGCACCGCCACGCCCACCACCACGAACAGGAAGCTCGTCCCGCAGCGCGGGTGCTGCGTCGTGAAGCGCCGCGCGCTCTCCACGGTGAGCGGCAGGCGCGACTCGTAGGTCCAGATCGCCTTGTGTTCCGCCCCGTGGTACTGGAACAGCCGCTGCGCATCCTTCGTCCGCGCCACCAGCGCGAGCCAGCCGACGAGGATGGCGATCCGGAACACCCCGTCCACCAGGTGGAAGAGGAGCCCCTTGAGGCTCGGGTCACGCCCGAGGAGCTTGAACAGCCCGAGGGTCAGCAGATGCGGGGCGGCGATGAACAGCCCCACCATGAACAGGAAGGAGATGCCGAGCATCAGCCCGCGCGTCAGCTCGGACGTAGACTTCCTCTCGCTCGGGGCCGGAGCCAGACCGGCCGGCGCGGCGGAGGCGGACGGGTTCTCGGACTCGGCCTGCTCCGCGCTGAAGGCCAGCGCGGTGAAGCCGTTCCACACCGACTCGATGAGCACCACCGCCCCGCGGAGGAACGGCTTGCGGAGCAGCTTCGCCCGCGGCCAGAGCGTCTCCCACGCCTCCTCGCGGACCGCGATCTGCCCATCCGGACGGCGGACGGCGACCACGAGGCTCCCCGGAGAGCGCATCATCACGCCCTCCAGGACCGCCTGGCCGCCGATGTAGGGGCGCTCGCCCAAGCCCGCCGCCCTGCTCAGGCCTTGGCCTTCGGCGCCTTCTTGCTGCCCGGAGCCGCGGGAGCAGGAGCCCCCGGCTTGGCCTCGTACTTCTTGCGGAACCGCTCGACACGGCCCTCGGTGTCCACCAGCTTGTACTTGCCGGTGAAGAAGGGATGGCAGGCCGAGCAGATCTCGACGTGGAACGAGCCCCGGGTGCTGCGGGTCTCGATCGTGTTGCCGCAGGCGCAGGTGATGCGGGCGGGGGGGTAGACCGGGTGAAGGTCGGGCTTCATGGTGCGGACGACTCCAGGGTGTCGGACCGCCTTGCCCCGGGAGACCTCATGTCCCCGGAGGACCGGCGGGCGAAGCAGGGTCCTCTAACAGCGACCCGCCCCCATCTCAAGGGCGGGACCGCTACTTCTTCCCCTTCGGCGGCGGCGATTTCTTCAGTCCTGCCAGGCCCTTCTGGGCCAGCTTGGCCTCGGGCGCCTTCGGGTAATCCTTGACGACCTGCTCGTAGGCGAGCCGGGCGGCTTCGGGGTTCTTCAGCCGGGCGAAGCAGTCGCCGCTCCGCACGTAGGCCAGCGGCACGGACTTCGACTTGCCGAAGCTCTTGATCAGCTGTCCGTACTCCGGCAGCGCGTCGGGGCAGTTGTCCTGCGCGTAGTACGACTCGGCCAGCGCGAAGTGTGCGTCCCCGGCCAGATCGTCCTTGGGCCACTTCCGGATGAAGTCCTGGTAGAGGACCCGGGCGGTCTGAAGGTCACCCGACTTCGCCTTGCTCTGGGCGAGGGCAAAGAACTCCTTCTTGTCGGTGGGCCGCTGCACGTCGTCCCCCGACTTCTTGTCCACCGCCGCCGCCCGGTCCTGGAGCGCGTCGAGGTTGTGGGTGTAGGCCTCGACCTGTCCCCGGAGCACCGCGAGGTCCTCGATCACCTTCTGCAGCTGGACGCTGGTGTCGGCCCCGCTCCTCCGCGAGGCCTGGTCGAGCGAGTCGAGCGCCTTGGTGACCTCGGCGATCTTCTGGTCGATGCGCGGGAGCTGCTGGTCCACCTTGTCCGCCATCGCCTTCTGCTCGGTGCGGAGATCCTTGTCCAGCTTGTCCACCCGCGTCTCGAGGTTCTTCCCCGCCTCGGACGAGTAGAAGCAGCCTCCGAGGGCGAGGACTGCCCCGATGGAGAGCGCGGCGCGTGCGACCCGCATCTAGTGGCGGAACTCCACCCGCCGGTTCGCGGCCCAGGCGTCCTCGTTGTGCCCGTCGACCGTCGGCCGGTTCTCCCCGTAACCCACGGTGTCCACCTTGGCCGGTGCCACCCCGAGGTCCACCAGGTACTTCTTCACGCTCGCCGCCCGGCGCTGGGAGAGGTGGAGGTTGTACTCCTCGGTGCCCCGCTCGTCGGCGTGGCCCTCGAGGACGATCTTCTTCACGGTGCCCTTCTTGATGCAGTCGGACAGGTCGTTGAGCTGGGTCCGGGCCTCGGGGGTCAGCGCGCTGTCATTGAAGCCGAAGCGGATCGGCGTCCAGTTGCACTTGTCGATGGCGGCGGCCTTGGCGCAGACGCCGGCCTGGCAGGTCTCGCCCGTGCCGCAGTCAGCGTCCGCGGCGCAGGTGTTGGGGACGCACTGGTTGTTCTTGCACCGGGCACCGGGTCCGCAGTCGCCGTCCGCGGTGCAGGCCCTCGGCGTGCACTTGCCGTTGGCGCAGCTGGAGCCCGCGGGGCAGTTCTGATCGGTGGTGCACTCGGGCTTGGGGGTGCACTTGTTGCCCTGGCACACGAACCCGTCCTTGCAGTTCGCGTCGGTGGCGCACTCCTGGCATTGCCCGTTGACGCAGACTTCGTTGTGCGACTTGCACTGCTCGTCCGAATCGCACTTCGGATACGTGGGAGGACATCCGGTGAGAACCGCAACCCCCAGGACTCCCAGCGCCAGCACACCGAAACGGCGGGACATGCGCACTCCTCCAAAGGTGGCCGCGTGCCCTGGGCGGCCCGATCCCTGTTGCCCGCTGTACCGTCATGCTGTGATGGCAGTCAAAAGAAATTCGAGGGATGCGCGTTTGCGCGGCCGCGAAGTTGCGGCCCGCCGACCGCGACCAGGAGTGCGGTGATGCCCCACAGCGTCCTCCTCGTCGACGACGAGAAGAACATCCTGCTCACGCTCAGCCAGGCCCTGCAGCTGGCCGGCTACCAGACCGAGCTCGCCGGCACCGGCAGGCTCGGCCTGGAGGTGGCGCTCGCCCGCCCCGTGGACGCGGTGCTGCTCGACGTGCAGCTGCCCGACCTGGACGGCCTCAGCGTGCTCGAGCAGCTGCTCCAGGCCCGCCCCGGTCTCCCGGTGCTGATGATGTCCGGGCACGGCACCATCGAGACCGCGGTCAAGGCCACCCAGCTCGGCGCCCGGGACTTCCTGGAGAAGCCGATTGGGCGGGACCGGCTGCTGGTCGCGCTCCGGAACGCGCTCGAGCTGAAGGACGTGGTCGAGGAGCTGGAGTTTCTTCGGGCCGAGAGCGGCAGGTACGAGATGGTGGGACAGGGCCCGGCGATGCAGCGGCTCTACCACCTGGTCCAGAGGGCCGCCCCCAGCGAGGGACGGGTGCTGATCACCGGCGAGAACGGCAGCGGCAAGGAGCTGGTCGCGCGGGCCCTCCACCGGAACAGCCGGCGGGCCTCGGGACCCTTCGTCCGGGTGAACTGCGCCGCGGTGCCGCACGAGCTCATCGAGAGCGAGCTCTTCGGCCACGAGAAGGGAGCCTTCACCGGGGCCCTCGCCCTGCGGCGAGGCAAGTTCGAGCTCGCCTCGGGCGGGACGCTGTTCCTCGACGAGGTCGGCGACATGCCTCCGACCATGCAGGCCAAGCTCCTCCGGGTCCTCCAGGAGTCGGAGTTCGAGCGGGTGGGCGGCACCGAGACCCTGAAGGTCGACGTGCGAGTGGTCGCCGCGACCAATCGCGATCTCGAGGCGGAGGTCGCCGAGGGTCGCTTCCGCGAAGACCTCTACTACCGGCTCGCCGTCGTGCAGATCCGTACCCCGCCGCTCCGCGAGCACCGGGAGGACCTCCCGGACCTCATCTCCGCGTTCCTCGACGAGGCCTGCCGCCGGAACGGCCGGCGCCCACTGAAGCTCACCGCCGAGGCAGTCGCGGTGCTCTCCGCCCACGACTACCCGGGCAACGTCCGCGAGCTGAGGAACCTCGTGGAGCGCCTGGCCATCCTCTGCGAGGGCCCCCAGGTCTCGGGAGACGAGGCGCGCGAGCTGCTCCCCCGTCCCCGTCCGATCCGCGCCCAGGGGGCCCCACCCTCCCCGACCGGAGAGCAGAAGACCGCCGCCGCGCTCCGTCCGGTGGGTGAGAAGCCCTTCCGGGACCTGGTGGACGACGCCGAGCGGGAGATCATCCTCCGCACGCTGGCCTTCACCCGGGACAACGCCACCGAGGCGGCCCGGCTGCTCGACCTCGAGCGCGGGCACTTCTACAAGAAGATGAAGGCCCTCGGCATTCGCCGCCCCCGCGCGCAGACCCCCGGAGCGGCCGAGGCCGACTCCGGCCCCGACGACGGCCCGGGGTCCTCCGAGCCGAGCTGAACGTCCGGACCGGCAGGTGCCGCCGCCGCTACCGCGGCGTGGAGGGCGTGGGGGCCATCCGACGCGGCGCGGAAACCCGTGACGGCGCCCCCGCCGAAGAGCTGAGGGGCCGACCGAACCCTGTCGCTGGCCCACCCGGGCGAGCGCTGGACGCCATCCGGTAGTACGGAGCAAGCGCGGCGTTCGACGGATTGCGGAACTCGGCCGAGTTGTCCACCAGGCGGTCGGTCCCCCTCGGGGCGCCGACGTTCATGAGGATCGCCAGCGCGCCGGCGACCTCCACGTCCGACCAGCGAGCCATGGTCGCCGGGAGCGAGACCGAGACGGGCTCGATGCGGGTCCCGCACCCGCGGCTCCCGGAGTAGTAGCTCCCGGTCCAGCGCACGTCCCAGCCGCAGGTCCCGATGCGGCCGTTGATCCGGTCGACCGACAGCTCGAAGGTGCTGATCGCGCCCCCGAAGATCCCGTTCACCAGGAGCCCGGCCGGGGTTCGCTCCACCTTCACCTGGAAGGGCGCGCCCCGGTACACGCCGGCGCCCTCGTCCTCGCTGAACCCCACCACCACCGGCACCCCGGCGGCGCGCCCGCGGATCTCCCCGTTGCTCCTCCCCAGGGCGAAGTCCGGCTGGATTCCGAGGATCTCGTCGTCGGTGACCCGGACACCCCAGTGATCCGCCTGTCCACCGATCTCGAACGTGTCGACGGTGCTCGCCCGGGCGATGCCCCAGTCGGGTGCAGGCGCGGTCTCGACGGGAGCGTGGGCACAGCCGGCGGCGAGCAGCAGCGCAAAGGGGAGAGCACGAGGAACCATGACCGACACTCCGTTCGAGGGCCGACCTCCGGAGCATAGGCCGGACGCGGCCGTGGCTTCGACGCAGCCCATCACGGGGCTATTCACCGAACGAGTCGGACGGAGGCTCCGGCTCGCCGGGGAGGCGGAACCGGGCCCAGACCGGCGCGTGGTCCGACGGCTGTGGACCCTTCCGTGCCTCCCGATCGATGCCCGCCGCCTGCAGCGCGGTTGCGAGCGGTCCGGTGGCGTAGATGTGGTCCAGCCTCAGGCCCCGGTTTTTCTGGAAGCCGAGCATCCGGTAGTCCCACCAGCTGTAGCGGCCCGGCTCGGGGTGGAGCCGCCGGAAGGTGTCCTCGACCCCGAACTCCACCGCTCGCTTCAGCGCCGCCCGTTCCGGGAGCGAGAAGAGCGTCTGGCCCTCCCAGAGGCGAGGGTCCCAGACGTCCCGCTCCTCCGGTGCCACGTTGAAGTCGCCGCACACGGTGAGCGGCTGATCGGGCCGGTGCCGCACGTCGAGCCAGCGGCGAAGCCGGCCGTACCATTCGAGCTTCTGCTGGTACGCGGGTGAGCCGACCGCTTGCCCGTTGGGCGCGTACACCGAGGTCACCCGGACGCCCGCCACCGTGGCGCTCAGCACTCGGGCGGCGTCGTCGTCCTCGCCGTCCAGGAAGCCCCGCTCGACGCGCTCGGGCTCGTTCCGGGCGAGGATCGCCACCCCGTTGTAGCTCTTCTGGCCGAACAGCGCCGGGTGGTAGCCGAGCGCCCGGACCTGGTCGGACGGGAACTGCTCGTCGGTGCACTTCAATTCCTGAAGACAGACGACGTCCGGGCGCCGGGCCTCGAGCCAGCCGAGGAGCCGGTCGGTCCGGGCGCGCACCGAGTTGATGTTCCAGCTGGCGACGAGCACGGTGGGGCCCGGTACCGTCGCACAGGCGGGGCGGCTGCGCACCACCAGGTCGAGGGCCCTCGCTGACACGCGCGCGGGCGGCTGGCCGCGCCCGGGACCGTTCTCCCTGGGTTCCCCGATGGCACGGCGGGCGCAGTGGGAACTCCCGAGGGACCACCCGAGGTCCCGATGAGGAGCTCGTCGATGTCGAAGCATCTGCTGGCCGTTCCGCTCGCCGCCGCACTGGTGGTGGGCTGTCAGAAGTCCCCCGTGCCGTCGCCGCCCGTGTCCCGCGTGCAGGCGCCGGTTCCCGCCGCCACGCCGGCACCCGCGCCGGCGATCGCCCAGGCGCCGAAGCCGACCGGCGCCCCGGTCGATGCCCTGGCGCTGCCCCGCTCGGGCCCGCCCGGCGTGGACCACCTCGCGCGGGCGGAGAAGCTGCGCGACGACGGCGACACCGCCGGTGCTCTGGTCGAGGCACGCCGGGCCCTCGCCGACGACGGGGAGGACGTCGACGCGCTCGCGCTCATCGCCCGGCTGGCGCGCGCCTCCCGGCAGCTGACCCTCGCCGCCGAGGCCTACGAGAGGCTGGGGCGCATCGACCCCGAGGACACGGTCCCCCTGGTGCAGGCGGCGCGGATGCGCCTGGTCTCCGGGAACGTCGAGGCCGCCGAGGCGCTGGCCCGCTCGGCGGTGGGCCGGGACGAGGGGAACGTCGAGGCCTGGCAGGCGCTCGGCCGCGCCCAGCTGAGCTCCGGGAACCTCGCCGGAGCCATCCAGACCCTCGAGCAGGCTCGCACCATCGACCCCTCGCACGGGTGGGTGCTGAACAATCTCGGCTTCGCCTACCTCCGGGCCAGCCGCAACCCGGAGGCGCTGGAGGTGCTCGAGCGCTCGGCCGAGCTGCTCCCCGAGGCCGCGGTGGTGCACAACAACCTCGGGGTCGCCCGGGAGCGCACCGGTGACCTGGACGGCGCGCGGGAGGCCTACGCCCGCTCGGCGCTGCTCGCTCCGAAGTACGTGAAGGCGCGGGTGAACGGCGAGCGCACCGCGATGCTCCGCTCGGCACCCGACGCCGGGGTCGAGGAGACGCACGTGCCCGAGGCCGATGACGGCGAGGAGTAGGCTCGCCCCGGATTGGACGCCGGTCCGACGCTTCACCCCAGGCCGGGGGAGCGTCGGACCGGCAGGCAATTCCGGTGTTACGCTCTCCAGCTTCCATTCCCCGATGGCCCGCCGCACCTCTCGACCGTCCCTCCTCCGCCGGCTCCTCCTGGTCCTCGGCGCGCTCGTGCTCGCGCTGGTCGGCACCGTGGTCGGGGTCTTCCTCTGGTTCAACCGGGGGCTGCCGTCCGTGGAGGCGCTGCGCGACTACCGGCCGCCCCAGGTCACGAAGGTCACCTGCGCCGACGGCAAGGTCTGCGCGGAGTACTTCCTCGAGCGGCGCACGCTGGTGGACGCGGCGACGCTTCCCGCACACGTGCGCAACGCCTTCCTCGCCGCGGAGGACGCGGACTTCTACCGGCATGAGGGGCTGGACTACGTCGGCATGGTCCGCGCCGGCATCAAGGCGCTCCTTCCGGGCGGGCACCTCACCGGCGCCTCCACCATCACCCAGCAGGCCTGCCGAAATCTCTTGTTGTCCCAGGAGCGCAAGCTGAGCCGGAAGATCCGCGAGTGGATCCTCACCCCGCGGATGGAGCGCGCGCTGACCAAGGATCAGATCCTCAACCTGTACCTGAACCAGATCTACTTCGGGCACAACCGCTACGGGGTGGAGGAGGCGGCGCTCTACTACTTCGGCAAGCACGCCTCGGGGCTGAGCGTCGCCGAGGCAGCCATGCTCGCCGGGGTCGTCCAGCAGCCGGAGCGCATCAACCCCGTCACCAGCATGACCCGGGCGAAGGGGCGGCAGACCTATGTCCTGGGGCAGATGCTGAAGCACGGGCTGCTCGCCGCCCGCGAGCATGACGCCGCGCTGAAGGCGGAGGTGGTGCTCGGGCCCCGGCCGGCGCCGCCGGTGGGCCCGTACTACGTCGAGGAGATCCGCCGGATGCTGGTGGCGCGTTACGGGGACACGGCGGTCCTCACCAGCGGGATGCGGGTGGAGATCGCCATGGAGCCGAAGCTCCAGGCGCTCGCCGATACGGCGCTCCGCGAGGGGCTGGAGACGCTCGACCGGAGGATGGGGTACCAGGGCGCGCTGGGAGAGCTGGAGGGAAAGCGATTCGCCCAGCTCCGGACCTTGCTGGAGAAGCGCATCGCCGACACGGGCCGCCGCAGCCAGGAAGGAGCGCTCCTGGTGGACCTGTCCCGCCTCGCCCAGCCGAAGCAGACCGCGGCCGACGACGAGGGCGCGGAGGAGCGGCCGGAGACCAGCGCCGAGGGCGAGGCCGCGCCCACCTCGGACGAGGTCCTCGTCCGGGCGGTCCCGCTCGTGCCACTCAAGGAGGGGCTGCGCCTCGGGGGCTACGTCACCCAGGTGGACGATTCCCGGAAGACGGCCACGCTCGACTTCGTGGGCCGCCAGGGGATCCTCGTCTTCTCCACCGTCGCCTGGGCGCGGCCCCGCGGCGTGGGCAAGTGGACCCAGGCGCCGGCCAAGCTCTCCGACGTCCTGAAGCCGGGCCAGCTGGTACGGGCGCGCGTCCTCTCGGTGCCCCCGGCCGGCAAGCCGCTCGAGGTGACGCTGGACCAGGTGCCCGAGGTGCAGGGAGCGCTGACGGTCATCGACCCCGCCACGCGGCGGGTCCTGGCGCTCAGCGGGGGCTACGACTTCGCGCGCTCGTCGTTCAACCGCGCCACCCAGGCCCACCGGCAGCCCGGCTCGGCGTTCAAGCCCTTCCTCTACGCGGCGGCGCTGCAGAGCCAGAAGTTCACCCCGGTCTCGGTGCTCAACGATGCGCCGGAGGCGGTGCGCGATCCCTGGACCGGGAAGGTGTGGAAGCCGCACAACTACGAGCGGAGCGGGTTCGAGGGCCCCATGACGCTGCGGCAGGCGCTGACCAAGTCCAAGAACACGGTGTCCGTCCGGCTGATCGAGGCCATCACCCCGCAGGTGGCGATCGACTTCGCCCGGCGGGCCGGCATCCGCTCGGAGATGCCGGACAACCTGACCCTCGCGCTGGGCACGGGTGAGGTGACGGTGCTCGAGCTGGCCAACGCCTACACGACGTTCGACACCCTGGGGAAATATGCCGATCCCGTGCTCCTGGTCCGGGTGACCGACGTGCGCGGCACGACGCTCGAGGAGCACCAGGCGGCACCGGAGGAGACCATCCCCCCGCCGGTGGCCTACGTCGCCACCTCCCTCATGCGGAGCGTGGTGGAGGAGGGAACGGCCGTGGCCGTCCGCGACCTCGGGCGGCCGGCGGCGGGGAAGACCGGGACCGCCAACGAGTACCGCGACGCCTGGTTCAGCGGCTACACGCCGGACCTGGTGGCCACCGCCTGGGTCGGGTTCGATGACCACTCGAGCCTCGGCACCGGGGAGACGGGCGGCCGGGCGGCGCTGCCCATCTGGCTCGGCTTCATGCGCGCGGCGCTCGATGGAAAGCCGGCGCGCGACTTCGAACTGCCGCCCGGTGTGCAGACGGTCCGGGTGGACCCGAGCTCGGGGCTGCTCGCCGGCGCGCACGTGCCGGGGCGGGCGGAGAGCTTCCTCGAAGGCACGGCGCCCACGGCCGAGGCGCCAAAGCCGGGCGAGGCCACCCCGGACCGCTTCCTCATGGAGGAGCCCGGCCGGGACCGCCTGTGAGCCCTGGACCGGCGCTCGTCGCCGCGCTCCTCGCCGCCGCTCCCGGTCCCTCCGCGCTGGAGGCGCTCTCCGAGCAGCTTCGGGCGCAGGTCGTCGCCGCGCATCCCGAGCCGCCGGTGGCGGTCGCCGTCGAGGCTTCCTCGGCGGCCCTGGCCGAGACCACCGCGGCGCTGGTCGCGACGCGCCTCGGGGAGTCGGGCCTTCCCGCGGTGGTCATCGGCTCCGGAGAGGACGCCGCGGCACGCGCGCGGAGCGCCGGAGCGCGTAGCCTCGTTCGCCTCCGGCTCCAGGTCGCGGCGGAGGTGCTGGGGGCCGGAGAGCTGCGCTCGGTGTGGCGGAACTTCTGGGCGGGCCGCGCCGCGCCGGAGACCGGTCCCACGCGGGTGCTCTCGGCGGCCGTCCCCGTCGACCGGGCGACCCAGCTGCTCGCCGCAGGACCCGGACAGGGCGCCGGGCTGGTGCTCGACCCGGCGCCGCTGGCCCGGCTCCCGGTGCGGACCGCGGCGCTGGCCACGGGCGACCTCGACGGCGACGGGCGGCCAGAGGTCGCGGTGCTCGCCGGTGGCGAGGTGTCGGTCCTGGACGGCGCGGGGTCGCTGCTCGCGCGACACTCGCTCCTGGACCTGCCTCCCGCGGCGACTCCGGCTCGCGAGCCGTTCGGCACCCTGTGCATCGGCGAGGGTCGCCTCGTCGTGGCCTGGGCGCGCGCGGACGGGTCACTGGCGCTCCGGCTCCAGGGAGGGCAGCTGGTGCGCGGCACGGGCGGGGGAGCGCCGACGCTCGGCTGCGGCGCGTCCGCCGAGCCCGCCAGCTTCGCTCCCGGCGCCGCGAGGCTCGTGCTCGCGCGCGGACCCGAGCGTGAGCCGTTGTGGGGCGGAGACGCGCGGGCCGGGCACCGCCTCCTGCTGCTCCCCGACGGGACGGCCCGCTGGTTCCAGCCCGGATCGGAGGTGCGCGTGCTCCGCGACGTCGGGGCCGGGGCCGCCCTCGTGTCCTGGCGGGGCGAGATGCGGGTGGCGGCGAGCAGCGCGGCCGCCGCGCCCGCCGAAGACCGGCTCCGGCTCGTGGGCCCGGGGCCGGAGGAGCCCTCGGTCGCGGTGCCGGGACGCATCCTCCAGGTCTGCGGCGGCGCGCCGGGACCGGGACCGGCGCTGGTGCTCGGGCTGTGGACGGCGGACGGCGGGTCGGAGCTCCGCGTGGTGCGAGGGCCGCCGTGAGGCGGGGAGCAATTCTGGTGCTCCTCGCGGCCGCGGCGCCTCTGGAGGCGCGGGCCGCGGCCCGGGCGCGGGACGGCGGGACGCTGCGCCTGGCGGTGCTCCCCGAGGTTCGCGCCGATCGCTGGGGGGAGACGCCGGAGGGGGCGGCCCTCCGGGAGCTCGTCGCCGCCCCGCTGTGCCGCGTGGAGGGGGGCGGGCGCGTGCAGCCGGTGCTGGCCAGTGTCCAGCGCACGGCCGACGGCGTCTCCGTCGTTCCCAGGCCGGGGGCCCGGTTCTCCTCCGGCGCGCCGCTCGGCACGGCCGAGCTGGCGCAGGCCTGGGCGCGGGCGGTGGAGCGGAGTCCGGTCGCCCGCGCCGCACTCGGGCCGGTGCGGGAGCTCGCGCCGACGCTGGAGCAGCAGTCGCGGGGGAAGGCCGCGGGACTTCTGCTCCCCCTGGCCCACCCCTGGCCGGACCTGGAGGTCAGCCTCTGTCACCCGGCGCTTGCGCCAGTGCTCGGTGACGGGGGGAGCGACGGCGTGGGGCCCTACGCCCCGGACGGCGCCGAGCGGGGCCGCGCCGTGCCCGCGTTCCCGGAGGGCCGGCCCCACCCGGATGGATTCCTGGTCTCCACGCTGGCGCGCCGCGCGGCCCAGCGGGCGCTCGAGACCCGGAGCGCGCAGGTGCTGCTCGGGGACGGTGGGGAGGCGGCGGCTCCGGCGCTGTTCGCCACCTATCTCGTGTCGAGGCCCCAGGCGCGCCCGATGGTCTCGCTGCTCGAGACACGGCTGGATCGCCCGGCGCTGGTGCGGAGCTTCGTGGGCAGTCCGGCGGCGGCGATGCCGGGCCTCCTTCCGCCGTCGCTCGGCGGGCCCGAGCGGTCTGCGTCGGCCGGCGGAAGCCCGGGCCGTGGCTCGGGGACGGCGCTGCTCCTGTATGCAGCGGACCGGCCGGGGCAGCGAGCCGTGGCGCAGCGGCTCCAGATCCTCCTCCGGGACGCAGGAGTCTCGCTCAGGCTCGGCGCGCGCACCCCGGAGGCGCTGGACCGTGACTGGCGCGCCGGGCAGGGAGACCTCGCGCTCCGCTCGGTGCTTCTCCCGCCGGTGCCGGCGGCCGCGCTGGCGGTGGTGCTGGAGCTGGCCGGCGATCCGGGCGCGGGCCGGCGCGAGCTCGCGGGCCTCGGAGCTCTGGCCGACGAGCGGGAACGCGCGGCCCGGACGCGCGAGCGGGCGCTCCAGCTCGCGGGCGCCCTCCCCGTCGTGCCGCTGTACGTGGAGGGGCTCCGAGCACGCCTCGACCCGGCGCTGGTGGACGTGCGGCGGGACGCCTTCGGGCTCTGGACCCTCGACGACGCGTGGTGGCCCTGATGGCCGCGACCCGAGGGATGCGGCTCCGCACGCTCCTGCTCCTCGCCTTCGCCCTGCTGGCGCTCCTCCCCCTGGCGGTGACGGTGCCGCTCGCCTCGCGACGCATCGAGGAGACGTTCGCCCGCGAGTTGGCCGCCCGCGCCGACGCGGCCGCGACGCTCGGCTCCACCGAGCTGGACCGGCTCCGGGCCGAGGTGGAGCAGTCGGTGAGCGCCTGCGCCGCGGACCCTCTCACCGAGGCGGTGGCGCTGCAGCTGGAGTCCGGCCTGCCGCCCGCCGCGGACGCGATGCGCGGCGTGGCCGAGGGACGGCCGCTGACGGTCCTCACCCTCCGCGACGCCTCGGGAGTGACTCGCTCCAGCGCCTTCCTTCCGGCTCGGGTGGGCGACGTCGAGCCCGGACTCTCCACCGTCCGCACCGGCGAGGCCCCGGTGCTGGTTCCGGTCGAGGTGCAGAACGCCGAGGGCGTCCAGCTCCGGCCGGCCCTGGTGGCGGCCCGTCCGGTGGAGGCGGCGCGCGGCACGGCCATCCTCGTCGGGGGTCAGGTGCTCGACGAGGCCTGGGTCTCGCGCCTGGCCCGGCTCACCGCCGCGCGGGTCGAGCTGCAGGGGCCGGGGCTCGCGCCCGCGGCGGCCGGTACCGCCGAGGGGCGCACCGTGCGGCGCGCCCTCCCCCTCGGGCCCGCGGAGCTGACCCTCGGCGTGGGGAGCGCGGCGGTGGACGAGACGCGGGCCACGCTCCTGAAGGCGCTCGTCACCGCCGGGGCACTGGGTCTCGGTCTGGCGCTGATTGCCGGCTTCCTCTTCGCCCGGGGCATCACCCGCCCGGTGGAGGCGCTCACCGAGGGAGTCCGCTCGGTCGCGGGCGGCGCGCTCGACACCCGCGTGCCGGCCACGGGCAGCGGCGAGGTGCGGGTGCTGGTGGACGCCTTCAACCGGATGGCCGAGGACCTGGGTCACGCCACCCGGGCGCTGCGGGCCGCGGAGCAGGCGGCGGCCTGGGAGGGCGTGGCGCGCAGCCTGGCCCACGAGCTCCGCAATCCTCTAACCCCGCTCCAGATGTCGCTGGAGACGCTGCTCGCGGCCAGGAAGGCGCGAGACGGGCGCTTCGAGGCGCTGTTCGTCGAGAGCGCGCCAGCGATGCTCGAGGAGGTGGAGCGGCTGCGGCGCACCATCGACGCCTTCGCCCGCTTCGCCCGGCTCCCCGCGGCGCAGCTCGAGCCACTGGACCTCACCGCCTGGACCGAGCAGGCGCTCGGTCTCGCCGGCGCTCGGCCGGGGGTCGCGCTCCGCTGGGAGCCGGGACCTCCGCTCGCCGTCCGGGCGGATCGGGATCAGCTGGCGCAGCTGCTCCACAACCTCCTCCGGAACGCCGAGGAGGCGATGCCTTCGGGCGGCCAGGTGACGGTGCGGACCCGGGGCGACGCAGACCGGGCGGTGCTGGAGGTGGAGGACACCGGCCCCGGCATCCCGGCCGACGCCCGGGCCCGGGTACTCGAGCCGGGAGTGACGACCAAGGCCAGCGGCACCGGCCTGGGGCTCGCGCTGGGAGCGCGCATCGCCCAGGGACACGGGGGCACCCTGGAGGTGGACACGGCGCCCGGCGGTGGCGCGCTGCTGAGGCTCCGGATTCCGCGGGAGGCAGCGGCGGGGGTGAGGCTCACTCCCTGACCGGAGTGGCCTTCAGGGCCGCGCGCCCGTCCTTCACGTAGACCTGGAAGCGAACGGTGCGGCAGCCGTACTTCTGCACCAGCTGGTCGCGGTTTTTCCGGAGCTTGCCGGCGAACTTCTCGAAGGTGAGGCCGTCGCCGCTCTCGCCGCAGCGCTCGCGCACGGCCAGGAACTCGTGGAAGACGTCCTGGAAGTGCACCTCGTCGGGGGGCACCGGCTTGGGGAGCGGCTGGGGCCGCGGGCCCGAGATGCGTGCCGAGGCGAGCAGTTCCGGCGACGGGTCCGCGACGCGGGTGGCCTCGGGGATGGCGTGGACCGCGGGTGCGAGCGCCGCGGCCGGCGGGAGGTTGAAGTCCGGCAGGTTGGGAATCGGGTACGCCGTCGTCGGCTGGTGGTCGTAGTCGAGGGGAGCGGGTTCCGGAGGGGGTGCCGGCTTCGGGGCGTGAGGGCGCGGCGGTGTGGCCGGGGATGGCGAGAGCCGCTGCGAGGGCGGGCGAACCGGCTGCGCCGGCTCGGGCGGCGGGGGCATGGAGTCCAGCAGGGCGGCGAGATCGTCGCGTGGCGCCTCGCGAGGAGTCCGCGGTCCGGGCAGCCCGTCCAGCGCGCCGTGGGGCTCGGGTTCGTCCCGGGGGCCCACGGCCTCCGGCGGGGGTGGCGGCGGCTCCGCCGGGCGCGCCGGTCCGTCCTCGAGGTCGATGGCGGTGCGCGAGCGCCCGACGGCCGGAGTGACCTTCTCCAGCGGGCGGGCGCTGGCGTCGGGCGCGCGGAACACCGGAGGTGGGGAGGTGGGGAGGCCGAACAGGCCGCGACGGCGGCGGGTACCCGGCTCGGTGTCCTCCTGGGGGTGAGCGTGCGGGACGGGCGCGTCCTGCCCCATCCACACCCACAGCGCGGCCAGTCCGGCGAGAAGGAAGGCCATGGCTCCGAAGCTGAAGCGCTGGGTGTCGGCCAGCGCGGACATGGCAGGCTCGGTGCTCACCATGGCCAGGACCTCGAGCGGCTGCCCGGGCACGCCGCGCCGCAGCGCGACCCGGAGCGCCGGGTCCGGCCCGCTGGCGAAGAGCGGCAGGCGCAGGGGACCGAGCGACCCGGCTGGGCCCCGGACCACGACGGCGGGCTTGCCCACCGGCGTCTCGCGGAGGGCCTCGGCGAGGCGAGCCTTCTCCTGCCCACCGCTGGCGATCAGCTTTCCTCCCTGGACGAGGCCGAGCGCGGAGAAGCCGGTCTCGAGCGCCACCTGGTCGGCGATGCCCTCGGGAAGGAGCGGCCCGCCGACGACCAGCATCCCCACCGCGCGGGCCTCCTTGTCCGAGCCGAGGAGCGGAAAGGAGAAGAACAGGTACGGGGTCCCGAAGGCCTCGCGGGTCTGTCCGTCGCTGCCGGCGCCGGCGACCGCGTCGGCGTCGAGGCCCTTCAGCGAGGGCGCGGGGTCGTCCGTTCCTCTCACGAAGACCGCCCCGTTGTCAGCGCGGATGCCGAGCACCAGACCGGGCCGGAGCCCGGTGGAGACCGCGTCGGCGGCGTTGCCGCGCACGTTGCTCAGCCGCTGCGAGGCCAGCTCTGACTTCCCGGCGCGCAGCGCGTCGGCGGTGACGAAGGCCCCCGGCGAGCTCCCCAGCCGGAGCGCCAGTCCCTGGAGCTCCGCCCGGCGCCCGGCGAGGCGCACCGAGACCACGTCCGCCCCGCGCAGGGCGTAGACCGCGGCCTGGTCCACCGCCTTGTCGCTGAGGGACGACGCGGTGAGGGAGAGGTCCGCGAGCCAGAGCGCGAGCGCCGGCAGCGCGAACAGAAGCAGCTTGATGCGGGACATCCCCTTCCTTTGGGGCCAGTCGGGACAGCCCTTTATAGGCCGTGGGCGCGCGGCCCAGCAAGGGAACGAGGCCGCGACCGCGAGGGGGTGAACCTCACTCGGTGGGGAGATCTGCGAGTGAAGGACCGGAGTGGTCGTGACGGCGGTCGAGGTACTTCTTGGCCGCGCGCTCCACGCGATCGCAGGCGGCGGCGATGGCGCGGTGAATCTCGTCGGACTGCTCGGTGACGTGGAGCGCGGGGTGACCGGGGACGTGCACGGTGACCCGTGCCTCCTTGTCCATGCCGCCCTTGTTCTCGCCGGTGGTGTCGACCAGGTGCACCTCGACCTGGACGGCGGGTTCGCGTCCCAGCACCCGATCCAGCGCGCGGCCCAGATGGACCTCGCAGTACTCGCGGAGCGCGTCGCTGACCGGGATGTGAACGCCTCGTACCAGCACTTGCATCGGAGCAGCCTCCTTGGGGCTTCCTGTTTGTTATGGTGCCTGGGCCATGGAACGCAACCCCGAGTCGGAGCGATTCGTCCAGGTGGCCCAGGCGGAGGACCCGTTCACTGCCGATGCCCTGGAGGCGGTTCTGCGGAAGGCGGGGATGGCGGTGCTGCGCACGGACCACCCCGGTGGCTCCGGGGTGGAGGCGCTGGGCTCCGGCTGGGCGCTGCCGTGGTTCGAGCTGAGCGTGCTGGAGGAGCACGTGGCGCGCGCCCGCGAGCTGGTGGAAGCCGAGCGGCTTCGGCTGGCGGAGGAAGCGCCCGAGGCCGAGCGCGCGGCCGAGGAGGAGGAGCGCGAGTCAGAGACGGCCAAGCCGTCCTGACGACCGCTGCCGGCGCTCAGCGGGTGGTGCTCGACACCGCGTCGGCGGCGGGACGCGGATCGCGGATCTCCCAGAGCGACACGCCCTGAATCCTCCAGGCGTAGCGAGCGTGGCGGGCGAGCAGGTGTGAGAGCTCCTCGTCCACCACCCCGTCCTTCCAGCCGCGGGTCGCGTGTCGGAGGTAGGTGTGCCCGCTCCGCTGGACGACGAACCCGAGGTGGCTGACGCGGGTGATTCGCCAGGGAGCGTCCTCGCGGACGACGAGAAGGAGCGTGCCCGAGGGCCACCGGGCGGCACGGGCGGCGACCTGGTCCACCGGCAGGACCGAGAGGGGAAAGCGTCCGGTGCGACGCTCTTCGGAGGGAAGCGCCAGCGCCCGGGCGGTGCGGGAGGCCCAGGCCTCGGCGCCGATGACCTTGCCGTCCTGGACGACGCCATCGCCACCGAGCTGCGCGGTGACGTCGCGCACCATGCCCTTGGAGGCATTGGACGGGAGCCACTCGGCCTCCATGAGGTGGTTGCGCCCGGCGTAGTCCGGCCGGCCCCGGTAGCGAATGGAGTCGAGCACGTGCACCACGTCCTCGACCGAGCTGGAGAGAGCCAGCGCCATCACCGTCTCGACGAAGGTGAGGCAGTCCACCCGGTCCAGCCGGAGGCGCGGGTCGGGGTCCTGGCCCTCCCCTTCCCCCAGCGGCGAGTGCGCGTAGGGGATTCCGCGGAGCTGCTCGGAGAGCCCGAGGAGCCGCACGTCGAGCGAGCCGCCACGGACCGAGGCCAGCAGCGCCTCAAGCCGCGCATCGTCCGCTCCCGGGTGCGGAGGCGGGACGAGGAGGACGAGACCGAGGGCGGCGCCGAGGAGCACGGGGAACCCGGGCATCATCGTCCCCGGGCGGGTGGCCACTGTCCAATGTGGGATGAAGGAGGCGTCCCCCTCAGCGCCGGGCGGCGAGCGTGGCTGCGGTGTCGCGGAGCCGGGCCCAGAGCGCGGTCACGTCCCCGGCGGTGGTGCCGGTGGCCCCGATGGAGACCCGGAGAATCTGGGCGCCCTTCACCACCGCCGGGGTGAGGTAGGCCTTCCCCGAGGCGTTGATGGCGCGGGCCAGCGCAAGGTTGTGCGCGTCGAGCGCGGCCGCTTCCAGGCCCGAAGGGCTGTGGCGGAAGGCGACCGTCTGCAGGGGGACGGGCGCGAGCCGCTCCCAGCCGGGCGTGGCGTCGATCTGCTCCGCGAGCCAGCGGGCGAGCGCGAGGTGGCGGCGGACCTCGGCGCGGATGCCCTCCACGCCGAGTGCGGAGAGGACGAACCACACCTTGAGGGAACGGAAGCGGCGGCCGAGGGCGATGCCCCAGTCACGGTAGTTCTTCACCGCGCCGTCCTGCGCGGTGCGGAGGTAGCTCGGGTCGGTGGCCATGACCCGCACCAGGTGGTCGGGATCGCGCACGTGGTAGGCGGTGCAGTCGAAGCCGATGCCGAGCCACTTGTGGGGATTCCACACCACCGAGTCGGCCTGCTCGACCCCTTCCCACATCCAGCGCAGCTCGGGGCAGGCCATGGCGGTGCCGGCCATGGCAGCGTCGACGTGCAGCCACGCGCCGTGTGCGCGGGCAATCTCGCCGATGCGGGCCACCGGGTCGATGGCGGTGGTGCCGGTGCTGCCCACCGTGGCAACGATGGCGCAGGGTCGGCGGCCGGCCTCCACGTCGGTCCGGAGCGCCTCCTCGAGCGCGTCGGGCCGGAGGGCATGCGCGTCGTCGGTCGGCAAGAGGCGGAGGTTGTCCCGGCCGAGGCCGGCGAGGAGCGCCGCCTTCTCGACAGAGCTGTGCGCCATCTCCGAGGCGTAAACGGTGAGCGGCGCGGTCTCCCCCTGCAGCCCGCCGCGTCCCTGGCCGTGACCGGTGGTGCGCTCGCGCGCGCACAGGAGGGCGACCAGGGTGGCGGTGCTGGCGGTGTCCTGGATGACGCCGGAGAAGGTGGGCGGGAGGCCGACGAGCTGGCGCAGCCACTCCATCGCCACCTCCTCGAGCTCGGTGGCCGCGGGGCTCGTCTGCCAGCTCATGCCCTGGACGCCGAGGCCGGCGGCGACCAGGTCGGCCAGGACCGAGGGCAGCGCGGAGTTCGACGGGAAGTAGGCAAAGAACCCGGGGTGGTTCCAGTGGGTGATGCCGGGAAGGACGGCGGCGTCGAGCTGCGGGAGGAGGCCCTCCAGGGGAACGCCATGCTCGGGTGGAGCGGAAGCGAAGTGGCGGCGGACGTCGCCCGGCTGGGCCGGGCTCATGACGGGCAGGTCGGGCAGGCGTTCCCGGTAGGCGGCCACCCACTCGATCAGCTGGTGTCCAAGTGCGCGGAACTCGTCGGGTGTCATCGGAGCCGCGACGGTACACCTTGCCCCGCGGCGCCGAGAGGTCGATGTTCGCGAGCGGAAGACATGAGCCGGCTCGAACAGGACCAGGTGGGCAGCTGCAGCTTCGTGGACGTGCTCGAGGAGGCGGTGCTGGTGAAGCGCCCGGTGGCGATCGAGCTGCGCGACGGCACGACGTTCATCGACCAGGTCACGGACGTGACCACCGAGTCGGGGCAGGACTTCGCGGTGTTCCGGAGCCACGCCCGGGTGCCGGTCAAGGAGATCGCCGCGGCCACCCGCGGCGAGCCACCCCGCCGGCCAAGCCCACCCGACGCCCCCTGACAGGGGCTCGGTGAGGGCTCTGCCCCCCAGCCCCGAAGGGCCCGGGGTGCCCGCCGTTGCAGGCTGAGGGGCGCGTCTGCTAGCCCGTCGGGCACCGATGGCGCGCTTCGAGGTCTTCATTCCCGCCGCGGAGCCCGGCAGCTTCGACGTCACGCTCCGCGTGGACGCAGCGAACTGGATTCAGGCCCTGAAGGCGGGCTTCCACCGTCTCGGCGAGCAGGGGCTCTTCCCGCACAACGTGATGGTGGACGTGCAGGACGACGGCTCGGTCCACGTCACCGACACGAGCAGCACGCGGGTGTTCCGCATCCGGGAGATGTCCGAGGCGGAGATCGCTGCATCCAAGGTGAAGCCCCGGCCGACGCCGATCGGCACGCCGGTGCCTCTGGCCGAGCCAGTGGTCCCCCCGCCGACCCCGGCAATGGTGGACCCGGTGAGCCAGACGCTGGGCCCGGAACCGCCGCTGGTGGGCGTGGCGCGCCAGGTGAGGGACCCGCACCGGACGAGCGGGATGGACGTGCCGCCCGGAGGCTTCGAGGCCACGGTGGTGCGGCCACCGGACCGGCCGACGTCGCCGATGGCCCCGCGCCAGACGCCGATGAGCACCCCGCGGGTCATCCTGCCGCCGACCGACGAGCTGGTGACCACGCCGAAGCCGCCCCAGGGACCCATCGGGCGCCGGAAGCTGGCCCGCACGCCCGCGGCGCAGATGGAGGACGTGCTGGCCGACGTGTTCGAGCGGGTGCAGGGCGTCTATCAGCGGCGCGACGCCGCGGACGGGCTCGGCTACCTGCTCGATCTCGCCATGGAGAAGATCCCGGCCGAGGCGGGGAGCGTGTTCTCGAGCGAGCTGGTCTC
>RPRB01000033.1 GCA_003818285.1 Myxococcaceae bacterium
CAGCCCGCAACCTGTGGAACGCGCGGTTCGGCGGGCTGATGCAGCTGCTGGTCGAGCACGGCTACGTGCTGGTCCAGGTCGACTCCCGCGGGAGCACCGGGTACGGCCGCGCCTTCCGGGAAAAGTTTCTCTTCGAGTGGGGGCGTAGCGACCTGGACGACTACCAGGATGCGGTCGCCGGCATGAAGTCCCTGCCCTTCGTGGACCCGGGCCGGATCGGGATCTTCGGGGGCAGCTACGGCGGGCTCCTGACCATCTTCTCGCTCTTCAAGAAGCCGGGGCTGTTCCAGGCCGGAGTGGCCGCCGCACCGGCGACGGACCCTCGCTACTACGGGAGCGACGACGTGGCGATCACCCGGACCCCGGCGACGCATCCGGAGGTGTTCGAGAGGGGCCGCGCTGCCCAGTACGCGTCCGGGCTCCAGGACCCGCTGCTGATCATCCACGGCATGGCGGACGACGTCGTTCCCTTCCAGACCTCGGTCCAGCTGGTCCAGGCGATGGTGAAGGCCCGCAAGCGTTTCGAGTTCGCCTTCACGCCCACGGCGACCCACGCCTGGGCCGCGAAGGAGGACGACGCGCTCTACCTCTACGGGCGTCTGGTGGACTTCTTCGAGCGGTGGATCCCGCCCGGACCACGACCGATCGCGCAGGGCGCCGGCGGAGGAGAATCCGCTCCGCCGCGGCCAGGGAACTGAAGGAACGGACACCGCGTTCCATACGACGGGGTCGACGGGCCTCGACCGCCAGGCGTTCCCCTCAGCGCTTCTTCAGCCGCTTGCGGTTCGCGGCGAGCTTCCGCGAGGCGCGAAGGTGCTTGGCCACGTGGGGCACGCAGGCGATCACCGCGGTGCAGATCATCGCCGTGATCGCGGCCAGCGCTGCGGCGCGCTGCAGGTGGAGGATGCGCGACACCGAGAGGGTCGCGAGGACCAGGGTCGAGACGAGAGGGAGCAAGGGACGGCCGGAATCTAACAGCGGCCACCCACGACCGCGCTCGTCCCGCGGGACAGTCGCGGGTGGCACCGGGATGGCGTCTACGCGTGATCCGACGCGCCCGCCTCGCTCGGATCGCCGGAAGGTGACGGAGACGTGTCGGACTGCTCCGCACCCTCCGACTCGTGATCCGGCGGCTCCGGAAGCGGGGCCGGGGGCGGAGCCGGCGGAAGCGCCTCGAGCCGGTCGGCCTCGGGGTCCTCGCCGGCGCGGCGGAACAGGCGGATGGCCTCGTGCCGGTTGCCGATCTCCTCCGCGAGCCGCGCTCCGGCGCCGAACTGGCCCGCCGTCTCCAGCAGGGGGAACGCCTTGTCCTTCCGGCCGGCCGCCACCCACGCCTCGGCCGCCTCGGCGGGACGCTCGAGCAGCTCGAGCCACCGCGCCCGGGCCATCGACTTGTTCTCCTCGGTGGCCCGCTGCAGCTCGCGCTCGCCGAGCGCCTTCGCGTCGGAGTTGAGGCCCAGCTGCTGGAGGAAGCGGAACGCCTTGGGCGGAGGCAGCGGCTCGAGCAGCTTCGCCGCCTGGTCTCGCCGGCGGGCCTGCACCAGGAGGAGCGCGGCCCCGAGCCGGTCGCCCCGCTCCACCAGCCGGTCCACCTCGAGCGTGCGCACCCGGTCCACCGAGGCCATGTCGCGCGCGCGCTCGTACGCCTTGCGGGCCGCGCTCAGCTTCCCCGCGCGCTCCCAGGCGAGCCCGGCCTGGTCGAACTGCCGGGCACGCTCGTAGAGCTTTGCCACCTCGTCGAAGCGCCCCGACTTCACGTGCAGCTCCATCAGGAGCTCCCAGGCCTCGCCCTTCTCGAGGAGGGTCTGGGCCTCCCCGGGCGGCAGCTGCGTCGCGAGCCGTCGGCCGGCCTCGCTGTCCTTCGCCGCGAGCGCTGCCCGGAGCGCCGAGCGGAGGTCACCTCCGGCCTCGAACAGCCGCGCGGCATCCGCGAACGAGCCGTGCCGGTCGTGCAGCCGGGCCGCATCACGCGTCCGCCCGCGCGACTCGAGGAAGTCCGCCTGGCCCTTCCAGTCGCCGGCCAGCTCGGGGGGAATCTCCACCAGTCCGCCGCGGGGTGCACCGGCTGCCCGCTCGCCGCGCGCGGGGCGCTCCGGGCGGGGGGGACGCTCTCGTCGCTCGCCACGTTCCGGACGCTCGCGTCCTCCGCGACGGCCAGTGGCGCCTCGCTCACCGGCAGGCTCGGCGGCTCCGGCGGGAGCCCGGAGCTCCTCGGGGCTGGGGTTGCGCCCGGCCGCGGCGAAGGCCGTCTCCGCGCGCTCCTGCTCGCCCACGGCCGCCCAGGCCAGCCCCACACGGTAGAGCACCTCGCCATACGCCCGGGCGGGCGTCATCGGTGCTGGTCCCGCGGGGGGAGGCGTGCCCTCGCTGACCCCGGTGACAGCCTCGGCGGGAGCCCCGGGGGCCGCCTCTGAATCCGCACCGGTCTCCGGTGAAGCTGGCGTGGCCGCCGACTCGGTCTCCCCGGCGGCCTCGGCGCTTGCCTCCTCCGCCGGCGGAGAGCCCTCGCCGGTGCCGGCGGGCTCGGCCTGAACCGCCTCGCCAGGCACCGTCGCCGGTCCGGCACCTTCCTCGGGCGCAGCGGGCCCGTCCGGTTCGGACTCGGGCTTCGTCTGGCGCGCCACGCGGGACAGCGTGGTGATGAGCCGTCCCCGGGTGTCCATGTCCAGATCCTGGAGCGAGCGGGCGCGCGCCTGCCGGAGCGACTTCACCACCGAATCCAGCGGCTGGAGCTCGGCCGCGAAGTCGCTCCTGGCCAGCGCCTTCTCCAGCACCGAGAGCTCGGAGACGATGCGCCCACCGGCGCCACCCAGGCCGCCACCCTCGCGACGGCGGTCACCCCGGTCGCGGCCGCCACGGCCACCGGGGCCGCCCCGGTCACCCCGACCTCCGCCCCGTCCTGCCGGTCCCTCGCCGCGAGGCCCCTGCCCCGGGCGCCCAGGTCCCTTTCCACTGTCCACTGCCACGGCTGCCCTCGCTAGAAGGCGTACCGCAGGTTCGGCGTGATGGCGAAGCCGAAGGTCTTCGGCTTCAACAGGTACGAACCCACGATTTCCACGCCCACCGAAAAGTGTCGAAGGCGCGTGTAGTACTGCAACCCGGGTCCGCCGAACACAAGAATGCTTCCGTAGCTGTCCGTTGGGTCGGTCGCGAACAGGGCGTTCGGCTTGAGGAGGGCGAAGCCCCCTCCTGCCTTGAGGTACAGCCAGGTTCTCTGGACGCCCTGGCTGTCCGAGAACCCGAGGAAGTTCCACCGCACCGCGAGGCCGCTGGCGATGCTGGAGAAGTCGCCGGAGGCCGTCCCTCCGGAGTTGCCGACGTAGTCGGCGTTCGCCGAGTAGGTGTTCCCGGCGAAGAAGATGCTCAGGGAGACGAACCGGCCGATGTCGTAGCCCACCTCGAGGCGGAGGGTGGCGCCGGTGCTGAAGGGCTTGTTCTGCCCGGTCGGTGCCGGCGCGGCAGTGACGAACGCCGGACCGATGTCCAGGCCGAAGAAGACCCCCCGCTCGACCTCGTCCACGGGAGGCTCGGTCGAGGCGAGGATCGGCGCCGAGGTCTGTGCCCGGAGCGGGCCGGCCCACAGCGAGGTGAGGACCACCATCCCCAGGAGGGAGCGGTTCATGTAGGCGTCATTCCCCTGCTTGCTTGAACACGAACGGGTAGGTGACCACCGCCACGCCGCCGCCCTTGGGCTTGGGGAAGATCCAGGTCAGCACGCGGCCGGCGATGCACTGGTCGAGCTCCCGGGTGTTGGTCGTGGAGCTCACCACGTTGGACGAGGCGACCGTGCCGCCCTCGGTGATGATCCACCGCACCGAGACCTTGCCGGTGAGCTTCGGGTTCTTGGTGAGCGCATTGTCGTAGCAGTACTTCAGCTGGTCGTGGTGGCTGCGCACGACGCGCCGGATCAGCTCCGGATCCATCGACCCGGTCACCTCGGGGTCGGAGTTGGTGATGGAGATGTCGGCGCTGGACTTCTTCCCCATCCCGATGCCGGTGCCGTACTTGCCCTCGCCGCCCGCGACGCCGCGCGTGCCGACCGCGCCGATGCCGATCGTGTTCCCGGTGCCGCCGCCGCCACCGCCGCTGCCCTTGAGGCCCATGCCCAGCACGCCGCCGGCGTCACCGACGGTGGATCCGGTCATGTGTCCCATCGCCGCCTGCAGGCTCCCGCCCAGGCCAGCGCGTCCGAAGAGGGTGGCGACGCCCGCGTTCCCCTTGCCGCCGAAGATGCGCTGGGCGATGAGGCGCGCCTCGTCCTTGCTGTTCGGGTCGATGGCCTTGGGAGAGGCCTTGGCATCGCGGTTGGGCGCGTTCTTCTTGCCCATCTGCCCCTCGGTGCCCTTGAAGGCCGCCGGCGCCTGACCCTTCTCCTTGGACCTGTTCAGCTGCTCGATGAAGGGGTTCTTCTGCATCTCCGGCGGCTTCACCAGGAGCTTGGTGAGCACCGCGGTGTTGCCGGAGAGCTCGTCGGTGAACTCCTCGCCCGAGGCGGCGCGGGTCACTGCCGCCACCACCAGGCGGCCGGCGAAGAAGAAGACCAGGAGGAAGATGTGGGGCGCGGTCCAGTCCAGCCGCTCGGCGAGGGGCACCAGGACCTTCGGCGGCACGGGCTGGAAGCAGAGGTCCACCACCACCCCGCCGATGTCCACCAGGGCGACGTCGTCGGGCTCGAGGGTGATGGCGTAGGCATCATCCTCGCGGATGGCCATCCCCGACTCGATGGCCTGCATCAGGGTGACGATGCGCCCCTTGCGCTCCAGCCCACCGGTCATCTGCCCGGTGATGCGGAGGGTGAAGCCGCCCGCGCCGTCGGCGGTGACCAGGGCGAAGGACGGTCCGCCCAGGCGCTGGTCGCCGACGATGAAGTCCACGCCGGCGGCGTTGCCGATCTTGAACTCGCCCTTGTGCTTGGGCCCGAGGAGCTGCTCGGCGAGGATCTGATCGCCCCAGCGGAAGCGGAGCTCGAGCCCGAGCGGTCCGGCACCCTTGCGGCGGACCGGCCTCGCGCGCGCGTCGAGCCGCGGCCACTGCTCCTCGGGAGCGGCGTGACGCGGGGCGGGATGAGCGACGACCGGAGCCGGCGCAGCGGCGACCGGAGCCAGGCGAGCAGGAACGACCGGCGCCGCTGCCGGAGCGGGCGTGGGGACCGGCGCGATGGCGGGGGCGACGGCGGGCATCGGAACCGCGCGAGCGGCCTCGGAGAGCATCGCGGCCGCGGAGACCGCGTTGCCGTTGGTGTGGACCGGGGCGGCGGCGGCGGGAGCGGCCCCCTGGGCGGCGGTGGCGGCGAGCTCGGCGGCGGCCCGGGCGGTGGCCCCGTCCTCCACCTTGATCATCGTGTTGCCAATGCGGATCTCGTCACCGAACGACAGGGCGCCCTTGTTCACCCGCTTGCCGTTGACGAAGGTGCCCTCGACGCTGCCCATGTCGATGATCGACAGCTTGCCGTCGGGGGCGACCTCGATGACGGAGTGGATGCGGCTGACCTTGTCGTCGTCGAGGCAGAGGTGGGCCGAGGCGAGGCGGCCGATCTTGATGATGTCGCGGTCGTAGTCCTTCGCCGCGACCATTGCGTCGCCCTTGAAGACCTTGAGTGTGAGGGGCACGGACACGGTCGTTCGTCGCTCTCTGTCGATGACTACAGCTCGTCCACCGACTGCATCACCTTGTCGCGGTACTCCTCGCGAATCCGGATGAGGTTGGAGTGCGGCACCTTCTTCAACGCCTCGATGTACTCGCCGTCGGGACGGTTGAGGTCACCCTCGATGGTGTCCTCCTCGAAGCTGAACTCGCTCCGCTTCTGCGCCTTGGCCGCAGTCGCTTCCGCGGAGCTCGCCGCCGCCTTGTCCTGCGCGGCCGCGATCCACGGCATCAGCACCACGAGCAGCATCCAGACTCGAGCCACGCGTCCAACCCCCGAAGTGCTCCCCGACTCGGGGAGACCCGCCAGCGTTTCAATCTACATCGAATGGCCGAGGCCACACCAAACCCCGGCTTCCCCGCCTTCACCGTGCGCCGACCACACACGCCTACAGCTTGTCCGGACCTTGCTTTCCGGTGTCCGGTGCCGGGCCCTTGGCCGGCGTTCCCTTCGACGCTCTCTCCTCGGCGTCCTTGAGCCGCTGCTGCTGCAGCTGCTGCGCCTGCTCCAGCGTCTTCGCCTGCTGCTCCTGCACCTTGGCCTGCGACTTGGCCGCCACCAGCGCCTCCGCCTCGCGCCGGAGCGCGAGGACGGGCGCATCGTTCGCGAGCGCAGACTCGCCACCGGACAGGGCGACGTACTGCTTGTACAGCTCGAGCGACTTCTCGGGCGCGTCCTTGTACCGCTGCAGCACGATGCCCCGGTTCAGGTAGATGGCGGCCAGGCGCGGCTGGAGCTTCTCCGCGGCCTCGTACTCGGTGAGGGCCTTGTCCGGCTGCCCGAGTCCCCGGTACGCCACGCCCAGGTCGAGATGGACCTCGGCGCTTCCACCGCCGTCGGCCACCGCGCGCGACAGGTGCTTCTCCGCGGCGGCGAAGTCCTCGTCCTTGAGCGCGAGCCGCGCGAGCGCCAGCCGCGCCGGCACGAACCCCGGGTTGGCCTCGAGCGCCTTCTGGTACTGGGCCGCGGCCTTGTCCACGCTGCCCTTCGCCATCTGCGTGTCGCCGATGGCCAGGTACAGATCGGGATCGGTGGTGGAGATCTTCAGAGCCCGCACGCCGACCAGCTCGGCCATGGCGAACTGCTTCCGATCGAGGTTGCTCCGGATGAGCGTCTTGTAGGCGTCCAGGTTCTTCGGGTCGCGGATCAGCGCCTGCCGCGCCTGCTCCTGGGCCCGGTCGTGATCGCCGGTGAGCCGGGACAGCTCGGCGAGCTGAGCGCGGCTCTCGGCATCGTCGGGGAAGCCCCGGGCCACGTCGTTCCACTGGGCGGTGGCCGAGGGCAGATCGCCCTGGGCGCGCGTGAGCCGGGCCAGCCCCGCGGCCGCCGGCTTGAGCGAGGGCTTCTTCTGCAGCGCCGAGCGGTAGAGGGCGAAGGCCTGGTCGCGCTTCCCCTGGCGCTCGGCCAGGACGCCCAGGTTGTAGTCGGCCTCGGCGAAGGTCGGGTCCGCTTGCTGGACCGCCTGGAAGCGGCGCTCGAGCGCGGCATCGTCGCGCTGTCCCGACTTGGCTTGCGCCTCGGCGGCCTTGGTGGCGTCCTCGAAGAGGAGCATCGCCTTGCTGTTCGGCATGCCGGGCGCGGCGGCCGGTGCGGCGGTGACGGGGGCGGGGGGCGCCTTCTCCGCCGGTGCGCTGGTGGCGCAGGCCGTGGCGAACAGCACGGCGAGGGTGGCGGCCAGGCGGCTCGGGGTCATGACGGGATGGGCGCTCACTTGACGTCCTCGGGCTCCGCGTCGCGGGCTGGCTTCTTCGGCTGGGTGGCGCTGGCCGGGACCACGCCCGGACCGCGCGATTCTTTCGGCCGCTGTCCGGGCCGGAGATCCGCCGCGTCGTCCTGACGGCCAGTGTTGCCGGTCGAGCTCTGGGTCTCCCGGCTCACCACCGGCTTTTCCTGGGGCATCCCGGCGGCGGTCCCCTTGAGCACCACTCCGGGGAGCGTCGGCTGCACCGAGGTGAGCAGCTGCGGCGCGGGCGGCTGGACGCCACGGTCCTGGCGTGGGTTGGCCACCTCCTCGAGGAGCGGCGGGTACTGCGCGGGGCGGTAGGTGGTGCGGAGCACCTGCAGGCTCTTGGTGGCGCAATCGCTGCGGATGGCGAGCTCACGGCTCTTGGTGACCGCGGCGGCGAAGTGGTCCGCCGCCTTCTCCCGGATGGGCTGGGCCTGCTGCTCGAGCTGGTTCTTCAGCTCCTCCTGGGCCTCGGGTGGGAGCGAGCGGAGCATCGGCGCGTTGGCCACGGAATCCGCCATGTTCTCGTAGGCCAGGCCGATCTTCCGGAGCGAGCAGATGGCGGGCTCGGCCGCGCCCAGGGCCACCACGCTGGTGTAGACGCGGTTGATCTCGTCGAGGGAGCGGCCCTTCTCCTTGATGCTGTCGCGGAAGCCTTTCACCGGATCGCCGCCCTTGCCCCAGTGGAGCTTCTGCCGGGCGTACCACTGGTACTGCTCCTCGTTCTTCGCGTACTGGGCGCGGGCCACCGCCTCCTTCGCCCCGGGCTCGAGCGCGTCCTTCTGCCTCCGGTAGAGCTTGTCGTAGTACTCGAGCACCAGCTTCTGCCGGCGGGCCACGGCTCGAGGGTTCTTCAGCTTCTGGTCCTCGATCAGGAGCATGCGCGCCTGGGCGGCGAGAAATTTGTTCGGGTCGCGCTCCTGATCACGGGCGCGCTGGTCGAGGAAGGCCACCGCCTTGCCGTACTGGTTCATCCGCTCGTGCAGGTCGGCGATCGACAGCGCCACCGTCTCCGAGTCCTTCGCCGCAGGCCAGAGCTCGAGGTACCGCTCGCGGTCCTTGAGCGCGTGGCGGAGCTGGCCCATGCCCTCGCGGTAGACACCCGCGTTGAAGAGGGCAACCTGCGCCTTGGACTCCTCCCAGACCGGGCCCTCCTTCTTCGGCTCGTCGGTCGGCGCGCTCTTGGCCTGCTTGGTCTTCTTCTTGCCGTTCCCCTTCGCCGTCTTCCGCCCGGGCCCGAGCTGCTTCTCGAAGCCGTTGACGTAGAGCTCGTACGCGTCGGCGGCGTGCTCGAAGTCACCGATGGCCTCGTAGCCCTCGGCGTTGGCCAGCTGGCAGGTGGGGACCAGCGGGCTCTGGGGATAGTTGCGGAACAGCATCTCGCGGGCGGCGAGCGCCTTCTCCAGCATGTGCGCGCGGTAGAAGTCGGTGGAGGCGTTGTACAGCGCCTTGTCGGCGATCTGGGTCTTCGGGAAGTCCTTCACGAAGTCCAGGTAGGCCTGCGCGGCAGCGGCGTACTCCTTCTTCTCCTCCAGCTGGCTCACCAGCTTGAAGCTCGACTGCTCGATGACCTTCGCCAGCTCGTCCTTGAACTTGCCGGTGGCGAGCTTGTCGTTGGCGTAGAAGCGCCGGGCCCACTCGTTCACCTTCTTGTAGTCGCCGAGCGCGTTGTACGAGTCGAGGACCAGGTTCGCGGCGATCTCGCCGGCGCGGTCCCCGTTGTCGAACTTGTGGTCCGGCGAGGTGAGGGCGATCTCGCTGAATCGAAACACCGCCTCGTCGTAGCGGTGGTGGTCGTAGTACAGGCGCGCCGCGCGGTAGGCGATCTCCACCCGCTTCTCGCCCTTGGGGAGGTACTTGAGGTAGCGCTCGCAGGCGTCGATCAGCAGCTTCCGCTGGGGCGCGAAGGGCACCGCCGTCTTGAGGTCGGCGCCGGTGGGAGGCTTCAGCTCACCCTTCTGCTCGGCGCGGCGCACCACCTCGTCGGCGGCGTAGACCGCGTTGAAGGCGGCGTTGGGGAGCCACTTGCCGGGCTTCTGCTTGGCGTCGATCGCCTTGCCGTCCTGGGTGACCACCGCGGTGTACTGCTGCTCGGCCTCGACGTACTTGCGCAGGTAGTCGTTGAGGAGCTCGCCCCAGTAGAAGCGGAGGTCGTACGACTTCTTGTTGTCGGGGAAGAGCGTGAGGTAGTCGGCGTACACCTCGTTGGAGAACTCGAAGGTGTCGTCGTCGCGGGTCTTCCGGCCCTCGTTGTGCCAGTTGACCGCGATGTTGGAGAGCGTGCGCTCGGACCGGTCCTTCGCCGAGGCCATGTGCTTCTTGTCCGCCTCGGTCTTGACGTTGCCCGAGGCCTCCACCTCGCCGATGACCTTCACCAGCTTCCGGATCTGGGCGACGGTCTGCTTCTTGTTCCCTGCGCGCAGCACGCAGTCGACGATCCGGCTCTGCCAGTCCGGCGTCTTGGCGATGAGCGGCTTCTCCTTGATCAGGAAGCTGTAGGCCAGCGCCGCCTCGGTGTCCTTGCCGGCGTCGTAATAGAGGTTGGCCAGCAGCTCCATCATCCCGAAGCGATCGTCCGGGTTGCTGGCGACGGTGCTGAAGTTCTCCTTGGCGTTCTGCGGCAGCAAGCCGGCCCGCTCGTAGGCCCGGACGTAGTCGTTCCGGGCCTCGCGGATGAGGGTGCTCTTGCCCTTGGCGCCGCCCTGCTTCTCCAGCGCCGAGGCGCCGGCGAACTCGCCGTAGAGGACGGTGGCCTTGAAGAGGTCCATCGCCCGCGGGTAGTCGGTGAGGTTGAAGTGGCACCAGCCCTGCTTGTACAGGGCGAAGCCGTAGATCGCGCTCTCGGGGTAGTTGGCGGCGGACTTGTAAGCCTCGAGCGCCTTGAGCAGCCAGTCGCGACGGCCCTTGCTGTTGTTGAAGTAGTACTCGCCGAAGGCCAGGTACGCGTCGGGGACGAAGCGCGACTTCGGGTAATCCTTCACCAGCTTCCCGTAGGCGATGAGGGCCTTCTTCTCCTCGTTCAGGTCCATCAGGTTGTGGGCGAGGAAGAAGAGCACCTCGTCGGTGCGCGGGTAGTCCCGGTACTTCTGGACGATCTGGGTGTACTGGTTGACCGCGAGCTTGGCGTTGGCGTCGCGCTGGACCATCAGCGCGGCCTTCTCCTTCTTGGCCTTTTCTTGAAGGCCGACGTCCTTGGTCGCGAGCCCGCGGATCAGATCATCGTCCTTGCGGTTGGCCTGGAAGAAGTAGTCGCGCGACTCCTCGAAGTAGAGCTCGCCGAGGCGGAAGAGGAGATCCGGCGTCTCCTTCGAATCGCCGGACAGCTCGATGATCCGCTGGAGCGAGTCGATCTGGCTGTGGCGCTTGTCGTTGATCTGCCGCTCGACGCCGAGCTGGAACTGGTCGTACTCGAGCGCGGCGCCGCCGGTGTCCTCCTTCTTGCGCGTGATGTCGCCGGCGAGCGACGTGTCGAGCGTCGTCTCCTGCTTCTTTCCGAGCGTTTGCTCCTTGGGCGCGCGGGCCGTGTCGGCCGCATGCGCGAACATGGGAAGCAACAGGAGAAGGACGAGGGAGCGTCTCATGTGGAAGTGGACTCCGGACCCTTGTGCCCAGGCGCCGTGCCGGGTCTGCGGGCGAGCGGGCAAGCCATTGATCGTGTTGGCAATTTTTTCGGAGTTGCAGCGGCATCATCCTCAACCTCGTGATGGGAGGTCAACCTGGCCCACCCCTCGACTGGTCGCCTGCTCCACCCAAGGTGCGGAATGAGTCTCCTTCCGCCTACCTCGACCTTCGCCGAGCAGGTGGAAGTGCTCTTCGCCGTTGTGCGAGGGCGCGGCCTGGCGCTCGGCGCCTTGGACCGCGAGCTCCTTGGCCTCTGGTCGCAGGAGGGGATTCCGCTGAAGGTGGTCGCACGTGGGCTGCTGCGCGCGGCCGAGCGGGCGCGGTGGAACGGTCCGGCCGGGGCCGCCCCGCGGTCTCTCCGCGCCTGCCGTCCGGAGGTGGACGCGGAGATCGAGGCCTGGAAGCTGCGCAGCATCGGCGCAGGCCAGACCGGGGAGGACGATGGTGTCTGAAACCGGTGGGCTTCTTGTGGGCAGCGTGTTCGGAACGACCGAGCGCGTCCACGGACGCGGTCTCGTGCTCGCGTTGCCGCGGAGGATTCCGCTCGCAGCGTCGATCGCGCTGGTGATCGAACGTGCGCGTAGGGAACGCTTGTCCATCTTGCGCACGCGGCGCTCCGAAATGGTACACGACGCGACTCCTCGATCCCGAGCACTGCGCGGCACCACGCCACGCATCTGGGGACGTCGCGACTGAGGGCACACGACGACATGGAAGCCCTCGCCACCTCCTCTCCGTGCCCCGAGTGCCGCGGTGACGGCTACCGGGTCGAGGCGGAAGTCCAGCCGGGGCCGGGCGACGGCGAGGGTCGGCGCGCGCGGGCGGTGGCGCGGGTGTGCAGCTGCCGCGACCGCTGCCCGCACTGCGAGGGGCGTGGCTTCGTCTACACCTCGCGGCAGGTCGAGTTCAGCAAGAAGGTCGGGATGAGGAGCTACGAGGCGCTGACCGCGTGCGTGTGCCGGCTCCTGGCTCAGCGCGTGGCGAACTTCGCCCAGGTGGGCATCCCTGCCCACCACGCGACGAGCAGCTTCTCCACCTTCCGCGCCAAGGGGGACGACCAGGAGAAGACCGCGGCGCTGGAGCAGGCGCTCGGGGTGGCCAGATCGGCCGCGCAGGAGTGGCGGCGGGACCGTCCCGCGCGCGGCTTCGTCCTCTCCGGCCGGGTCGGTTCGGGGCAGACGCACATCCTGTCGGCGACGCTGCGGCACCTGGTCCTCGAACGGGGCGCGTCCGCTCAGTACCGGGAGATCTCGCTGCTCTTCGCCGACATCCGGCGCGGGTTCAACGCCGGGAAGAGTGGCGGGGAGATCAGCGCGCGCCTGGTGGACGCGGACGTGCTGGCGATCGACGAGCTGGGCCGCGGCCGGGGCAGCCCCTTCGAGATGGAGACCCTCGACGAGCTGATCGCCCGTCGCTACAACTCGGGGCTCACCACCATCGTGGCCACGAACTTCTCGCTCGAGCGGGAGCGATCACCGTCCCCCGGCCCGCGCGGCTTCCAGGCCCCGGCGCAGGCGCTGGAGGAGCGGGAGGACCTGCTGGTGGAGCGCATCGGCGAGCGCATCTACAGCCGTCTCTGCGAGATGTGCGACTTCGTCTCGCTCCCCGCGCGCACGGACGACTTCCGTCGAACGAAGCAGGACGGGCGGCCCACGCGGCGCCTGGTCCGGCCGGCGTCGTAGGCCCGCTGCCTCCGGGCCACACCGCGGCCTCGCGGACGTCCGGAAGTGGCGAGGAGAATGCACGGGCTGGCAGACCGCCCTCCCATGTCTCGCGTCCGTGCTCTCGCCTCGCTGCTCCTCACCGGCGCCCTCCCGGCCATCGGGCAGGTCGCCGCCCGCGGCGACGCCTCGGTCGAGGCTCAGGTCTTCGGGCTCGTCGGATCCGAGCGGGTGAGCGTCCTCTGCCCCGGGCGCGCCATCCGCGCGAGCGAGGAACGGATCGAGGAGCTCGCCTCCGGATGGCAGCCGCTGCGGAGCGCGCTCGGGGTCGGGGAGATCCGTTGCACCGGAAGCGCGTGGCAGGTCCGCGTCGCGGGGGGCAGGCCGCGTCCGTACGACGGCACCTTCCTCTTCCGCCCGCTGCCCGATCGAACGCCCGAGTCGGGCACGACTCGCCGCGAGGCACGGGCCCGGCGCGGCTCGGAGGTCATCTTCCGCACCACGCTCGGCGCCTACGTCGCGGGCGTCCTCGCCGCGGAGCATGCCGGGCTCACCGGCCAGGCGGCGGTCGCCCTGGCGCAGGTCATCGCGCACGACGCCCGCGTCGAGCGGCATCCGGGGCGGCCGCTCTGCGACACCACCCATTGCCAGGTGTTCCTCGGCACGGCGGCCCCGACCGCCGAGGTCACGCGCGCGCTGACCCTCCCCGAGCTCCCGACGCGTGCCTGGCTCCCGTACTTCCGGGGTGGCGACGAGCCCTGGGAGGTCCGTCGTTCCCGCGCCGAGGTGCGAGCGACGCTCGGGGACGCGCAGCGACTGCAGGGCGACGGACGCACCGTGGAGGTCACCCGGGCCAGTGGGGTCGAGCGCGTCCCGTGCGAGCGGGTCCGCGCGGCGCTCCGTCTCCCCGGCTGCCCGATCGAGGGCGTCTTCCAGGAGGAGACGGTGCGTCTCTCCGGACGTGGGCGCGGTCACGGCCTCGGCCTCGACGTCGAGGCGGCGCGGCGCTCGGGGCTGACCGCGGAGGACCTTCTCCGGCGGGCATACGGTCTCGGCCCGTGAGGTGAGTGGCAAGCCCACGCTCCCGTGACCAGCGTGGTCCGATTCACCACGGAGCCCGCGCCCATGATCGACCTCATTCACTGTGCCGCCCGGCTGCCCGCCCAGGACCTGGGACGGGCGCGGGCCTGGTATTCCGACAAGCTGGGGCTGAAGCCGGTGGAGGAACGCCCCGGCGGCCTGCGTTACCTCGTGAACGGAATCGAGTTCGCGGTCTACGAGTCGGCCGGCAAGTCGGATGGGAGCTTCACCCAGCTCGCCTTCACGGTGGCCGACATCAAGGAGGCGGCGGCCACGTTGCGGGCGCGCGGCGTGACGCTGGAGGACTACGACATCCCGGGCCTCGCGACGCACGACGGCATCGCCAAGATCGAAGGAAACTATCCCAGCAAGGGCAAGGGCGAGCGCGCCTGCTGGTTCCGGGACTCCGAAGGCAACCTGATCGGAATGGGCGAGACGGTGCGCTGACCGGTCTCGAGCTCCGTTTCCCGAGCGCTCCTGCTGCCCGCCCGAGCCTTCCTCCTGGGTGAGCCACGTGCAGAACCGCTCGGAGAGCCGGAACGCGCTGCCGGCGGCCCCGGCGGGCTCGGGCTCCGATGCCGAGGAGCCTGGTCACCCCCGCGGCGGTGAGCATACCGTGAGGCCACACGACGATGACGAGCTCCGGCCAGTTCTGTTCCATTGCCCGCGCGCTCGACGTCCTCGGCCAGCGGTGGATGCTGCTGGTGGTCCGCGAGCTGTTCGCCGGGAGTCGGCGCTTCGGGGAGATCCATCGAGGACTGCCGCGGATCTCCCGCACCATGCTCTCGGCCCGCCTCCACGAGCTGATCGACACCGGCATCGCGATCCGCGGCCAGGACGGCCACGGACCCTTCTACGAGCTGACGCCGGCCGGTCGCGAGCTGGAGGGCACGCTCCGCGAGCTCGGGGTGTGGGGCCAGCGCTGGCTCTCGCGGGAGCTGCCCGCCGAGGAGCTCGACACCGAGGCGCTCGTCGCCGACATGCGCCGGCGCGTGGACCGCGACGCGCTCCCCCGCTCGCCGCTGGTCGCGCGCATCGAGACCTGGATCGACCCGCGGCGCCGGGAGGAGCGATTCCTCCTGCTCCGGCGGAGCGAGGTATCGCTCTGCACGGCCAGCGCCGGCTTTCCGGTGGAGCTCCACGTCCGGGCGCCGCTCCGGACGCTGACCGCCTGGTGGCGCGGCGACGTCTCGCTAGCCCAGGCCCGCGCGGCCGGGCTGGTCGTCGATGGGCGGCGGGAATGGGTCCGTGCGTTCCCCCGCTGGTTCGAGAGGTACCTCTTCGCCGGGGTCTCGCCCGCACGCTGAGCCGTGCCCGGTACGGATTTCGTACCACCGGCGGCCGGGCCCTTCGTTATCTGGTCACGGCATGGAGCCACGCCCCTTCGAGATTCGCCTCGCCCGGCCCGGCGAGCTCGCCGCGCTCGGGAACCTCGTCGCCGATGCTTACGCGGCCCTGCCCGCCATGCCCGGCCCCGAGGAGCAGCCGGGTTACTACGCGATGGTGCGGGACGCGGCGGCTCGCACCCGGAACCCCGCCATCCGCGTCCTCGCCGCCGCCACCCCTGGCGGTGAGCTCCTGGGGAGCGCGGACTTCATCGAGGACATGGCTCACTACGGCTCGGGCGGGACCGCCTCCGCGCGCGTCAACGCCGCGGGCATCCGCCTTCTCGCCGTCGCTCCGGCCGCCCGCGGGCGGGGCGTGGGCAAGGCGCTGACCCGCAACTGCATCGACCGCGCCCGGGCGCTCGGTCGAGCCTTCCTGGTGCTGCACACCACGCGTGCGATGCAGACCGCCTGGCGCATGTACGAGCAGCTCGGGTTCCGGCGGAGCCCGGATCTCGACTTCCGGCAGGGGGAGCTCGACGTGTTCGGGTTCGAGCTTCCGCTCGGGTAGGAGCTCTCCCGCCTCGCGAGCAGGCCTCCGACGTGCCGTTCGGTCGCGAGAGCGCGCGCCGCTCAGCGGGTGGCGCGATGGAGCTCACGGGCGAGCTCACCCACCCGCCCGACGTCCACCACGAACGTCAGCTGCAGCGGTGAGCCGTGCACCGCCCGCACCTCGATGCCCAGGGCGGCCGCGGCCCCGAGACACCCGGCGAGGAGCGCGCTGTCGGTCCCCACTCCAGGCCCGGCGAGGGTGACCGTTCCCAGGCCCGGGCGCGGCTCGGCCCCGAGAGCGCGGACGCTCGCGTCGAACGCCTCCACCCCGTGCACGTCCTGGAGAGGGACGACCAGGAGCAGCCGCCCCATCGCCCCGCGGGACCCGGCCACCAGCCGGAGGCGGACCTCGTCCCCGGCAAGCCGGCGGAGCACCGACTCCAGCTGGGCGTCGGCCAGCTCGAGCACCCGGATCTCCGTGTCGGTAGCCACCGCCCGCACCGGCGCGGGGTCGGGCCCGATGCGCGAGCCGGTGCCGCCCGCATGGGTGCTCCGTGCCTCGATGACGATGCCGGCGTTCCGTGCGAACTCCACCGCCTGCGCGTTGAGCACCCGGGCGCCCGCGGCCGCCAGCTCCTGCATCGTCCCGTAGTCCAGGGTCTCCAGCTTCCTGGCCTCCGGGACAACCCTCGGGTCGGCGGAGAAGACCCCGTCCACGTCCGAGTAGATCTCGCAGGCCTCGGCCCCGAGCGCGGCGGCGAGAGCTACCGCGGTGGTATCGCTCCCCCCGCGGCCGAGCGTGGTCACCTCGCGGTTGCGAGAGACGCCCTGGTACCCGGCGACGATGACCACCCTCCCCTTCCCCAGCTCCTCGCGGATGCGGACCGGCCGCACCTCGACGATCCGCGCCTGGGAGTGCGCGTCGTCGGTGATGATCCCGCTCTGGCTGCCGGTGAAGCTGATCGCCGGGACTCCCTGCTCGTGCAACGCCATGGAGAGGAGGGCCATGCTGATCCGCTCCCCGCACGTGAGGAGCATGTCCAGCTCGCGGCGGGGGGGATCCGAGGACATCCGCTTGGCCAGGGTGAGCAGCTCGTCGGTGGTGTCACCCATGGCCGAGACCACCACCACCATCTGGTGGCCCTCGGCTCGCCTGGCCGCCACCCGCGCCGCGACCTTCCGGATGCGCTCCACGTCGGCGACCGAGGAGCCTCCGAACTTCTGGACGATCACGCTCATGTCGGGTCGAGGTCGATGCACCGGCCGGGCCACGGAAAGAATCCGTGTGCCACGCGTGTTGACAGACCGGTGCCCATCCATAGTATCGCGCGCCCGCTCGCGAGGAATGACAGTCCAATGGCGATGATCGAGGTCACCGGGCTCAGCAAGCGGTACCGCGACCGGATCGCGGTGGAGGACCTGACTTTCGGCGTTCCCGAAGGAGAGATCCTGGGCTTCCTCGGACCGAACGGGGCCGGGAAGTCCACCACCATGCGGATCCTCGCCGGATACCTCCCCGCCTCGAGCGGGACGGTGAAGGTCGCGGGGTTCGACGTCTTCGAGGAGCCCTACGAGGTGAAGCGGCGCATCGGCTACCTGCCGGAGACGCCGCCGCTCTACCCCGAGATGACGGTCCGGGGGTACTTGAAGTTCGTCGCCTCCATCAAGGGAGTCCGGCGCGGCCAGATGGCCGCGGAGCTGGAGCGAGTCGCCCACGCCACCGGCGTCGCCGATGTGTTGGAGCGCCTCATCCAGAACCTCTCCAAGGGGTACCGGCAACGGGTGGGCGTCGCCCAGGCCCTGCTCGGCAATCCGCCGGTGCTGATCCTCGACGAGCCCACCGAGGGCCTCGATCCCAGCCAGCGCGCCGAGGTGCGCCAGCTGATCAAGGGCCTCGCCGGGCAGCACACGGTCATCCTCTCCACCCACATCCTCTCGGAGGTCACCATGACCTGCGAGCGGGTACTCATCCTCAACCAGGGACGGATGGTGGCCTTCGACGAGATCCGGAACCTGGCCCACGCACTGGGCCAGGGCGACCAGACCTCGCTGGAGGACATCTTCCTCAAGCTCACCGCCGCCTGACGCCGGAACGGAGCACGACCCGCATGCGCAACGCGCTGGCCATCGCCCGCAAGGAGCTGGGCATCTACTTCAGCACGCCGTGGGCCTACGTGGTCTTCACCGCGATGCTCGGAATCTCGTCGTTCTTCTTCGTGAACCTGCTGGCCACCTTCAAGGAGGTCCAGGGGCTGGCCCGGGTGTACGGCTGGGCGCGGCTCCCGCCGGAGTACGGTCTGTTCAAGAACCTGACCGACGGCATCGTGGTCCAGCTCTGGGACGTCATCGGCGTCATCACCCTCTTCGTCGCCCCCTTCCTCTCCATGCGGCTCTTCGCCGAGGAGAAGCGCAACCGGACCTTCGAGCTGCTGATGACCGCGCCGGTACGGCCCTGGGAGATCGTCCTCGGCAAGTACCTCGGCGGCGTGGGGGTGATCTGGGCCACCCTCGGCCTGACGATCATCTTCCCCATCACCCTGTCGCTGTTCGGCTCCAGCGAGTCCGGGACCGCGCTGGAGTGGAGCACGGTGACCCTCGGCTTCGCAGGTCTCCTGCTCTGGGGCGCCACCTGCCTCGGGGTGGGAATGTTCGTCTCCTCCCTCACCGAGAGCCAGATGCTCGCGGCGTTCCTCACCTTCGCCATCCTGCTTCCCTGGATGCTCCTCCGCGGTCTGGCCCAGAGCGCCGACGAGCCGTGGCGGAGCATCGCCAATCACCTGTCGTTCAGCTCGCAGCTGTCCACGCTCTCGCGGGGCGTGCTGGACCTGAAGGCACTGGTCTTCTTCCTCTCGGTGATCCTCTTCTCGCTGCTGCTCACCCATCGCACGGTGGAAGCGCAGCGCTGGGCCTGACCGATGAACACCCGCACCCTGGGAAAGATCCTCGGAGCGCTGGGGCTGGTGGCACTGCTCTCCGCCCCCTACACCTACTTCGTGACCACGGGCTCCCCGTGGATGGCGGCGGTCAAGGCTGCGCTGGGCGTGCTCCTCATCGGTGCCTACTTCGCCACCAACCTCGGAGAGTTCGGGCAGTTCGCCTCGCGCCGGAGCACCTTCTACCTGGTCTCCACCATCGCGACCGTCCTCGTGGTGCTGATCGGTCTGGTGGCGGTGAACTACGTCACCGCGAAGAAGGGCAAGAGCTGGGACCTCACCACCAAGAAGATCTTCACCCTCGCCCCCCAGACCAAGAGCGCCCTCGCCTCCTTGAAGGAAAAGGTGCGGGCCTACGCCTTCCTCGCCCCGAGCGATCCGGATTACGAGCAGGTGGACCGGCTGCTCCAGCGGTACCGGGAGCTGGCGCCGGACCGGTTCGAGGTGGTGTTCAAGGACCCGCGGAAGGCCCCCGACCTGGCGCAGAAGTTCCAGCTGCGCGAGGGCCAAACGACGCTGGTCCTCACCCGCGGCTCGGGTGACAAGGAGAACCACACCACGGTGTCGGTCTCGGGCGGGGTCACCGAGCAGGACCTCACCAACGCGCTGATCAAGCTGAACGCGGTCGGCGAGCAGAAGGTCTACTTCACCACCGGGCATGGCGAGTGGCCGCTCGAGCCCAGTCAGCCCCGCGACCCCGGCTCCCTGAGCGAGCTGCGGAAGACGCTGCTCCAGGAAGGCTACGTTCCGAGCACCATCAACCTCGCCGACGGCAAGGAGGTCCCGAAGGACGCCGCGCTGGTGGTGGTGGCGGGCGCGCGGAGCAAGTTCGGAAAGACCGAGGCGGACCAGCTCGGGAAGTACCTCGAGCAGGGCGGCCGGATGCTCTACTTCGCCGAGGCCTCCGCCGAGCCGGGGCTGGACGCCGTGCTTGCCCGGTACGGCATCCAGGTCGACCCGGGGCTGGTGGCCGACGACGTCTACGCCATCGACAGCCCGTACCTGGTGGTGTCGCACTTCTTCGGCGACACCGAGCTGGCCCGCGACCTCAAGAAGGCCCAGTACAACCTCCAATTCCCCACCGCGCGCGGGCTGACCGCGCTCAAGGAGGGCCTGGCGGAGGGGACCGAGGTCGCGGCGGTCCTCACCACCTCGCCCAACGGGTTCGAGGTGAAGGCTCCCACCGAGAATCCGCAGCGGCAGAGCGGAGCCAAGGCGGGAAGCATCCCCCTGGTCCTCCAGGCCACCCGGAACGTGGGGAGCGCGGAGGGGAAGCGGAACGACGAGATGCGGCTGGTCGTCTTCGGCGACTCGGAGATCCTGGTCGACCAGAACTGGGGCGACGAGCCCAACCGGAACATGGTGATGAACGCCTTCGCCTGGGCGACGAGCCAGGTGCAGAAGATCACCATCCGCCCGCCGGACCGGGACATCTCCACCATCGACCTGGACGCGCCCCGGCTGGCGCGGATCCGGTTCCTGGCCACCGACCTGGTGCCCTTCGGGCTGCTCGCCGTGGGGCTGGCGATCTGGCTGAACCGCCGCAACAAGTGACATGAGCGCCCGGAGCAAGAACCTCTGGACCCTGCTGGGGGCGGCGGTGGTCGGCACCGGCCTCGCGCTCTACGCCTACTTCGGGGTGATGAAGGGCGAGGAGAAGAAGGACGAGCAGAAGCGCGCCGCCGAGCGACTGGTCCAGCCCGTGTCGCGCCCGGACGGCGGCACCGACACGGTCCGCTACGACCGCCTGGTGGTGAAGGCGAAGGGCGAGACCACCGAGCTCGCGCGGCTGCCCGACCAGTTCTGGGTCATCACCCGCCCGCTGAAGACCGCCGCCGACGTGCAGACCGCCGAGGGGATCGTCAGCGCGCTCCAGTTCGCGCGGATCCGCGCGACGGTGGAGGAGAAGCCGACGCCGGAGGACCTCCATCGGTTCGGCCTGGACAAGCCGGGCGTGGAGGTCGTCGCTTCGGCGGAAGGAGTTCCCCCGCTGACAGTGCGCCTCGGGGTGGAGAACCCCTACGACGGAAGCGCGTACCTGCAGCGCGAGGGGGATCTCAAGGTCTACTCGGTCGACGGATCGACGCGGTCCAGCCTGGACAAGGGCACGTTCGATCTCCGCGACCGGGACGTGCTCGCGGTCCGGGACCTGGGCATCACCCGCATCGAGGTCCGTGGCAAGAAGCGCGACTGGGCCGTGGGCCGGGACCCGGGGCAGCCGTACGCGTTCGTGCGTCCGGCGAGAGAGGATGCGGACACCGCCGCCATCTCCGGGTGGCTGAGCTCGCTGCGGGGCACGAAGGCCACGAAGTACCTCCCGGACAGCCCGGCCGAGCGAAAGCGCACCGGGGTGGAGAAGCCGGTGGTCGAGGCGACCTTCCAGCGCGGGACCACCGAGACGGTCCGGGTGCGGCTCGCCGCCGGGAAGGCCGAGACCGACCCGGTCTACGTGCTGCGCGAGGACCAGTACGGGCCCGCACTGGCCGAGGTGCCGCGGGCCGCGCTGGCGGCGCTGGACAAGAGCCCGGCCGAGCTGCGCGATCGCTCCGTCCTCCGAGCGAAGCCCGAGGACGTGAGCCGGATCCGGATCGGCAGCGGCGATGGCGCGCTCGTGCTGGAGCGCCAGCGTCCGGCGGACGGCGGGCCGGAGAGCTGGCACGTCGGCGGTCCGACCGGGGCAGTCGCGGACTCCTTCAAGGCCAGCTCGCTGCTCTACAACCTCACCTCGCTCCGCTCCCAGGCGACCGAGGAGAAGCTTCCGACCGACCCGAAGTCGACCGGGCTCGGGCCCACGGCGCGGACGCTCGTGTTCGAAGGGCAGGACGGAAAGACGCTCGGCAGCATCGCGGTGGGCGGGACGTCGAAGAAGCCGGCCGGGACCTTCGTGCGGGATGACCGCGGCCGGGTGGTGGTCATCGACAGCGCGCGACTCAAGGAGCTTCCGTCCAAGGCGGCCGATCTGCTACCACCGCCGCCGCCCGCTGCTCCGGTGGGTGCAGATGCCGGAAGCTGACCTCGCTGAGCCGAGGACGTTCCTGAACCGGTCGCGCTTCCTTCAGTCCTCGCTCGTGGCGTACGCCTCGTAGTGGTGGACGAAGCTGTCGAGGAGCACGGGCCGCTCCTCCTCCGGGACGACGGCCTGCTCCCAGTCCGGACCCACGAACGCGCGGATCGACTCGACGCTGTCCCAGAGCGTGACCATGACGAACTCGTCCTTCGAGTGCCCGAGGGGGCGCCCGGCGTAGAAACCGAGCAGCCCCTTCTGCTTGCGGACCAGCGGCACCGAGAGCCGCCGCGCCATGGCCTCGAAGTCGGCCTGCCGGCCGGGCTGGACGTGGGCGCGAAAGACACGGATGACCATCGGGACCTCCGACGCCGTGGCACCTGACCACGGGATGCAGGACCCTGCCAGTTCCCTGCCGGCTCAGATCATCCGCCGAATCATCCCCGCGCCTCCAGCCGGGCGCCGATCCCGGCGAGCTCGTGGCGGTCACGTTGACGGGCCAGCCACTCGGCAAGCTCCAGCAACCCCTCGGTGAACGACACCCGGGCTTCGTAACCAAGCGCCTTCGCGGCGAGCGTGGTGTCGGCCACGCTGTGCCGCACGTCGCCCTCCCGGTACTGGCCGGTGATCTGCGGCCGGAGCTCCCGCCGCCCGAGGGCCTCCGCCATCTGCGCGGCCGCGGCGCGGACGGTCATGCTGCTGCCGCTCCCGACGTTGAAGACCCTTCCGCCGGCGACGGCGGACTCGAGGGTCAGGCGGCAGGCGCGCACCACGTCGTGCACGTTGACGAGATCTCGCTGCTGCAGTCCGTCCTCGAAGATGATCGGCGCGTTCCCCGCCAGAAGGCGCGAGGCGAAGGTGGCCAGCATCCCGCCGTCGGGATTGCCGAGCGCCTGCCGGGGTCCGTAGACATTGGAGAACCGGAGCGCAACGGTGGGAATGGCGTGCGCCCGGCCGACCATCAGGCACAGCCTTTCTTGGTGATGCTTCACCAGCGCGGAGATCGAGCCGAGGGAGGGGGACTTCGTCTCGGGCGTGGGAATCGGCTCGAGCGGCTCGCCCTCGGGCCCGCACGGCTCCCAGCGGCCGGCCTGCAGCTGCGAGAGGGGCCGCTCCTCGGCCTCGACGATCCTCCCCTCCGGGGTCCGGTAGAGCCCCTCGCCGTAGACGCTCGTCGAGCTGGCGACGACGAGCTTCTCCACCGGCTTCCGGACGACCGCCTCGAGCAGCACCGCGGTGCCGAAGTCGTTGACGCTGCTGCAGTGGGCGATGTCCTGGATGCTCCGTCCTGCGCCGACCCCCGCCGCGAGATGGAAGACGGCGTCCACCCTCTTCAGTGCCCGCTCCACCGCCCGCCGGTCGCGGACGTCTCCGCGGATGAGCTCGACGTCGGCGGCGAGGTACCCGGGGCGGGAGCGTGCGTCCCCGTGAACCTGCGGGATGAGCGAGTCCAGCGCCCGCACCCGGTACCCCCGCGCGAGCAGCTCGTCGGCCAGATGCGAGCCGATGAACCCGGCTCCCCCTGTGATCAGCACTCGCTTCCGCGCCATCTCCGCCGTCGCCCCCGTCGTGAGTCCCGAAGCAGCTCCAAGGACCTATGCACGCGAGCTGACCCTGCGGAGGCCAGCAGACAGTTGCGGGACCTCGACTGTGTGAAGCCGGACCACCGATTCACGCCCCGTGCGGCCCCGTGTGGGAGCAGGTAGGACCCTGACGTTCGCTTTGCCCGGAAGGGATGGCTCGCGGTCCAGGGGTCTGTGCGAAGAGCCTCCCCGGAGATCCGAATGACTCGTTCCGTCCTGGCTGCCGTGCTCCTGAGCGCCGTCCTCACCGGATGTTCCAGCGACTCGGGCAGCAACGGGGTTCCCGCCCCGCGGGGCATCGACCGCAACCCGCTCCTGACCCAGGTCACCAGCTGCAGCCAGCTCGAGACCGCGATCGAGGACGCGCTGGTGCTGGAGATGAAGAGCAGCCTCGAGCAGCTCCGGAGGTACGACTACTACATCGGCGACTGGGGGATCCCGGTCGGTGCCGGCGCTCCCGGCGGCCCGATGGCCGGACCGAGTGGCGGCGGCGGGCCCACCAGCGTCAGCAGCACCAACACCCAGGTGGCGGGCGTGAACGAGGCCGACTTCGTCCAGAACGACGGCACCCGCATCGCAGTGCTGGCCGGAGGGAAGCTTCATCTCCTCTCCTCCTGGCCTCCCGAGGCCATGGCCGAGACCGCGAGCCTGACGATCGACGGCTGGCCCCGGGACATGTTCCTCGTCGACGACCAGGTGGTGGTCTTCAGCAACGTCTACATCCCACGGAAGATCGAGGGTGACCATCCGATCTGCGCTCCCGGCGGGGGCATCGCGGCGGATGCGTACTGCGGCTACTGGGCGAGCGACGTCACCCAGATCACCACCGTGGACGTGAGCGATCTCTCGCAGCCGAAGATCACCGCCGAGATCCTCCTCCCCGGCTCGTATCTCTCGGCGCGGAGAATCGACCAGCGGGTCCGGGTGGTGATGTCCGACACCCTCCCCTTCCCCGACGGGATCCGGTACTGGCCGGATCTTCCACCGGGCGCGACCCCCGAGCAGCGCAACAAGGCGTTCGACGAGCTGGAGGCCGCCAACGAGGCGCTCATCCGCAGCCGCTCCCTCGACGACTGGCTCCGGAAGGGTGAGGTCCGCATCCCCGGCGGGCCCACCACGTCGATCTCCTACTCCTGCTCCGAGTTCTCCCTCAGCTCCGCGCCGACCCGGCCGGGCCTTCTCACCGTGGCCACCGTGGACCTGACCGACGACTCGCTGAAGAGTCGGACCTCCGTGCTCGCCGAGCCGGGCACCGTCTACGCCTCCAAGGACACGCTGTACGTCGCCACCTCCCACTGGTGGTGGTGGCCGGAGCTGGGCCAGTCGGACGCCACCTACGTCCATGGCTTCGACCTTCGCGATCCCGACAGGGCGCCGTACATCGGCTCCGGGACCGTGGACGGCACGGTGCGCGACCAGTACTCGATGGACGAGTCCGCCGGAGCGCTCCGGGTGGCCACCCATCTCACCACCCGCGTCGCGGACGGAACTCCCTGGGGCACGCTCAAGGGAGCCAACCGGATCTCGGTGCTGACCCCCGCCGGGGGCTCGCTCCAGCTCACCGGCAAGACCGCCGACTACGGGGCGGACGAGCAGACCTTCGGCACTCGCTTCGTGGGCCCGCGCGGCTTTGTCATCACCGCCCGGCAGATCGACCCGCTCTTCACCTTCGACCTGAGCGACCCCGCCCATCCGACCAAGGTCGGCGAGCTGGAGATGCCGGGGTTCATTGGCTACCTCCACCCGATCGACGACACTCACCTCCTCGGCATCGGTCGCGAGCCCGGCACGAGCGGGATGATGCAGCTCAAGGTTGCTCTCCTGGACGTCACCGACCTCGCCGACCCCAAGCTCCAGGCCGTCCAGCTGGTGGGTCAGGGCTGGTCGTACTCCGACGCGCTCTGGGATCCGAAGGCCTTCACCTGGCTTCCGGCCCAGAAGATGCTCGCCATCCCGTTCGCCGACTACGGGTCCCAGGACTTCGTGTCCGACCTGAGGTTGTTCCAGGTCGATCCGGCGGCGGGGACCATCCAGGCCAAGGGGAGCCTCTCGATGGCGGACGTGTACCAGACCTGGTCCGGCCAGGGCTGGAGCTACAGCTGGTCGCCGTGGATCCGCCGCGGCATCCTCGCCGACTCCGCGGATGGTCAGTTCGTGTACGCGATCAGCGACGCGGGCGTCCGCTCGGCCAAGGTGGCAAGCTTGCCGGCGTGGCTCCAGACGGTGAAGTTCCCGCCGCTCGTCTACCCGTGAGAAGCACCGGAACGGCACTCGGCGTCGTGCTCGCGGCGATGCTGGCTTGCGATGCCCAGACCGACCCCGGATACCAGGGGGAGCCCCTGGTGACCCTCCGGGGCCGGGTGGAGAGCAGCGGAGAGCTTCCCCCGCTCGAGGCGGCGATGCTCTGGCAGCGTGGTCCCCCACCGGGAACGGACGACCAGCAGCTGGCGACCCGCGCGCCAGTCACCTCCGGGTTTCCGGCGACGTTCACCCTCCGTCTCTACGCCCCGCCTCCGGAGGCCGCGTTCCGCGCGCTTGCCACCGGTGCACCGCGCTGGGCCCGCGCCAACGCCGCGGCGGTGCCCTACGGGCTCTCGGCTGACCAGGTGCCCAGCCTGCCGACGTCCTACAACCCGAACTACACCTACGACGCCGACCACTGGGTGCTGTACGTCGAATCGGACGTCCCGCCGAGCTCGCTGACCGAGTGGTGGCTCGGGGAGGCGCTCGGCGCCGGCTACCACCTGCTGCGGGTGCTCCCCCTCTCCGGTTGCCTCGCCTCCCCGCAGCTGGAGGCGTGCGTCGCCGACCTGGTCCAGCGGGGCGTGCCCGACGACGGGACGGACGCGCCCGGCACCGCGCGTGGCTTCTGCAAGGCGCCTTACCGGCTCCAGCCCACCACCCTCGACGAGGCCATCGTGCTCCGGCTCGGTCAGCAGGGCGGCGGGGCCGGCCCGGCTTGCCCATGATCCTCGACGGCGCGGCCATCGCCAGCCTGTACCGGTCGCACGGACACGTGGTGCTCCGCCGTGCCCGGACTCTGCTCGGCAGCGAGCCCGACGCGCGCGAGGTCCTTCAAGAAATCTTCACCGCGCTGGTGCGCAACCCGGACGCGGTCCGCTCCGCTGGCTCCATCGTCGGCTGGCTATACCAGGCCACGACCCACCACTGCCTGAACCTGCTGCGCAAGGCGCGCACCGGCGCCCGGGTGCTCGAGCTGCACGTGCGCCCCGGGCTGTCGGAGAGCGGAGGTCCGCGGGGGGAGGCGGCCGCCGAGGTGCGCCGCCTGCTGGCGCTGCTGCCCGAGGACGTGGCGGCGGCCGTCGTCTACCACCACCTGGACGGGATGACCCACGCCGAGGTGGCCGAGCTTCTCGGCTGCTCGCGGCGTCAGGTGGGCTACCTCCTCGAGCGCGCCCAGGGGCTCTGGGACCGCGCGGAGCAGACCGCATGAACCTCACCGCCACCCCGCTCAGCTGGAACGCCTGCCTCTCCGCCCTCCGACTCGACCGGTGGATGATGGGAGAGCTCGGCGCCGCCGACGCCGAGACCGTGGGCACCCACGTCTCCTCCTGCGCGGCGTGCAGCGCCGCCGTGGCCGGCATCCGGGGCGTCCGCGAGGAGGTGCGCGCCCTTCCTCTCCCGGCCGCGCTCGGCCGGCCCGCCCCCCGACGCCGGATCCCCGGAGCGGCAGTGGCCGGGCTCGGCCTCGCGCTCGCCGCGTCGCTGGTCGTCGTCCTCCGCCCGCCGCCGGCCGGCGAACGGTCCAAGGGCGGCGGCCTCGGCCTCACGATGTTCGTCCAGCACGGGGAGGAGGTGCGGCGCGCCGCGCCGGGCGAGACCGTCTCGGCAGGAGACGCGGTCCGCTTCGCGGTGAGCACGCCCACCCCGGCGTACGTCGCGGTGCTCAGCCTCGACCCGACGGGCAAGGCCTCGGTGTACTTCCCGCAGGCGCCCCGGGCGGCGCAGGTTCCGGCGGGCACCGAGGTGCCGCTGCCCCTCGGCACGCGGCTCGACACCACCACCGGCGAGGAGCGGCTGCTGGGCATCTTCTGCGCCTCGCCGGTGGAGCTCGAACCCATCCGCCTCGGCCTCGAGCAGGGCCAGGACGGCATCCCGCTGCCCGCCGACTGTCAGGGTCTCCGGTGGAGCTTCGTCAAGCGCTGATCGCGCTGTCGCTCGTGCTGCTCCCCGCCGCCGCGGTGGCGCAGGTGGAGCGGTACGCGGTGGTGGTGGGCAACGACGTCGGCGAGCCCCCGGACGTCCCGCTCCGGTACGCGGAGCTGGACGCGGCGAGGGTCGCGTCGGTGCTCCAGGAGGTGGGGGGCGTCCGTCCGGAGAACACCGTCCTGCTCCAGGGCAAGGACGCGGCCACCGTGCGCCGGGCCCTCATCGCCGTGAACGAGCGGGTGCGCACCGCGGGCCGGCCCACGGTGCTGCTGGTCTACTACTCGGGCCACGCCGACGCCGGCGCACTCCACCTCGGCGGCACGCGGCTGGAGCTCGCCGAGCTGGAGCAGCTGGTCCGCGGCTCGGCGGCCGGCTTCCGGCTGCTGGTGCTCGACGCCTGCCGCTCGGGGGCGCTGACCCGGGTGAAGGGAGGCACGCCCATTCCGCCGTTCGAGATCCACCTCGGCGAGCGGGTGGCCGGCGAGGGGGCGGTGTTCCTCACCTCCAGCTCGGCCTCCGAGGACAGCCAGGAGTCGGACGAGCTCAGGGGCAGCTTCTTCACCCACGCGCTGGTCTCCGGCCTGCTGGGCGCGGCGGACGAGAACCGCGACGGGCGGGTGACGCTCGACGAGGCCTACCGGTACGCCTACGAGACCACGCTCCGCGCCTCCAGCCGGACGCTCGCCGGCACGCAGCACCCCACCTTCCAGTACGACGTCCGCGGCTCGGGAGACCTGGTCCTGGCCACGCTCGACTCGCGCTCGCCGACCCGGGCCTGGCTCGAGCTGCCACCGGGGAAGAGCTGGCTCCTCTTCCAGGAGAACGCCGACGGCGCGGTGGTGGGCGAGGTGGCCAGCGCGGACCGGGTGCGACGGCTCTCGCTGCGGGCCGGTCGGTACTATTTGCGCGGCCGCGGGCCGGAGGTGCTGCTGGAGGGAACGGTGGCCGTGGCGCCGGGCAACACCGCGACGGTGGACGAGTCGAAGCTCCAGCGCACGGCGTACGCGCGGCTGGTCCGCAAGGGCGAGGGCAACCGCGACGCGGTCGTCTCGCTCGAGGCCGAGGCGAGATTCCGGACCTCGCTGGTGAGCGACGCCGGTCTGTGTCCGGGCGTGGCGGTGGGGGTGGCCATCGCGCTCCGGCCGATCACCCTCGTGCCGCGGGTGGCCTGGTGCCGGACGGGCTACACCAATGACGGCCTCGCGGCGACGACGGACCAGTTCGACGTGGAGCTGCAGGCCTCACACGTGTGGGACCTGGCCCCGGTGTCCATCGAGGTCGGGCTCACGGTGGGGGCGGCGCTCTTGAACCAGTCGTTCAAGACCTCGGGCGAGGCCCCGCCGCGAACCACGGCCGCGCTGCAGCTCACTCCGGCGGTGGCGGTGAGCCGGGACCTCGGCTCGCAGACCTACCTGTACCTGACGGTCGCCGGAGCGACGTACCTCTTCAAGAACGAGTCCACCACGACCGAGACCACGAGCTTCGGGCCGTCCTTCGCCGTTCGTCTGGCGCTGGGGTTCGGCTACCGCTTCTGACTCCGGGCCGACCCGGAGGTGGCCGGCCGACCACCTTGTTGCGAAAACGCCTGCAGCCGCCTCGACCTCAGCGCGCTGGCCCGTCTCGTGCGCGAGCTCTGCCGCCCCGCTCACGCCGCGTCGCTGATCCGGTCCAGCGCCCAGGCAACGGTGATCAGCCCGACTGGGTCAGGGTCGGGACTCATTCCCGGCCGGCCGCACCAGGCCACGAGCGATGTGCAGATACCCGACGCTGCGCGAGTAAGTGAACGCCACGTGTCGACCGTCGGGCGTGAGAACAAGTCTCCCAATAGAGGTCACCCCACTTGGATCCGTCGGTCCTACGCTCCGCTCCTCGACTACCTTTCCTGTGCGCACGTCGACACGGAATCGCCGGAGACGGGCGGGTGCGTGGTCTCCACCCTGGCTAAGCCAGAGGCTGCCGTCGGGCGCACAGCCACGGGGAAGAGCATCGGCGTGGCCGGATAGAACCGACACTGTTGCTCCGTCTCTCAACGAGACAATGATGGGCTGCCGGTTCACGTCGCGTAGTGCCACCCAGCGGCCGTCCTGGGAGATACAACCTCCTGACTCCACGAGCGGTGCGTCGCTGACGCGAACCGGCTTGGAGCCGTCGTCTGCCAGTCGGTAGAGGCGGAAGTCGCTCTCCGGAGGAGTCCGCCCTCCCACGAGCAGGCCCTTTCCGTCTGGCATCCAGCCTGCCCCGGCGATTTCCAGACCGTGGGTTGCGATTTGTCTGGGCTGACCCGCCCCGGTAGGAAGCGCCGTCAATCTTGTGCGGTCGGTGGACATGACGAGGGCCCAGCGACCATCGGGGGACAAATCCTGTGGTATTCCCTCCCCCAGCATTTGCGCAGCGGCGCCGTCTGTCGTCCGCAGCATCGCGAAGGAAGGTTGGAGCGCCTGACCGGTCGGGGCTGCTCCTTGAACCAAGAAGAGGACTTTTTTTCCGTCGCCCGAGAGGGCGGTGACGCCGTTCAAGTCGCTCCAAGAGAGCAGAGTCTGGGAGCTTGCGCCGTCCCCCGCATAGACGAGCTCCTGACGCTCCAACTCATGGCCGAGGAGGACCTGTCCGTCCCTGCTGACATCCTCGAGCCGAAGGTTAGAAAAGCCCCGATACATCTCCCGGGTCTTCCCCCCCAGGCTCACCGCTAACAGGAGATTCCGTGGCCATCGGCCCCCGGCGAACCAGACCTCGCTGTCATCCGGAGCCCAGGCTACTCCCCGAGTCGTTGGCCATCGGCGACTCAGCGTTCGGGTCTGGCCCTCCAAGTCGATCACCACCACCTCCCCCATGTCATCAAAGAACACTGGATGGTGGAGGAAGGCGATCCGGTCTCCTCGAAAAGAGAATCGTGGATGCGAGATCCACCCGCTCGTTTGGAACAGCACCTTGCCCGGCGGAGATTCGAGGGTGCGGCTTGCTCCGGTGGCCCCGCTCACTCGAACCACTGCGAGCTCTCCAGCCGGAGACCAATCCGCATATTCGGTATTCTCGAGCAGCTCTCGGGGGACCCCGCCCACGGAGGGCACGCGGGCCAACGTGCCCCGGCGGGCGTAATTTATTGAGTTGCGGGGATGGAGAAGAATGGCAAGTTCTCCTGTGCGGGAGACCCCGAGCAAGCTCACATCGGGGAGACCCAGGGCCTGCGGCGAGATGCTCCCGGACGGCTGGACGAAGACTTCCTCAGGACGGTTCTCGAAGGCGGCGCTGAACGCTACTCGGCCATCGGGGAGGAACCGGGCGCTGCCAATCGTTCCCAAGCGAAACGTCACCTGCTCGATCTCGGGGACGGGTTGGGCCCCCGGCCCGCGCTGGTGACCGACCGCGAGCCCGACCAGCAGAGCGGCTAGGACTGCCGCGACGCCCCCGATGAGCCACACCGCCGGGCGCGGAAGGACGCGTGAAGGGCGGGGGACTGGGCCCGTGGAAGCGGTCGGGTTCCGGAGCAACTCCAGCTCGAAGGCCAGGTCCGTTGCGGATTGAGGTCGCCGAGCCGGCTCCTTCTCCAGGCAGTGCAGCACGACCTGGGCCACGACCGGGGGCACCTCGGCGGGCAATGGCTCCGGCTCGTCGCGGAGAATGGCGGAGCCGCTCTCGACCACTGTTGCGCCCGGAAAGGCTCGCTTCCCGGACACCATCTCGTAGACCACCGCGCCGAGGCTGAAGATGTCCGTCCGCGCGTCCACCGACTCCCCGCGGACCTGCTCGGGCGACATGTAGCCCGGCGTCCCCAGCACCGAGCCCGTTCTCGTCGCGCCGCCGGTGGGCGTCACGGTGACGTCCATCAGGCCGTGTGGCCCCTTGTCGCGCGCGGCCTCGGCCAGCTTCGCGATGCCGAAGTCGAGCAGCTTCACGTGTCCGTCGGAAGTGACGAAGACGTTGTCCGGCTTCACGTCGCGGTGGACGATTCCTCGGGTGTGGGCTGCGGCCAGCCCGTGCGCCAGCTGGGCACCCCACTCGAGCGTCAATTGGAGCGGGATGCGCCCGCGTGAAAGGCGATGCCGAAGTGACTCTCCTTGCAACAGCTCAGTGATGAAATATGGCGCCCCCTCGTAGAGGCCGAGGTCGTGGACGGCGACGAGGTTGGGGTGGTTGAGCGACCCAGCGAGTCGCGCCTCCTGCTCGAAGCGCCGCACCAGCTCTGGGTCACCGGCCAGAGCGTCGTTGACGACCTTCAGGGCGACTTCACGCCCTAGCCGGGTGTCCCGCGCCCGGTAAACCTCGGCCATTCCGCCGGTGCCGAGGACCGACAGCACCTCGTAGGGGCCCAGCCGCGCTCCGGGAGTCAGGCGCACGCCTGGAGACTCTACTGCTGGCGCAAGGGTGTGGAAGACGGGCTGCGCTTGCACGAGCAGCGAATGTTGCCGGGAGTCCGGGAGTCCGCGTACGGACCGGGCCTTGGCCAGCGTTAGATGTTCATCCGGCGGTGCGGAGGTGCGAGTAGGCGACCCAGGCGAGGGCGTCGAAGCTCGGGACCTCGATTCGGGCGCCGGTCCGTTGCCGCCAGCGTCCCGCCCAGGTCCGGAAGGCGTCGAGCTGCTCCGGCGCCGGCGAGACGACCGGTCGGGCGACCTTGATCCGGTTCATCGCGTCGAGCGGCGCGATTCCACGCGCGACGAGGACGCACAGCGCCAGGAGCGCGCTCCTCCCGACGCCGTGCTCGCAGTGGATGAGCACCCGCGTGCCGGCGTCGAGGCGGGTCCGGACCCATTCCACCCCTTCGTCGATCATCCGGGGCGAGATCGCGCAGCAGTCCTCGGTGGGCAGGTGGAGGAACTCGAGGCCGTGCACGCGCAGCGTCGCCTCGTCGTCACAGGTCTCCACCCGGAGGTCGACGATGGCTCCGATTCCCTCGCGGTGCGCGAGATGCTCCGCCGCCTCCATGGGGAAGCGGCCGCCTACCGCCAGTCGCTCGCCGATCCAGTTGAAGTTGAAAGCCGAACGCATGGTCGGCGCACACCCTACGCACGCTCCGCGGAAAAATGCGACGCGCACCGCCGTTGCTCGGCAGCAGACCGTCGCGGCGCCCGGAGGACCGACCCCACCTCGGTCGGACAGGGACCTTTGCGTCTTCGGCCTCGCGCCTCGTCTTCGTGGGGCAACGGGCAGGCGACGCTTTCGCGCGGGCTCATCGCCGCGCTGGGACGGCTGGCCCATCGGGTGACGTTCTTCGAGCGGGACGCGCCCCTGGGACGCCGCACACCTTGACGTCACCGAGCTCCAGAGCTGTCCCAGCGCACTGCGACCGAACCGGCGGTCCCCTACGCCGGGCAGCGCTGACGCGAACGCAGCGTGTCCTGCGCGCGTGCCTGGCCGCGCATCCGAGATAAACGCGATGCACTGCGCACCCCCTCGGTGAAGAGCCCCGGCATGCAGAGGCACATGCAGAACGCGCAGAAGGGTTCTGGCATGAAGCCCTGAGGAAGGGCACCGCCGCCGGCTTGCTGCTCGGGCCTCGACTCCTCGCCGGGCGGCTCCGGCCGGCGGGGCACGATCGAACGCCCAGAGGTTATAGCCACAACCTGCACTCAGGGCGAAGTCGCTCGACCAGCGTCTCAGCGGTTACGGTTGGGTTCCACGCACTCAGGGTCCAAGTTGTGGCTATAACCTCTGGGCGTTCGATCTCCCTCGGCCGCCCCGGACACCTGTCGGTGCAGCAGAGCTCCTAGCTCTCGGCGGGGGCGCCGCAAGGTGTGTGGCCCCCCGAACTCTGGTGGCGTTCGATGAATCGCGCCTGCCCCCGGAGCGTTCGAGACCTCGCAGGCCGTTGCACGAGCGCGAGCGGGTTGGAGTGGACGGAGCCCGGGGCCGGCCCAGGAGCAGCCGTTCCATCCGGACCTGAGCGGCGCCCGCGTGGCTCGGCTTCGTCAGTCCCCCAGCCCCGATGCGGGGCTCCTCGCTGTCGAGCACTCCCGCCAGGTGAGCGCCGCCAGCTGACGGGCGACCGCGACACCGCTCCGGTCGTGCGTCCCGAGGCCGCGCGCGCTCTACTCCTCGAGTCTCGCCACGACACGGGCCTCGTCGGTGTCCATGACTCCAACGAGGTCCGGCACCGGGCTGAGCGCCACGAGCTGACGGGCGACCGCGACGCCGCTCCGGTCGCCCCGTCCCAGCAGCCATTGCGCGTGCTCGGCCGCGAGCGCCAGCTGCAGCGCCCGTCCGATGGCCATCGAGAACCGCCGCGCCCCACCCTCGAGCTCGGCCGGGCCCGCCTGGTGCGCCACGCCGAACCATCCACCCGCCGCGTCCATCAGCGCCCGCGCCCTCGACCGGACCGGCGCGAGCGCCTCGTCGGTGGCGATGCCCAACGCCCGGCTCAGCTCCGCGTCCACGTCGCGCAGCCCCGCCTCGCCGGTGAGCGCGCGCAGCAGATCCAGCGAGAGGACGTTGGTCGTCCCCTCCCAGATGGGGAGCACCTGCGCATCCCGCAG
>RPRB01000034.1 GCA_003818285.1 Myxococcaceae bacterium
CTGCAGATCCTCGGCCAGTACCCGGTGCCGCCGGGCACCCCCGCGGACCTCCCCGGCATGGAGTACGCGGGCACGGTGCAGGCGGCGGGCCCGCGGACCTTCCGGTTCCGGCCGGGTGACCGGGTCATGGGGCTGGTCCCGGGGGCGGCCTTCGCCGAGCGGCTGGTCACCCACGAGCGGGAGGCGGTACCCGTCCCCGAGCGGGTGCCGCTCACCGAGGCGGCGGCCATTCCCGAGGCCTTCTTCACCGCCTTCGACGCCCTGGTGCTCCAGGGCCGCCTCGGCGCCGGCGAACGGGTGCTGGTGCACGCGGTGGCGAGCGGGGTGGGCACCGCGGCGGCGCAGGTCGTCCAGGCCGCGGCCGCCACCGCCATCGGGACCGGCCGGGACGCAGGCAAGCTCGAGCGCGCGGTAGCGCTGGTCCCCTTCACCCCGCTCACGGTGGCCCGCGACGGCCCGCGGTTCGCCGAGCAGGTGCTGGAGCTCACCGGCGGCGAAGGAGTGGACCTGGTCCTCGACCTCGTCGGTGGCCGCTACACGGCCGAATCGCTGGCCTGTCTCGCCCCGCGGGGGCGGATGATGCTGGTGGGCACCGTGGACGGGGTGAGGAGCGAGCTCGATCTCCGCCTCGCGCTGGGCAAGCGCGCGCAGATCACCGGCACCGTCCTGCGGGCCCGGCCCCTCGAGGAGAAGATGTCGCTCGCCCGGGCCGTGGAGCGGCACGTGCTCCCGCTCTTCGCCCGCGGAACCTACCGGCCGGTGGTGGACCGGGTCCTTCCGGTGGACCAGGTGGCCGAGGCGTTCGAGCATCTGGTGGCGGACCGGAACGTGGGAAAGATCGTCCTCGCATGGAGCGGCCGATGAGCTTCGACCCCGGTGCCCCGGGATTTCCGGGGAAGGCCTACGGCCTCCCCCACTCCGTCGACGAGGCGCGGGTGGTGCTGGTGCCCGTCCCGTTCGAGGCGACCACCTCCTACGGAGGCGGTGCGGCCGAGGGCCCGTCGGCGGTGCTGCGGGCCTCGGCGCAGGTGGACCTGTTCGATCTGGAAACCGGCCGTCCGTACGTCGATGGAATCGCGATGCTCCCGGAGGAACCGCGGGTGCGGGTCTGGAACGCCGAGGCCAAGAAGCTCGCCGGACCGATCATCGAGGCCGGCGGTGCCCCGCCCGGGGACGCGGGCCTGATGAGGGTGAATGCGATCTGCGAGGAGCTCAACGGCTGGCTCGAGCGCACCGTGGCCCGGCTCATCGCCGACGGGAAGCTGGTCGCCACGGTGGGCGGTGACCACGGGAGCATCTACGGGGCAATCGCCGCCCACGCGCACGCGTATCCGGGGATGGGCGTCCTCCACCTGGACGCGCACGCCGACCTCCGGGATGCATACGAGGGCTTCACCTGGTCGCACGCCTCCATCTTCCACAACGTGGTCCGCCTGCTGCCGGAGGTATCGCGGCTGGTCCAGGTGGGCCTGCGCGACATCTCCGAGGCCGAGCTCCGTCTGGTCGACTCCTCGGGCGGCCGGGTGCTCATCCACACCGACCCCGAGCTCAAGCGGCGGGCGTTCGAGGGCGAGCCCTGGGCCCGGCAGGTGGACCGCATGGTCCAGGCGCTCCCGGAGCAGGTCTATCTCTCCTTCGACATCGACGGGCTGGATCCCACCCTGTGCCCGCACACCGGGACCCCGGTGCCGGGGGGTCTGTCCTTCCCCGAGGCCACCGCGCTCGTCGCCGGGGTGGTGCGCTCGGGCCGGAGAATCATCGGGATGGATCTGGACGAGGTGGCGCCAGGACCGGAAGGCGACGAGTGGGACGGGAACGTGGGGGCCCGGCTGCTCTACAAGATGATCGGCTGGGCGCTGCGCTCCCAGCGCGGAGGGGAAGGACGCTGATGCGCCCTCTCTCGGTGGTGGCGCTCGGGTTGCTGGTGATTCCGGCGGCCCGGGCGGACGTGGCCCGGCGACGCTCCCCGGTGACGGACGTGGTCCAGAAGGTCGGGCCGGCGGTGGTGTTCATCGGCACCGAGCAGGTGGTGGACCGCAGGATGCGCGGCTCGCCCCTGGAGGAGCTCCTCCTCGGCGATGGCCGGCGTCCCCAGCGGCAGACGGTGCAGTCGCTGGGCTCGGGGGTGATCATCGACCCATCGGGGACCATCGTCACCAACGACCACGTCATCCGCGGGGCCTCGGCGGTGCACGTGGTGCTGGCGGACGGGCGCCAGATCGACGCCGAGGTGGTCGGAGCCGATGCCCAGAACGACCTGGCGGTGCTCCGGGTCCAGTCGAAGACGCCACTCCCGGCCGCGAAGCTCGGCACCTCGAGCGATCTGATGATCGGCGAGACGGTGGTGGCCATCGGCAGCCCCTTCGGGCTCACCAAGACGGTCACCTCCGGCGTGCTCTCCGCCGTGGGCCGGAGCTTCAAGGCCAATGATCAGCTCTACATCGATTTCTTGCAGACGGACGCGGCCATCAACCCGGGCAACTCGGGTGGGCCGCTGATGAACCTGGACGGCGAGGTCATCGGCATCAACACCGCCATCTTCAGCGGAGCGCAGGGCATCGGCTTCGCCATCCCGGTGGACAAGGTGCGGCGCATCGTCCAGGAGCTGAAGAGCTTCGGGAAGGTCAGGCCCGCCTGGGTTGGCATCAACGCGATGGACCTGACGGCTCCCGTCGCCCGGAAGCTGGGCTGGGAGCGGAGCGACGGCGTGGTGGTGGAGTCGGTGGATGCGGGCAGCCCCGCGGCTGCGGCAGGCATCCGACCCGGGGACGTCGTGGCGGAGCTGGGAGGGACGCCGGTGCAGGACACGGACGAGCTCCAGGCCAGGCTCCGGGGCTACCCGGCCCGTGCGGCCATGCCGCTCGTCCTCTGGCGCGAGGGGCGGCGGGTGGAAGTCACCGTCACCCCCACCGGGTTCCCATCGGAGCAGGCGGATGCCTTCGCCTGGGACCGGCTGGGGCTCCGGCTCACCCCCTCCCGCGGGACGCTGACGGTCTCGGCCGTGCGCGCGCAGAGCCAGGCCGAGGCCTTCGGGATCGACCGGGGAGACCTCATCGTCCGGCTGAACAACGTCGCCCTGGATTCCCTCGGAACTTTCCGGGAGGCGTTGATCTCCGCGCGGCACGCGCGGTCGGTGTTGCTCGTGGTGAGACGTGCGGGTCGCAACTACCTCGTCACGTTCAGACTGTAAGGGTCGCAGCAGACCCGATCGCCGGGTACGACTCCTGGACACAACCCGGGTAAGCATGCACCCGGTCGATTTCTCGGTGCCCGAGCAAGCGCAGTAGAGTGCCGCTCCAGCGTGACCCGAATCGTCCCGACTTATCGCACTGCGGGGCCGCTGCTGGCGGGCACCCGGTCGAGCGCCATGCTGGGGCTCGAGGAGCGTGAGGCCTCCGCGCGGCCCGTGGTCCTGGTCTGGGCACCGCCTGATCTGCCGAAGGACGAGGACCGCTTCTCCCAGCTACAGCGAGACACGCGGCGCGCGGTCACGCTCGAGCATCCGCACATCGTGAAGGTGCACGGCCTGGCCACGCTCGACCACGGGCTGGCCCGGGTCGTGGAGTACGTGGACGGGGAGTCGCTCCGGGACGTGCTCGAGCACACCGGCAAGCTCTCCCCGGGCCTCGCCGGGCGCATCGCGGTGGACTGCGCGCTGGGCATCCACTACGCGCACGTGGCCGGCAACGACGACGGCACTCCGCTGATCCACGGCGATCTCCGACCCGAGACGGTGATGCTCGCCTTCTCCGGGCGCGCGAAGGTGGGGGGCTACGGAGCGCTGGCGGTCGCGCCCAAGGAGACCAACGGGCAGCGGGTGGTGAATCGCCGCCGCTACTGCGCGCCGGAGCAGATCATCGGCGGCCGCGCCGCGCAGACGGCGCAGACCGACGTCTTCCTCCTCGGGCTGGTCCTGTACGAGTGCCTCACCGGGCGGATGCCCTGGGACAAGGAGTCGGACTTCGACCAGGCGGTGATGACCGCGCCGCTGCCCCTCGATGGGTTGCCTCTGCCGGTCCAGGAGCTGCTCCGGAAGGCGACGGCGAAGCGGGCCTCGGAGCGGCACAAGACCGGCCTCGCCTTCCGCGACGCGGTGGACGAGGTGCTCGCTCCGCTCTCGACCCCGGCGCAGCTCTCCGAGCTGCTCGAGCACCACTTCCCGGCCCAGGACTCGCCGCGCGCGGCGCGGAAGCAGGTGCTGGACGCGGCGCTGGAGGCCCACGCCCGGGCCTGGGCGGCGCAACCCCCCAAGGCCTCGGAGTCCCCCACCATCCCCATCTCCCAGCGCGAGCTGGCGGAGCTGGAGGCGCCGCGGTTCGACTGGCGCTCGAAGGTGCCCCTGGTCTTCGGGGTGGTCGTGGCGAGCGCGCTGGGCGTCGCGTTCCTGCTCCAGGCCCGGCACGCGGTGCCCAGGCCGATGATCGTGGTGCCCCCCGGCCAGGAGCAGGCGGCGCGTCCGGCGGCGGCCGGCACCCGGCCCGCCTCGACGGTCGCCACCGGCACGGCGCCGGCCGCGGCGCCCGCGGTGGACCACGCTCCCGCGCCCGTGGCGGCTGCCGCACCCGTGGCGGTTGCCGCGCCCGTGGCAGCTCCCGCGCCCGCCGCTGCTCCGGCCCCCGGCGCTGCCGCGAAGCCCGCGGTCGCGGACGGCCGCCCCCAGGGCGCTTTCATGACCACCGGGCTGGACCTGGTGACGGATCCGCCGGTGGAAGTGGCGCTGGACAAGAAGCCCTTCGGCCGGACGCCCATCGTCATCCCGGCCACTCCCGGGCGCCACGTGCTGACGCTCAGCGATCAGGCGAAGGGCATCAACCAGTCGCGGGTGGTGACGGTGAAGAAGGATGCGGTCACCCCGCTCCACCTGACGCTGGGTCGGGGCACGCTCTCGGTCCGCGCGCCGCAGGGGGCACGGGTCATCGTGGATGGCCGCGTCGTGGGCTCGAGCCCGGTGGATGACCTGCACCTCTTCGAGGGCACGCACCACCTCAAGGTCACGCTCGGAGATGCGGTGTGGCAGCAGTCGTTCGTGCTCCGGAACGAGCAGAGCCTCCGCTACGACGTGGAGCTGAAGCCGACCAACGGCGGCTGATCCGCCGCCGCGGCACCCGCCCGAGCTCGTGATCGGGGCGGGGCGCACCTCGTGGAGCACCGCGTACGCCCCGACGTCGATCGACCCCCGCGGCCGGATCTCCGTGCTGAACGACGGCGAGCTGAGCGCCCCTCGGCCGCTAGGTCAGCCCTCCGGGTGGTGGCTGAGCGCCACCCCCCTCCGGGTCCGGGACGTGGAGCGTCCAGCGGGTCTCGTGGACAGAGGGATTCCGCGCCGGTCGATCCGCCCGCGGCGCGGTGATCGGTGTGCCCTGGCGTCCACGGCGGACGTGCCGACTGGGACGACGTTCCTTCGAACGACGCGGCCGTCGACCAGGCGGCACTCAGGCTGCCACGCTGTTGACGGTGGAGCACGCTCCACACGCAGGGCGTCGGGTGACAGACGGAGACGCGTGTCACTCTTGATTCCGTCGCGAGCGGGTGCTCGCGTCTCTTTCGCCACGCAGCGCGTCGCTCGAGCGTCGAGACCGCCTGTCAAAGCGCATCGCGTCGACGCGGGGCCGTGCGCCTGGCAGCCCTCCGCCCGTCCGTTGCGTTCGCATCGACAGCTTTAAGACACCCGATGGCTTCGCTGCGGCGCCTCCGACCGCAAGAGCGCCTACTCGCGCGCCCAACGTCCCGGCACGGATGGCCGCGCCGGGCACGGGAACAGGAACAGGAGGAGGGACCCTTGCACCCACAGCGTCGATCGTCGCGCCTCGCACTCCTCGTGCTCACGGCCGTTCTCTTCGGGGGACTCGCCGCGGTGCCGAGCGGCAGCTCATGCTCCACCCGGAATCTCGTCTTCCACGAGGGCACAAACATCGCCGCCACCGTCTCTCCGGATGGGCAGACGGTGATCATGGACCTTCAGAACAATCTCTGGTCGCTCAAGATCTCGGGCGGCAAGGCGGAGAAGATCACCGACGACTTCCAGGAGCCCTCGCGGCCGCACTGGTCGCCCACCGGCGAGCTGGTGGCGTTCCAGTCCTTTGCCACCGGCACCTTCCACATCTGGGTGATGAAGCCCGACGGAAGCGGCCTCCACCAGCTCACAGACGGGCACGGCGACGATCGCGACCCCCGCTTCTCCCCGGACGGCAAGCGCATCGCCTTCTCCTCGGACCGGGCGTTCGCCGGCAGCTACGACATCTGGGTGGTGGACGTGGCCACCGGTGAGCTGACGCAGTGGACGAGCGGTCCGGCGGACGAGTTCGAGCCGAGCTGGACTCCGGACGGCAAGGAGATCGTCTTCATCAGCGGCGCGGGCGCGGTGGGGACGACGATCCAGGCGATGGATGCCTCGGGCACTGCCCATACCCTCATCACCGCTCCCACCGGTTTCCGGCTCAACTCGCCGGTCGTGTCACCCGACGGGACCCGGGTCGCGTACGAGCAGTTCGCGGCGAACAAGAGCACCCTGATGGTGTCCGAGCAGCAGGTCGGGACCAGCACCGACGTCTTCCCCTTCCACGCCACCTGGCTCTCCAACGACCGGCTGCTCTACACGGCCGACGGAAAGATCCGGGTCACGGACCTCTCCGGGGGGAGCACCGACGAGATCGCCTTTTCCGCCGCGTACCGGATGCAGCGCGCGCGCTACAGCCGGAAGCACTTCGACTTCGATTCCCGCGACTCGCGCCAGGCGAAGGGCATCGTGGGCCCCGCGCTCTCTCCCGACGGCACCCGCGTGGTGTTCCAGGCGCTGAACCAGCTCTGGCTGATGAAGATCGGCGAGGCGCCCCAGCAGCTGACGGGCGACAGCTACTACAAGTGCGATCCCTCCTGGTCGCCGGACGGCAAGCGCATCGCCTACTCCTCGGACAAGGCGGGAACCGAGGACCTGTACGTGCTCGATCTCGAGTCCGGGGACGAGACACGGGTGAGCTCGATCGTCGGCGCGGAGGTCTCCTCCGCCTGGTCGCCGGACGGCTCGCAGCTCGCGTTCCAGGACCAGACCGGGGCCACCTTCGTGCTCGACCTGGGCACCGGGAACGTCCGGCAGGTCATCGCCTCGCTGTTCGCCCCCAGCAAGCCCAGCTGGTTCAAGGACGGCAAGACCATCGCGGTGGGCGCTCTCAAGCCCTACACGCGCCGCTTCCGCGAGGGGACGAGCCAGATCCTGACGGTGGACGTGGCTTCTGGCGCGCTGACCTACACCGAGCCGTCGCCGTTCAAGTCCATCAGCACCCGCGGCGAGGACGGACCGGTCTACGCGCCGGACGGCTCGGCGGTGGCCTTCGTCATGGAGAGCACCCTCTGGGTCCGTCCGGTGGACGAGCACGGCGTGCCCACCGGAGAGGCGAAGCGGATCAACTTCGAGGCCACCGACGCGCCGTCCTGGAGCGGTGACTCGAAGAGCCTGCTCTACCTGTCCAACGGCGAGCTGCGGATGATCCCCCGCGAGGGCGGCACGCCCGCCACCGTGGGGGTCGACCTGTCCTGGACGCCGCAGATGTCCCAGGGCCGGGTCATCGTCCACGCCGGGAAGCTCTGGGACGGCCGAGGTCCCAATGTCCGGGAGGACGTGGACATCGTGATCGAGGGCAACCGGATCCAGGAGATCCGCCCGCACCAGGCCACGGGCGGAGACCCTGGCGACAAGACCGCGCGGTTCATCGACGCCTCGCAGCTCACGGTCATCCCCGGGCTCTGGGAGTCGCACACCCACGAGTGGATCTCCGGGAAGTTCTACGGCGCCCGGCTCGGGAGGCTGTGGATGGTCTACGGGGTCACCTCGCTCAACTCCGTGGGTGACCCGGTCTACCGGGCTGCGGAGACGCGCGAGGCCTACGGCTCGGGCCAGCGTGTCGGTCCGCGGTTCTTCGCCACCGGCGAGGCGATCGACGGCGAGCGCGTCTTCTACAACTTCATGCGACCGACCTACGGGTCGGACGAGCAGTTCGAGCGGGAGATCTCCCGGGCCGAGGCACTGGAGTACGACATGGTGAAGACCTACGTCCGGCTCCGGCACGAGGACAACGCACGGATCACCCAGCGGGTGCACGACCGGATGAAGGTCTGGACCGCCTCCCACTACATGCTCTCGCCCATGGCCTACGGCGAGGACGGGCAGACGCACGTGAGCGCCACCACCCGGACCGGCTTCTCTTACACCCGGTCGTTCGCGGGCATCAGCTACGAGGACATGCGAACGGTGTTCAAGCGAACCGACGCCTTCGACATCAGCACCACCTTCAGCTCCACCCTCTACGCCGACGACCCGACGATGGTGGAGGATCCCCGACTCACGACCCTGAACACCCCCTGGGACCAGGTGCTCCTGGTGGCCAAGCGGGACGCGGCCGTCAGCACCGACCAGACCGTCGCCCGCGACAGCCTGCAGAAGGAGGAGGACACCGTCGCCGCCATCCGCCGCGGCGGCGGGGTCATTCTCGCCGGGACCGACTCGCCCCTGGACAACGTGGCCACCGCGCTCCACCTGAACCTCCGGGCACAGGTGCGGCTGGGAGGCCTCCAGCCGTGGGAGGCGCTCGAGTCGGCGACCTCCCTCACGGCGACGGAGGTGGGCGTGGGCAAGGACCTGGGAACGGTGGAGCCGGGGAAGCTGGCGGACCTGGCCTTCATCGCCGGTGACCCGCTCACCACGATCGAGGACCTGGCGAACGTGCAGGGGGTGATGAAGAACGGGCGGCTCTACACCGTGCCCGAGCTGATGCTCCCCTTCGTCTCTCCGGGCGGGCTGCAGAACACGCTCCGGTCGCAGCAGACGGTCCCGGCCGCTCCGGGGGTCGAGCGCTCGCGGTCCACCCACTGGTGGCACAACCCCGAGCTGATGGAGGACCACCACTAGCAATCGCGGCGGGGGGCCGTTGCGCTCAGCCGTCGGGATGGTGGCTGAGCGCCACCCGGTTGCCCTCCGGGTCCCGGACATAGAGCGTCCAGCGCGTCTCGTGGACCAGCGGGATGCCGCGCCGGTCGAGCTGGGCGCGGATTCGGGCACGATCGGCCCGGGGAATCCGCAGCGCGACCATGAACAGTCCCGGACGGCCATCCCGGAACGCCGGGTCGGGCGACGGGGCCGTCTCCACCCGCTCGAGGGCCAGGAACCCTCCTCCGCCCACGTCGAGCCAGATGCTCCGGAGCCCGCCGTCGTCCGCGTGGTGCCGCTCGATCTCCCGGAGCCCGAGCACCTCGCGGTAGAAGCCCGCGACGTCCTCCAGGGCCTTCACCTGGATCGCGAGGTGATGGAAGCCCTGCAGGTTCATCGAGGGCCTCCTCCCGTCCACGGCGACAGCGGACCGACCGGGCGCGCCTCGATCACCTCTGCGGAGGGGACGAGCGTGGCCACCGGGACCGGCTCCGCCCGTGGCCTCGCGGGCGGCGGCGGCAGCTCCCTCATCCGATCGAGCACCAGCGCCGCCAGCGCATCGAGCCGGATCAGGGTCGCCAGCGCCTCGATGAGTGCCCCGAGCACCACGGCGACACCGGCGGCGGCGCCCGCGGCCCGGCCCGGCCCGGGAGCTCCCGCCTGGAGCACCTGCACGCCGGCGGCGAGGAAGCCGGCCGGCATCGCGGTCAGCAGCCAGAGCGCCACCACCGCTCCGGGGCGGGCGAGCAACGTCTCCAGGGACGTCCGAGCGGCCTCGCCCAGCTTGGCCGGCCTGACCACCGAGGCGACCAGCCCCAGCTCGAGCCACAGCGCCGCCGCCGGCCCGAGGAACAAGCCAAGGGTGAGCACCAGGGCCACCCCCGTGACGCCCAGGAACGAGACCAGCGGCCCACCGAGGAAGGTCGCGGCGCCGCTCGCCAGCAGCACGCCCCAGAACCAGAGCCCGAGCAGCTGATCGACGATCACCGCGACGGCGGCCCAGGCAATGCCCCGGAGGCCCGCGCGAGCAGCGGAGATGGACGGGGGCGCCGCCGACGCGCGGAGCCGCGCGGCCCCGGAGTGCACCGCCACCGCGAGCACGACCGCGCGGACCAGCGAGGCGAGCACGAGCAGCGCCATGCCCGAGAGCAGCAGCGTCTCCTCGAGACGGAGCGCCGGGTCGCCGAGGAGGAGCACCCCCGGGAGCGTGCGCCACACCACCTGGGAGGCGGCGATCACCCCTGCCAGCACCAGCACGGCGAGGGCCGAGGACACGGCGGCGCGGGCTCCCAGCCGGAGCACCCACCCCACGGACGCAGCCGCGGGGGCTGCAGTCTCCTCGCCGGTCATCGCGCGGCGTCCGAGCGCGGGGCAGCGGACTGCGGGGGCGGGGGCGGGGCCGGTGGCGGCTCGGAGACCGTGGTCAGCGGACGCCCGTCGGTGGGGTGGCCGGCCTGTTCCATGCCGCCCCGGTTGCTCACGGTGATGCGCACCAGCTCCTGGAGGACCCGGTTGCGCTTCACGTTGCCCAGCACGGTCCGGAGGTCGTCGTAGACGCTGGGGTCCACCACCAGCGCCCCCAGGGTCCCCTCCCCGGCCCGGACCTTCCCGGTGATGACCCGCAGGTCCTCGGACATCGCGCCCAGGTTCTTGAAGAGGTCCCGGGCGTCGCCGTAGACGAGCTGGTGGATCGCGCCGTTCTCGGTGGTGCGGGCGTCGTGGAGAAGGGTGGCGATCTCCCCGGCCGCGTCCCCGAGCTGCCCCACCGCCTTGCCGGCCTTGGGGTCGTAGAGCAGCGCGTGGAGCGCACCCTCTCCCTTCCGGGCGTCCTCGAGGATGCGGGTCACCTGCTCGAGCGCGCGCTCGGCCTGTCCCGAGGCCCCGGCGAGCTTCTCCAGCAGCTGGCGGGTCTGGGCCGCGCCCTTCTGGTCGTAGATCAGGGCGTGGAGGGCCCCGTTCCCCTTCTCGATCCCCTGGAGGATGCTCCGGACGCTGGCCAGCGAGGCGGTGAGGTCCCGCGACACCTCCGGCTGGCCGAAGGCATCGGTGAGCCTGCGGACGTTCTCGCTGGCTGCCAGCAGGTTGTCCATCAGCGCTCCGCCCGACTTGAGGAGCGAGGTCAGGTCCCCTGACGAGCCGCTGGGGATGGTGCCGTCGAGCGGGATGAGGTCCCCCTCGGCGGTGCCGAGCGAGATGTCGATCGCCTTGTCCCCGAGAACGCCGCGCCCGCCCACCCGGGCCACGCAGTCGGTGCGCACCCGCGCGGCAAAGGACTTGGACATCTCGATCACCACGTCGATCTTCTTGTCCCCCAGATCCGGGGAGAAGGAGATCGACACCACGCGGCCCACTTCGAGGCCACCGAGCCACACGGGCGAGTCGCGCTTGAGACCCTCCACGTTCTCGAAGAAGGCGTGGTAGCGGACCTGCCGATCGAACAGCCGGTTCTCCTTGCCGATGAGGAGGACCACGATCCCGAAGAGGACCAGGGCGGTGCCCACGAACAGGCCGGCCCGGACGACGAGCCGGCGTTCTCGCTGGGTGGCGGTCCCGGTGGTCATCGGTCAGTCCACCCGGGCCTCGCCCTTGCGGGCGTCGAGAAAGGCCCGGACCTCCTTCACGGTGCTGGCCCGCATCTCGGCGACGGTGCCCACCTGGACGATGCGGTGGCTGGCGAGCATGGCGATGCGGTCCGACACCGAGAACGCGCTCTGCATGTCGTGGGTGACGACGATCGAGGTGCAGCGGAGCTTGGCCCGCATGCCCTTGATGAGGTTGTCGATGATGCGCGTGCTGATCGGATCCAGCCCGGTGGTGGGCTCGTCCCAGAGGATGACGTGCGGCTCGGTGGCGATGGCACGGGCCAGCCCCACCCGCCGGCGCATGCCACCGGAGAGGTCCGATGGACGCATCGCCTCGATGCCCGGCAGGTTGACCAGGGAGAGCACCCGCGCCACGCGATGGGCTCGCTCCTCGTCCGACATCTCCGGGAAGTGGACCCGGAGGGGGTACTCGATGTTCTCGCCCACCGAGATGCTGTCGAACAGCGCCGACGCCTGGAACACCATGGCCACCCGCCGGCGGATGGGGAGGAATTCCTTCTCCCCGAAACCGGTGAGATCCTGCCCGTCGAAGATGATGCGCCCGTCGTCGGGGTCCATCAGGCCGATGAGGCACTTCAGCAGCACGCTCTTCCCGGCGCCCGAGCCGCCGATGACGGCGAGGGTCTCGCCCCGGCGCACCTCGAGCGAGAGGTCGTCGAAGACGACCTTGGGGCCGAAGGCCTTGTGGAGGCCCTCGAAGCGGATCAGCGCCTCGGAGGAGGCGGGCGTGGCTGCGGGCGCGGTCACGTGATGGTGAGGAGAAGCTTGGTCAGGAAGAAATCGGCGAGCAAGACGGCGACCGAGGACACCGCCACGGTCTGGGTGGTGGCTCGCCCTACCCCTTCCGTCCCGCCCTCGACGTGAAGGCCCTTGTAGCAGCCCACCACCGCGATGATCAGACCGAAGACCACGGACTTGCCCACCCCGGACAGGAAGTCGCTCTCGTCCACGGTGTCCAGGGCCGAGGTGAAGAACTGGGCGAACGAGATGTCGTACTCGAACTTGGTGACCCAGGCGCCGGCCAGGAACCCGGTCACGTCGGCGAGCACGGTGAGCATCGGCATCACCACCAGGCAGGCGTAGACCCGGGGCACGACCAGCCGCTTGATCGGATCCGCCCCCAGTGCGCGGACCGCGTCCACCTGCTCGGTGACCTTCATCGAGCCGAGCTCGGCGGCGATGCCGCTGCCGATCCGGCCCCCCACGGTGAGCGCGGTGAGCACCGGCGCGAGCTCCCGGAACAGGGTGAGGACCACCACCTTCCCCACCGTGTGCTGGACGCCGAAGCGGGCGAGGAAGAACCCGAACTGGATCGCGATGACCAGACCGGCGAACGCCGCGGTCAGCGTGCCGATGGAGACGGAGCGCGCCCCGAGCGACTCCACCTGGTACACGATGGCGCCGAAGCTGGACGGCGGCTGGACTCCCCGGGCGAGCGCACGGCCGGCGAGGACGAACATCCCGCCGAGCTGGGCCATGCCGCGCCGGAACTTGGCCCGGAAGGGAATGAGGCTCTCCAGCTCCTGACCGACGATGGCGCCGAGCGACTCGCGGTCCGACTCCTCGGAGCTGTACTCGTCGTCCGGCGCAGTCACTTCACTCGCTCCGTGGCAAAGCCCTGGACCAGCCTGGTGAACGCCTGGAGCTGCTCGTCGTAGGCGCCCCGGGGGCAGGTGTAGGTGAAGTCGTAGATGCAGCCGTCCTTCTTGAGGGTCAGGAGGCCCAGCTCCACCGGGACGCCGTCGAGCTTGGCTCGCCAGCGGGAAAAGAGCGCCGCGCGTCCGTCCACCATCTCCTCACGCTCCTCCACCCGCTCGGTCGCGGTGAAGCCGACCATCTGCTGCCGGCGCAGCGCCGTGAGGGAGGCCTCGTTGTAGTCCGCGCACATCGAGCTCACCGCCAGGGTGTGACCACTCGAGTCTCGCACCCAGGAGACGTCCACGTCTCCGAGCGCCACCCGCCGCCAGTCGGGCCCCGGCTCCCCGAACCGGTAGCGGGTCCGCTCGGTGACGACCTCCCCTGCCTGGGGTCCCTGGCGGACCTTCACTCCGGAACACGCCGCGAGGACCGAGGCGCCGAGCAGCACAGCAGCCACGAGACGGGTGGGCACGTGGAGCGAGACCTTCCCACAGCATCCCGGGGGCTTGCAGGTTTTCGCCGGCCCTGGCGAAAGTGTTGACTCTGCACGCCCGTTCAGGCAGGGTGGAACTCGCTTGGAAAGCGTCCAGTGGAGGGCACGATGGAAGAGCTGACCGGCAGACAGCGCGAGATCCTCCACTTCATCGTCCGGCAGACCGAGGAGCGCGGCTTTCCGCCCACCATCCGTGAGATCGGAGAGGAGATGGACATCCGGTCCACCAACGGCGTGAACGACCATCTCAAGGCCCTGGAGCGCAAGGGGTACCTCCTGCGGGGCGAGCAGCAGTCCCGGGCCCTGGTGCCAACGAAGCGCGCGAGGCTGGTCCTCGGGATGGGCGCTCCACGGCGGGACTCGGGGATGGTGGAGGTGCCGCTGCTCGGGAAGGTGGCGGCCGGCGCCCCGCTGCTCGCGGTCGAGAACATCGAGGACTCGGTCCGGATCGACAGCTTCCTCCTGGGCGGCAACGGCAAGGAGGTCTTCGCCCTCCGGGTGAAGGGCGAGTCCATGATCGACGACGGCATCCACGACGGGGACTACCTCTTCGTGCGCAAGACGGCGTCGGCGCGCGAGGGGGAGATCGTCGTCGCCCTCATCGAGGACGAGGCCACCTGCAAGCGCTACTACCCCGAGGGCGACCGGATCCGGTTCCAGCCGGCGAACAAGACCATGGCGCCGATCTACGTCCACCGGTCCCAGTTCCGGTCCACGATGATTCTCGGGCAGGTGGTGGGCGTTTACCGGAAGGTCCACTAGACCCTGAGCCGGGCTCCGCGCGAGCGCGGCGCCGACAATCCAGCTCGCGACTCGAACGACGCCCCCAGCGCACGTGAGCTCCGAGGCGCCCCGGCGGGCCCTCCATCAACGCGTGTGGAGCCGGCCCATCTCGCGAGTCGACAGGGGGGAACGCCGGCAGCGCACATCGCGCCGGGGCGTGCCCTGGCGGGGCCGGCCACTCGACGCACCTCGTGGACGGGGACGGAACGCCCCGTTCTTCGATCGTCGCTATCCTCTGGACCCCCTTGTCCGTCTCTTCCGCATGACGACCGGCGCTCCCCTTCCCTGCACGCCTTCCCCTTCCATGCGCCGTACCGGACGGCTCGGCGTCCTGGTCCTCGGTGGAACCCTCGTTGCCGGCTGTGCCGCCGCCCAGAAGGGCCACGCACCGGTGAACGGGATGCAGGTCTATTACGAGGTTCACGGGTCGAGCGGCGAGTCGGGGACGCCGCTGGTGCTGCTGCACGGCGGCGGCTCGACCTTCGAGACCTCCTTCGCCGATGTCCTTCCTGCGCTGTCCAGAGGCCGGCGGGTCATCGTCTACGATCGGCAGGGGCACGGCCGCACGGCGGACGTGGATCGCCCCTTCTCCTTCCGGCAGTCGGCCGAGGACGCCGTCGCCCTCCTTCGCCAGCTGGGCGTCTCGCGGGCCGACTTCATGGGCTTCAGCAACGGAGGACAGATCGCCCTCCAGATCGTGCTGAGCCACCCCGAGGTCGTCCGGAAGCTGGTGATCGAGTCGGCCATGTTCAGCCGCGAGGGAGCCGACCCGGCGTTCTGGGCGGGATTCGACCACGCCAGGCTCGAGGACATGCCCGCGGAGCTCCGGGAGGCGTACGTCCAGGTGGCTCCTCGGCCGGGCGACCTCCCGACGATGTTCCGGAAGAGCGTGGACCAGATGAAGAGCTTCGAGGGCTGGACCCCGGAGCAGATCCGCTCCATCCGGGCACCGACCCTGGTGTTGCTGGGCGACCGGGACGTGGTCCGGCCCGAGCACGGAGTCGCTCTGTATCGTCTGCTCCCGGACTCGCAGCTCGCGATCCTGCCGAACACCGATCACCGGGCGATCTGCCAACCCCCGGCGTGGGTTCCGACGCTCATCACCACGTTCCTCGACGCGCCCTGATGACCAGCGCGCCCGAGGCGACCCCTCGCTCCACGATGACCGGCGCGCCCGAGGGATCCGCTCGCTCGGCGAGCTGGAGTCGTCGTCAGCGCACGACCTTCTCGTAGCGCCGGCACGGGAGGAGGACCGGGCCGGCCGCGGTCTCCGCGGGATAGTCCAGCGCTGCCGCATCGGACCAGCCTTCGCGGGCATAGAAGCGGCGAGCACGGGCGTTGCCCACCGCCACCGCAAGCCAGGCCTTCGAGTACCGCGCGGCGATCACCTTCTCTCCGTGCCGGAGCAGGGCCGCAGCGACGCCTCCCCCACGGGCGGAAGCAGCGACATACAGCTGCTCGAGTTCATCGTCGCGCACGGTGACGAATCCGACGATCTCCTGGCCGACCGTCGCGACGGTGGTGGTCGGGATCCTCGGAGGGACGCGCTGCTGGAAATCGACCAGGCGACGATGTGCGTGGAGCGCCTCGGGAACGTGCCCGAGGTGACCGTCGATCCACCCGCGATGCCAGAGGGCGGCGATGTCCACTGCATCTCGCGGGGAGGCCGGGCGCAGCGTGATCTGGGAGGAGTCGACCATGTGAAGGGATCCGCGACCGTACCAGCCACCGCCCAAGCCGGGCTGGGCGGAGGTGACGGAAGCGACAGGAAGCGGTCATCGGAACCCTCCAGGCAGGACCTCCCGGTTACGCCCGGACGGGCGGTCCGGCCACGGTCGCTTCCGTCCGCTCGATGACTGCGCGGCGGCATCCGCTCGCTGAAGAGACGGATCCCGGTGCACCCGGGGTGATAGCGAGGCAGCCGGGGAGAGTCTCCGGGGGACCCTGGATGCTGCGCGCACGCTGCTCCCTGCTGCTCCTCGTGGGCTGCGCCTCCGGTGAAGGGGCGTTCCCCGACGGCGGAGGAGCCGGGCCGCCTCCAGCCGTGTGCTTCCGCCCGATCGATGGAGGCGTGCTCACCACCCGCCCGGAGATCCCGGTCCCCGGCTGCGCGCGCGACCCGCAGGACGTGGGAGTCCGGGACCTCGGAACGCTCGGACCGTCACTCCAGGGCGGGCTGCTCTCGATCCCCGAGGCTCCCCCGGGAACGCCCCTGCCGGTGGTGTTCGTGTTCCACGGGGCGGGCGGAACGGGCGCGGTGGCGAGAGCCTACGGCCTCGAGAGCGCCGCCGACGGAGGCGCGATCTTCGTCTACCCGGACGCGGTCCAGGGCACCTGGGACGTGGGGGGCCGGTCCGTGGACGCTCGCCGCGTGGAGAGCATCCTCCGTCGACTCGTCGAGACCCGCTGCGTCGATCCCGACCGCGTCTATCTCGCCGGGTTCAGCGCCGGCGCGGTCTTCACGCTCTACCTGGGGTGCAACGTCCCTGACCGGTTCCGCGCGATGGCCGTCATCGCCGGCAGCGACCAGCGCTTCGACGCCCGCTGCTGCACGGGCGCGGTCTCGGGACTCTTCATCCACGGCACGTCCGACGACACGATCCCGCTCCTCCAGGGCGAGCTCGCGCGGAACCGGACGCTCGGACGCGACGGATGCTCCTTCACCCCGGCGCCGGGCGACGGCCCGTGCCAGACCTACGCCTGCCCCGCGCCGTGGCAGGTCGAGTCCTGCCCCTGGTCCGGCGGCCACGCCGTCCCGGACTGGGCCGGCGAGGAGATCTGGCGGTTCTTCTCGGCCGGCCCCTGAGGATCGCCTCAGCGCTCGCCCGCAATCGACCGGATGACCCGGCAGGGGTTTCCTGCGGCGAGCACTCCCTTGGGGACGTCACGAGTGATCACGCTCCCCGCGCCGATCACGCTCCGGGAGCCGATGCGCACCCCGGGGAGGATCAGCGCTCCTCCGCCCACCCAGACATCCGACCCGATCTCCACCGGCTTTCCGAACTCCTGACGGCGCCGCAGCTCGGCCTCGAGCGGGTGCATCGGGGTGAGGATCTGCACCCCGGGTCCGAAGAGCGTGAAGTCGCCGATGCGCACCAGGCAGACGTCGAGCACCACGCAGTTGAAGTTGAAGAAGACCCGCTCGCCCAGCTCGATGTTCGCGCCGTAGTCGCAGAAGAACGGCGGCTGCACCCACACGCTCTCGCCGCCCCGACCGAGGAGCTCGCGGAGGATCGCGCGGCGCGCCTCGCTCTCGGTCTCGCGGGTGGCGTTCAGCGCCTGGCAGAGGTCGCGCGCCCGCGTCCGGGCGGCGACGAGCTCCGCGTCCATCGGGTCGTACAGCTCGCCGGCCAGCATCTTCTCGTGTTCGGAGCGCATCCGCGGACGAGTATCAGACACCGGGCGGCTCGTGATGGCCCGCGTCCTCCTCGCGGCAGGTCCTCGGCCGTCTCCTGCACCTCGCCCGTCGTCGAGCTCACGCGCTCGGCGGCGGGCCGAGGAAATCGAGCGGATCGACCGGCGCGCCATCCTGCCGGACCTCGAAGTGCAGGTGCGGACCGCTGGTCTTCCCGGACTCACCGACGGTGGCGATGGCCTGGCCCTCGCGGACCTGCTGCCCGGTCCGGACCCGGAGGTCGCGGTTGTGCGCGTACACCGTCACCAGCCCGTGCGCGTGCTCGACGATCACCAGCAGGCCGTAGCCCCGCTGTGGTCCGGCGAACAGGACCGAGCCCTCGCCCGCGGTCCGCACCGGGGTGCCGGCCGGCGCGGCCAGGTCGATGCCGTCGTGCGGGGACTTCCCCTTGCGCCCGAAGCGCGCGTACAGCACTCCGCGGAGTGGCCACTGGAGCTGCCCCGAGCCGCGCCGCAGGGGCGACACCGGGGCCTTGCCCGCCTGCGTCTGTGGCAACGCACCCAGCATGCTGGACTCGATCCGGCCGGGCACCCGCCCGTCCCGCCCTGCAGGAGCCCCGGCGCGCGCGGACGGAGCGCTCCCGTCCGGGGCGTGGGCAGCCGGCTGGCTCGACGGCTCGCGCGAAGGAGACGGGGCAGCCGCCCGCGCTCCCGAGCCGCCGTTCGCGCTCGCGGGCCGGAGCGCTCCCGCCGGCTTCCCGGCTGTCTCGAACGCCGCCGCGAGCGCCGGCGGAAGCACGCCGGGATCGTCCTCCTTCTCAGCGGGCGGCGGCTCCTCCGGCCGGACCGGCGGTGGCGATGCGGCCGGCGCGCCACCCGTGCCCGCCGGTGCGGGAACGACCAGCACCTGCCCCACCACGAGCGGGGTCGACACCGAGATGCCGTTCATCTCCGCGAGCGCTCCCGGAGTGCTGCCGAGCCCACGGGCGATCCGGTACAGCGTCTCCCCCGCCGCGACCCGATGCGTGCCGGGGGCCGGCGAGGCAGCCGCCGGTGACCGGGTCAGGGGGCGCTCGTCCACCAGGTCCGGCTCGGCGTGCGCGGGCGCGAGCACCACCCGCGGTCCGTCGGGCGTCATGCGCCGCGGTGCCGGGAGGTCATCGGTGCGGAGCGAGGTGCGCCGCCCCGGGCGCTCGCCACTCACCGGCGTCCCGCAGCCCGAAGCGAGCAGCGTCAACAGGCCCAGACCGGCGAGCGCACCGGTCCCCCGCCGCCGAACGGCTGCGACCATCAGGGTCCGGGTGGGAGCCCGAAGAACCACGGAACACGCCTCCAGCGTCCAGGTGTACCCCGGAACCCGGGGGACATCAGATTTTCGCCGGACTCTGGCGCTCGAAGCCATCCACCGGCCAGCGCATCAGCTCCTCCATGCGCTGCAGGTCGGTCATGTCGAGCAGCACCGGGGTGACCGAGATCAGCTGCTCCTCGAGCACCGCGTTGCAGTCGCTGCCGGGCAGGTCGTCGTGGGAGTACTCCGTCCCGCCGATCCAGTAGTACCGGCGCCCGCGCGGATCCCGGTTCTCCACCACCTGGTTCCCGTACGTGTGGCGCCCCAGCCGGGTCACTGCCCAGCCGCGCGGCTCGATGAACCCGGGCACGTTGACGTTCAGGAGGAGCCGGGGTGGGAGCGTCTGGGACAGCGCGGCCCCCACCAGCGAGCGGGCGAACCGCGCGGCGTGAGTGAAGTCCAGCGGGCCCCCCCGGGCCACCAGGCTGAGGGCGATGGCCGGGACACCGAGCAGCGTCGCCTCCATCGCCGCGGCCACCGTCCCGGAGTAGATGACGTCGTCCGCCATGTTCGGGCCGTGGTTGATGCCCGAGACCGCGAGCGCCGGAAGCTCGTCCTTCATCAGGTGGTGAATGGCCAGGTACGCGCAATCGGTGGGTGTCCCGTCCACCGAGAACCACCGCTCCCTCACCTTCCGGATACGCAACGGGCGGGTCAGCGAGATGGCGTGCGAGGCCGCGCTCTGCTCGTGCTCGGGCGCCACCACCCACACTTCCCCGAGCGGCTCCACTGCCTCGGCCAGCGCGGCGATTCCGGCGGACCTGATGCCGTCGTCGTTGAGGACCAGGAGACGGATGATCAGCCTCGTCCGCGCCCGAAGGCGCTCCGGCCCGGATAGCGCGCGCCGGCGCCGAGCGCTTCCTCGATCCGGAGCAGCTGGTTGTACTTGGCGACGCGGTCGCTCCGGGAGAGCGAGCCGGTCTTGATCTGCCCACAGTCCAGCGCCACCGCCAGGTCGGCGATGGTGACGTCCTCCGTCTCGCCCGAGCGGTGGCTCATCACCGAGCGGTACCCGGCCCGGTGCGCCATCCGCACCGCGGCGACCGTCTCGGTGAGCGTGCCGATCTGGTTCACCTTGATCAGGATGGCATTGGCCACCCCCGCGTCGATGCCCCGGGCCAGTCGTTCCACGTTGGTGACGAAGAGGTCGTCTCCCACGAGCTGCACGCCGCCGCCGAGGGTGCGGGTCAGCGCCGCCCACCCCTCCCAGTCGTCCTCCGCCATCCCGTCCTCGATGGAGAGGATGGGGTACTTGCGCACCAGCTGCTCGTAGAAGCCCACCAGGCCGGCGGCGTCGTAGGACTTGCCTTCGCCCTTGAGCGTGTAGCGCTTGCTCTTGCGGTCGAAGAACTCGCTCGCCGCCACGTCCAGCGCCAGGGCGACGTCCTTGCCCGGCGCGTACCCGGCGGCGGAGATGGCCTCGGTCACGAGAACCAGCGCCTCCTCGTTGGTGGGCAGGTCGGGGGCATAGCCGCCCTCGTCCCCCACCCCGGTGGCGAGCTTGCGGATCTTCAGCCCCTTCTTGAGCGCGTGGAAGACCTCGGCGCCCATCCGGAGCGCCTCGGCGAAGGTGGGGGCGCCGACCGGGACGATCATGAACTCCTGGAAGTCCACCCGGGTGTCGGCATGCGCGCCGCCGTTGAGGATGTTCATCTGCGGGACGGGCAACGTGCGCGTCTGCGCTCCGCCCACGTAGCGCCAGAGGGGGAGGCCGGTGGCATGCGCCGCGGCGTGGGCCGTGGCCAGCGACACCCCGAGGATGGCGTTGGCGCCGAGCTTTCCCTTGTTCGGCGTGCCGTCGAGCTCGATCATCCGCGCATCGAGGGCGGCCTGGTCGAGGGCGTCCATCCCCACCACCGACGGGGCGATGACGTCGCGGACGTTGGCCGCCGCCTTGCGGACACCCTTGCCGCCGTAGCGCGCATCGCCGTCGCGCAGCTCGACCGCCTCGTGCGCGCCGGTGGACGCCCCGGACGGGACCGCCGCCCGGCCGACGTCACCCCCGTCCAGCGTGACCTCGACCTCCACCGTGGGATTGCCACGGGAGTCGAGGATCTCCCGAGCGACGATGTCGATGATCTCCGTCATGGCCGGGCCTTGTACGCACCCTGCGGGAGCGCGGGCAAGGACGCCGAGGACGCCCCTCTACTGAAGTTCGCGGAGGTCGATGACGACGACGCCGCGCTTCGGCTTCTCGTCGCGGCGGTCCTGGTCGCTGCGGCGCACCGGGCGCTCGCAGTCGTCGGGAGGCGGAACGGGCAGCTCCACCGCCGGTCGCTCGCGCTCGTCGCGCTCCGCCCGATCCCGGCGGCCGACCTGGTCGATGACGAAGCTGTCGAGCATTCCGGCGTCTCCCACGAGGTCGGCGACGGGCCGGCCTTTAACCCTCATTGTAATGCCTGAGGTCCCCCCAGCAAGGGTCGCTCCCGGACCCCTCCGGGCTATCGCGCCTCCGCTCGTTTCTTGAATGCTTCCAGGAGCTTGGGGAGCGACTGGTCGACCAGCATGTTGACGATGGACCGCGGTACCAGGGGACCCACTCCCACCTCGATGGTGTACGTGGCGCGCGTCTTTCCGTCGGGCGTTGCCTCGAGGGTCCAGTCGCCGTGGTTGTCGCGCATCAGCTCGCCTTTCACGAACGTCCAGCGCACCGAACGCGGGCGCTCCTCGACGTGGTGGAGCGTGTAGTGGATGCGCTTCACCACGTCGATGCCGTAGTCCACGTCGACCTCGTTCCCCTTCCGGTTCCGGCTCCGGGCCTCCTTCACCTCGGGGAGGAACTCCGCGTAGCGGTCGTAGTCGACGATGACGTCGAACAGCCGCTCGGGTGGCGTGTCGATGACGATGCTCCGGGTGGCCGCGGGCATGTTCAGTGACCTCCGGCCTGTCGCGAGAAGTACTCGGGCTTCGTCTCGAACCGGTGCTGGGCCTGGACGTAGCGGATGGTCCCGGTCTTGCTCCGCATCACCACCGACCAGGTCTCCGCGCCGCCGCCGAAGAAGCGCACGCCGCGGAGGAAGTCGCTGGAGGTGACGCCGGTGGCGGCGAACATCACCTCGCCCTGGGCCAGCTCCTCGGCGGTGTAGATTCGATTCAGGTCGCTGATGCCCATCCGCCGGGCCCGGACGATCTCGTCGTCGTTGCGTGGCTTCAGCCGGCCCTGCATGTCGCCTCCGACCGACTTGACCGCCGCGGCGGTGATGACGCCTTCCGGTGCGCCGCCGATGCCCATCAGCACGTCCACGCCCGTCTCGGGGAAGCAGGTGGCGACGCCGCCCGCCACGTCGCCGTCCTCGATGAGTCGGATCCGGGCGCCAGCGGAGCGGACTTCGCGGATCAGCTCCTCGTGCCGCGGGCGGTCGAGGATGACCACCGTCAGGTCTCCGGGATCACGCTCGAGCGCCCGGGCGATGGAGCGCAGGTTCTCGGTGGGCGTCTTCCGCAGGTCGATCACTCCCCGCGCCTGCGGCCCGACCGCGAGCTTCTCCATGTAGGTGTCCGGGGCGTTGAGCAGCTTGCCGCGCTCGGCGAGCGCCACCACCGCGATGGCCCCCGGCCGCCCGTAGGCGCAGAGGTTGGTTCCCTCCAGAGGATCGAGGGCGATGTCGATGCCCGGGTCGTCCGGCCCCCACCGGCCGACCTTCTCGCCGATGTAGAGCATCGGTGCCTCGTCGCGCTCTCCCTCCCCGATGACCACCGTGCCCTGGATGTGCAGCGTGTCGAAGGCGCGGCGCATGGCATCGACCGCCGCCTGGTCCGACAGGTTCTTCTCTCCTCGCCCCATCAGCCGGGCCGCGGCGATCGCCGCCAGCTCGGTGACGCGCACCACCTCCAGCGCCAGGTTGCGGTCCATCGACGTCCTCCTCCCCGTGGTGCGGCGGACCGTACTCCGCTGGGTCGAAGGAGGCGACGGTTGGATGGCGCATCCGCCAGGCATCGGGCGTTTCCCGAGCGTCAGGCGGTGGACGGGGACACGAGCGCGGCCACCCAGTCCGGGAGCCGCGCCGGCCGGCCGCTCTTTCCCAGGCAGGCGTGGATGGTGCTCCCGGTGCAGAGCACCTCGGACTCTCCCTCGCGGGTGACCTGGTAGCGGAAGGTCAGCGTCACCCGGGTGACCGCCGGCACCTCGACCCCCACCAGGAGGAGGTCCTCGTAGCGCGCCGGCGCCAGATAACGGCAGGTGGCCTCCACCACCGGCAAGCTGAACCCCTCGGCCTCCATCTCGCGGTAGCTCTTGCCGTGGGCGCGGAGGAGCTCGCTCCGGGCGAGCTCGAAGTAGCGGAGGTAGTTCGCGTAGTACACGACCCCCATCTGGTCCGTGTCGCCGTAGATGACCCGCACCTGCGCCTGGAACATCCGTGCCCTCCTGTCGGAGACGGTAGGCGTCGGGATGCACGCGCGACAAGCGTCACGAAGCTCGTCGCGCTCGGGGTTACACTCCGCTGCCCCCGATGACCCGCGCACTTGCCCTCGCACTCGTCCTGCTCGCCACGCCCGCGCTCGCCAAGCCACCCCGGCTCACCCTCTTCATCGCCGTGGACGCGCTGGGAACCGACCTGCTCCTCCGCTCGCGCCCTCAGCTCAAGGCCGGGCTCGCTCAGCTCATCGACCGGGGCGCCTTCTATCCGGACGTGCGCTACCAGCAGTCGCTGGTGGCGACCGCCCCCGGGCACAGCGTGCTCTCCACCGGCGCCTACCCCTGGCGGACCGGCGTGGTCGGCAATCGGGTGATGAACCGCACCACGGGGAAGGAGGAGCCGGTGTTCTGGGATGCCACCCACCCGGCGCTCGATGCGCCGGCGAGTGTGGAGGACGTCTCGCCGGAGCCGATGCTCGCCGAGACCCTCGCCGACCACCTGCGGCTGTTCACCGCGGGGCGCGGAAAGGCCATCGCCTTCTCGGGCAAGGCGCGGGCGGCGATCGCGCTCGCCGGCCGCCTGGGCCAGGCGTTCTGGTTCAACGAGCAGGTGGGCCGGCTGGTCACCGGGACCGCGTACATGAAGGAGCTTCCAGCGTGGCTCCGGGCCTTCAACGACCGCCGCCTCCCCGACGCGGCCTTCGGCACCGAGTGGACCCTGGCCCTGCCGACGAAGGAGTACCTGGGCGAGGATGACCGGCCTTTCGAGGCACCGTCCTACGGGATGGGGCGGACCTTCCCGCACTCGCTCAAGGGCGGAGCGACGTCGCCCGGTCCTCCCTCCTACGCCGCGTTCGCCTCCTCCCCCTTCGCCAACGATCTGCTGCTCCAGGCGGCGAAGGCCGCCATCGCGGGAGAGGGGCTGGGCAAGGACGACGTGCCGGACCTGCTCGCCGTGAGCTTCAGCGCGACGGACCTCGTGTACCACCAGTACGGCCCCTACTCCTGGGAGATGCAGGACGCGCTGGTGCGGCTCGACCGGCAGCTGGCCGACCTCGTCGCCGCGGCGGAGAAGGCGGCGGGTGGGCGGCAGAACCTCCTGGTCGTGCTCTCCTCGGACCACGGCGGCGCGGCGCTGCCCGAGGAGTGGATCGCCGCGGGCATCAATGCGACGCGGCTGAAGCCGTCGGCGCTGAAGCAGGGTCTCGCGCAGGAGCTGCAGACCCGCTTCGGTGCACCGGTTCTGCTGGGGCTGGTGGACCGGGACGTCTTCCTGAACGGCAAGGTGCTCGCGGAGAAGAAGCTGGACCCGGCGGTGGTGCGCCGGGTGGCGGCGGATTGGCTGGGCCGCCAGCCGGCAGTGGCGCTCGTGGCCACGCAGGAGGACCTCGAGTCGGGGCAGGAGCTGAGCGGATTCCTCCCCGCGCTCCGCCGCGGCCACTACCCGGGCCGGAGCGGCGACGTGACGTTCCTCCTGCGGCCCTACGTCGTCTTCACCGAGTACGACACGGGCACGACCCACGGAGAGCCCTACGCCTACGACAACCAGGTTCCGCTGGTGCTCTACGGGAAGGGAGTGAAGCCCGGCCTCTACCGGATGCAGGTGCACGCGAGCGACGTGGCACCGACCGCGGCGATGCTGATGGACATGGGCGCACCGGCGTCGGCGGAGGGCGAGCCACGGGTCGAGTCGGTCGTGCAGGGACGGTGACGAGCGCGGCGCCACGGCGCGGATGCAGGTAGCGGGGTTCCCGCCGCAGCTCAGCGCTCGACGATCTCCAGCGACAGGTCCATCGCCCGTGCCGAGTGGGTGAGCGCCCCCATCGACACGAAATCCACGCCGATCTGCGCGAGCCGCGGCAGCCGCTCCAGCGTCACGTTGCCCGACACCTCCAGCTGCACCTTCCCGGCGGCGATCCGCACCGCCTCGGCGACGGTCGCGTCGTCCATGTTGTCGAGGAGCACCACGTCGGCGCCGCCGGCGATGGCCTCCGGCAGCTGCTCCAGCCGGGTGATCTCGATCTCGATCTTCACCAGCTGCGGCGCATGCGCCCGCGCCCGGCGGAGCGCCTCGCGCACGTCCCCTCCCACCGCTGCCAGGTGATTGTCCTTGATGAGCACCCCATCGAAGAGCCCGAAGCGATGGTTCGACGCGCCGCCGGCCCGCACCGCCTCCTTCGACAGCCCGCGCATGCCGGGGCTCGTCTTCCGCGTGTCGAGGACCCGGAGATGGGAGCCCTTCACCGCGTCGGCCGCCCGCGCGGCGAGCGTGGCGATGCCACAGGTGCGCTGGAGGATGTTGAGAGCGGTGCGCTCACCCACCAGCAGCGTCCGGAGAGCAGCGGCGACCGACCCGATGACCGCCCGGCCGGAGATGCGCGCGCCGTCGGCCTCGGAGAAGCGCACCTCGGCCGCGGGCTCGAGCCGGGTGAACACGCGCGCGAAGGCCCGCGTACCGGCGAGCACCAGCGGCTCCTTCGCCCAGACCTCCGCGCGGCCGCGCGCACCCTCGGGGACGAGCGCCTGGGTGGTGACGTCCCCCGCCGCACCCAGGTCCTCCTCCAGTGCCAGGTCGATCAGACGGTCGACGAAGTCCATGGCCTGGAGGAGGCGCCCTGCCGAGGTGACTCTAGCGGCGGGACTTCCGCGCGCCGCGCCTCGCCTGCCTTGCCCCGCGCCGCGCCTGGCGCCTGGTCTGCCGCGCGCCGCGCCTCGCCTGCCGTGCCCCGCGCCGCGCCTGGCGCCTTCCCTTGCGCGCGGTCCGCTTCGCCTTGCGGCCGGTCTTGCGAGCCGCGCTCTTCTTCGCGCGGCCGGCCTTCCGGGCGGCCTTGCGGGCAGGGGCCTTCTTCGTGCCCGCGGCCTTCTTCTTCGAAGCGCCGGATCGGCGAGGCTTGCTGGGCGCGGCCGAGGTCGCGGCAGGCGCCATCGACTCGCCGCCCATGCCCATCCCCATCCCCATCCCGCTGGGGGGCTCGGCAGGCGGGCCGCCCATTCCTCCGCCCATGCCGCCCATCCCGTTCGACTCCATCTCTTCCGGTGTTCTCTCGGACATCGTTCCTCCAGGTCAGATCCGACTGAGGTTGTCCAACAGCTTGGCCCTGCGGGCCTCGAGCTCGATCACCCGGGCTCGATCCTTCTCGACCACGTCGGCCGGAGCCCGCGCAACGAAGCTCGGATTGTCCAGCTTTCGCCTCAAGGCTGCCAGATCAGACTCGACACGGGCGATCTCTTTCCGCAGACGCGCGCGTTCTTCGTCGAGATCCAACAGCCCCGCCAGCGGGACGTAGACTGAAACCCCCTGTCCCACCCACGACGCGCTCGAAGGCGGCGGAGCGCCGGTGGGCTGGAGCATCAGCTCCGACAGCCCCGCCAGCGGCTCCACGTAGGCGCGGTGGCGCTCCAGTGCCGCTCGGAGCGCCGCGTCGTCGGTCTGCACCACAGCCCGAATCCTCTGGAGTGGCGGCAGGTTGCTCTCGCCCCGGATGTTGCGAATTCCCTCGATGACCGAGATGACCGGGGCCATCTCGGCTTCGGCGGCGGGGTCCTCGGCCCCGGCCTGCGGGTATGCGGCCAGCATCAGGAATGCATCTGGGGGAACTCCCGGAAGCCGGTGCCAGATCTCCTCGGTGATGAAGGGGATGAAGGGGTGCAGGAGCCGCAGCACCCGGTCCAGCACGTGGACGAGCACCGCGCGCGTGGTGTCACCCCGCTCGGAGTCGGTGCCCTGGAGCGGGGGCTTGGCCAGCTCGATGTACCAGTCGCAGAACGCGTGCCAGGTGAACTGGTAGAGGGCCGAGGCCGCCTCGGCGAACTCGTACCGGCCCAGCGCGTCGTGCACCTCGCGGGTCACCCGCTCGGTGCGCGAGAGGATCCACCGGTCGGCGAGCGTGAGGGGGCGATCGCGCAGCGGGCGGTTCCCGGGATGGAAGTCGCCGACGTTGAGGAGCAGGAATCGCGAGGCGTTCCACAGCTTGTTGGTGAAGGCCTTGTAGCCGTTGACTCGCTCGAGCGAGAGCTTGATCTCCCGGCCCTGGGCAGCGAGCGCGGCGAGCGTGTAACGCAACGCGTCAGCACCGAAAGCCGGCAGTCCCTGGGGGAACTTGTTCTTCAGGCTGCGGGGGACGGCCTCCGCGTCGGTGCCGTGGATGACGTCGAGGGGATCGATGACGTTCCCCTTCACCTTCGACATCTTCTCGCCCTTCTCGTCGCGCACCATTGCGTGCAGGTACACGGCGCGGAAGGGCACGTCGCCCATGAAGTGGATGCCGAGCATCATCATCCGGGCCACCCAGAAGAAGAGGATGTCGTGCCCGGTCTCGAGGACCGAGGTCGGATAGAAGGTCTCGAGCTCCGGCGTCTGCTCGGGCCAGCCCAGCGTGCTGAAGGGCCACAGCCCCGAGCTGAACCAGGTGTCCAGCACGTCGGGGTCCTGCCCCAGCGCCGAGCCCTTGCACGTGGGACACGACTCCGGCCGGGTGCGGGCGACGATGGGTGTCGCCTTCTCGAGGTCGAGCGCGCCGGAGCGAGTCCTGGGCGTGCACGCCTCGCAGTACCAGGCGGGGATCTGATGGCCCCACCACAGCTGCCGGCTCACGCACCAGTCCTGGATGTTCCGCATCCAGTGGAAGTACGTCGTGTTCCACGTGTCGGGGACGATGCGGGTCCTGCCCTGCTCCACCGCCTCGATGGCCGGCTTCGCGAGCGGCTCGATCTTCACGAACCACTGCGGTGAAAGCCGTGGCTCGACGATGGTCCCGCTCCGCTGGCACAGGCCGATGCTGAGCGTGTGCGGCTTCTCCGAGACGAGAAGGCCACGCTCCTCCAGGTCTTCGATCACGCGCTCGCGGGCCTTGAACCGATCCAGCCCGGCGTAGGGTCCCGCGGCCTCGTTGGTCCGCGCCGCCTCGTCGAGGATGGAGATCATCGGAAGGCCGTGCCGGAGCCCGGTCTGGTAGTCGTTGAAGTCGTGCGCCGGGGTGACCTTCACCACGCCGGTGCCGAACTCCGGGTCCACTAGGGTGGCGTCGGCGATGACCGGGATCTCCCGCTCGAGCAGGGGGAGGATGACGGTCTTCCCGATGAGCTCGCGGTAGCGGGGGTCCTCCGGGTGGACCGCCACCGCCGTGTCGCCGAGCATCGTCTCCGGCCGGGTGGTGGCCACGGTCAGGAACCGGTCCTGCCCCTTCACCCGGTAGCGGATCTCCCAGATCGACCCCTCCCGCTCCTCGTGCTCCACCTCGAGGTCGCTGAGCGCGGTCTGGCAGTCCGGGCACCAGTTGATGAGGCGGTTGGCGCGGTAGAGGAGCCCCTCCTCGTACAGCCGCACGAACACCTCCACCACCGCGCGCGAGCTGCCCGGGTCCATGGTGAAGCGCTCGCGGCTCCAGTCCAGGCTCGCTCCCAGCGCCTCGTGCTGGACCTTGATGCGCGCGCCGTAGCGCTCCTTCCACTCCCAGACCCGGCGGACGAACTCCGCGCGGCCGAGGTCGTGGCGTGACTTGCCCTCCGTCTTCCGCAGCTCGCGCTCCACCACCATCTGGGTGGCGATGCCCGCGTGGTCCACGCCAGGCTGCCAGAGGGTGTTGAACCCGCGCATCCGGTGCCAGCGGATGAGGATGTCCTCCAGCGTGGCGGTGAGCGCGTGGCCGATGTGCAACGAGCCGGTGACGTTGGGAGGCGGCAGGATGATGCAGTACGGCGGCTTGCTCGACGTGGCCTCGGCCTTGAAGCAGCCCGCGTCTTCCCAGCGCCGGTACCAGCGCGCCTCGACTTCCGAAGGCTCGTAGGCCTTGGGAAGTCCTCCCTGGTTCTCGTCCGACATACCCGTGAGGGTGGGTGTTTAGCCTTTTCCGTCCCGCTCGCGCATCGTCCGCTCGGCGATTTCGCGCACGATCGTCTCGGCGAGCTGCGGGACGACTTCCCAGGCAATCTTCTCGATGACCTCGCGGGAGGCCTTCCCCAGGGCTTCCCGGAGCTGGGCCTCGCCGCCGTCGGCCGCGGCCGCGGGCGAATCCGAGCCGAGGTCGAGCGACATCTCCTCCGCCGCGGCCGGAGGGGCGATCTGCGGCTCGACCTGGTAGCCCCGGACGGGGGTGCTCGCCGGGGCCGACAGGCCGAACGGATCGCGGCCGCGGGCCGCCACCGGGGCCGCGGGGGTGGACGGCACGGGAGGCAAGGGGGCGGCACCCGGCGCCCGGGGGAACCCTCCGGGGGTCATCGGGGCGGCGGGCCGGGCGAAGCCGGACTGGGTGACGAGCGGCATTCCCGGTCGAGGAGCGCCGGGAACCGTGCCCCCGCCGAGCGGCTGCGGCGGTCGGGGAAGCCCGGCCGGCGCGGAGCCGGGCGGACGGGCCGTGGGAACGCCCGACTGGGTGATGGGACGGGCCATCGGCTGCGCCGCCGGGCGCGGCACCCCCGCCATCGGCGTGGCCGCCGGGCCGGCCGGACGTGGGATCCCAGCCGGTCCAGGCATGGGCTGCGGGATGCCGGCGGTCGGAGCCGGACGGGGCGCCCCGACCGCAGAGAAGGCGCCGGTCGCGGCCGGGCGCGGAGCCCCCGAGGCCATCGGCTGGCTCGGCCGGGGAACCGCGGGCTGCGAGGTCGCCGGAGGAGTCGCGGTGGCCACCGGGCGCCGTGCCGGCATCATCGGCTGGCCGGCGGGGAGGCCGAGCAACGCGCGCACCCGGTCGAGGAACGCCTGGCTCTCGAAGGGCTTGGTGATGTGCGCGTCCGCCCGGGCGGCGCGGGCACGCGCCTCGTCGAAGGGCTCGAAGTTTCCGGCGAGGAGCAGCACTGGGGTGGAGGCGGTGGCCGGGTCCGACTTCAGCGTCTCGCACACCTCGTAGCCGCTCCGGCCCGGCATCAGCACGTCGGCGATGACGAGGTCCGGGCGCATCTCTCGCGCGCGGGCAATGGCGTCGATGCCGTTGTCCACCGCGGTGATCTGAAAATCCTCGAGCGCGAGCACCATCCCGATGACCTTGCGGATGGTGAGCGAGTCATCGGCGACGAGCAGGGTCTTCGGCATGTCAGCTCGCGATATCTGATGGGCCGCGCCTCGGCCCTGTCAAGTTCGAGGCTCCCACCAGGCGCGTGACATCCGGTGCGAGGACCACGTGCCCGTCCGCCGTCCACCAGCGGCCGGGCTCGCCCGCAGATGCGAGCCGATGCTCGATGCCCAGGACGCGCGAGGCGCAGACCGCGACCTGGATCCCGGCGAGCTCGAGGAGCACCACCTGCGACTCCACCGCCAGCGGCTCGCCGAGGAAGGCGGGCAGCCCGTACACCGGCCACAGCGCCCCGGCGTGCGCCAGGAGCCCGGCGATGACCCCGCCCGGCACGGGGAAGGGGCAGAAGGCGGCCAGCACCGGGGAGATCTGCAGCACGTGGGCCAGCGGGACCCCGAAGAGCGTGCTCCCCGACTCGAAGAGCAGCGCCGGACCCTGCGGTGAATCGAGCCAGGTGACGATCCGCGGCGCCGGAGTGGGCAGCATGCAGGTCTGCCCCAGCGCCTCGGCACGCAGCTCGAGGTACAGGCGACCCTCGTGCTGGAGCGCGCCCCTGACCAGCGTGCCGATCCGCTGCGCCAGGTCCCGGGTCAGCTCGAAGTGCGGCGCACCGGCGACGTCCGCCACTTCCGCACCTTCACGCACGCGCACCGCCAGCGTGGGACTGGTGTCGAGGAGCACCGCCAGACCGGGGCGCCGCTCGGGCGCACCGCCCATGAGCGTGGAGAGGTCCTCCAGGGGGAAGACGCCGCGCACGCTGGCCCGCTCGGAGTCCGGATCGGGCGGCGTGACCTCGAGGACCCGCGAGGCCTCCAGCGCGTACCGGGCGGGGCCGGCCTCGAAGAGGAGCGCGAGCCTGCGACCTCCATCATGGGTGTGCGCAGCCATGGGCGATTCCTGATCCTCGAAGGCTATCCCGAGCCGGCGCGATCCTGTCATGCTCGCATCGCAGGCACGGCGCGAAGCGGATGGCGACCATCCTTCTGGTGGACGACGAGAAGGTCGCCCGTACGGTGTACGGCGACTACCTGACCGCCGCGGGTCATACGGTGACCTGCGTCGGCTCGGTGGCCGAGGCGCGCGCCGCGCTGGCCCTGCACCCGGTGGACCTGGTGGTCACCGACCTCATCCTCCCCACCGGCGACGGGATGGAGGTCCTGCACCACACTCGCGAGCGGTACCCCGGCGTGGAGGTGGTGGTCATCACCGCCCTGGACAAGGTCGACCCGGCGGTGCGCGCCATCAAGAGCGGCGCGGCGGAGTACCTGGTCAAGCCGGTGAAACCCGAGGCGCTGAACCACGCCGTCCACCGGGCGCTGATGACCCGTGCGCTGCTGGCGGAGAACGCGGCGCTGAAGCGGCACCTCTCGCTCGTCGAGGCGGGGCAGCGCCTGCTCACCACCCTGGACCGCGCGCGGCTCGGGCAGACGGCGAGCGCAGCGTTCCGGCAGCTCTCCGGCTCGGAGGGAGTGCTGCTCTGGTCGCGGGGCGCCGATACCGTCCGGCTCGAGGCCTCCGACGGGGTCTCGGCGGAGGTGCTGCGCCATCTCGTGGTCCGCTACGACGCCGAGCTGCCCGACCTTCCCGCCCGTCCTTTCGACGCCCCCTGGCCGGAGGGACCGGGACGGGTGCTGGGGTTCCCGGTGGGCGACGCCGGCCGCCACCGCGGGTGGGCCTTGCTGGTGACGCTCGATGCGCTGACTGACCCCCTGCGGGAGGCGGCCGAGTACCTGGCGCGGCACCTGTCCCTGGCCTGGGAGCACCTGGAGCGTTTCGCCCGGGTCGAGGACCTCGCCTACCTGGACGACCTCACCCGGCTGTACAACGCCCGCTACCTCGACGAGGCGCTCGAGCGCGAGCTGCACGGGAAGGGGCCCTTCAGCCTCCTGTTCCTCGACCTCGACCACTTCAAGAGTGTCAACGACACCCACGGCCACCTGGTGGGGAGCAAGCTCCTGGTGGAGGCGGCCCGCGTGGTGAAGTCCTGCACCCGCGACCAGGACGTGGTCGCGCGCTGGGGCGGCGACGAGTACGTGGTGCTCCTCCGCGAGACCGACAGCGGTGGGGCCCTCAAGGTGGCAGAGCGCATCCGGCGGACGGTCGAGTCGCACTCCTTCCTCGCTCGCGAGGGCTACGGGCTCGGAGTGACGGTGTGCATCGGGGTGGCCAGCCATCCCGAGCACGGCGTGGACCGCCGGACACTGCTCGACCTGGCGGACCGGGCGATGTACCGGGGGAAGCGCACCTCGCGGAACGTGGTGTACGTCGCCGCGGCGTCCGGCGAGGAGGTCGTCAAGCGGAGCGGCGCGGCCTGAGGGGAGCGCTGCGCGCGGGCGGGTGCATCGCCGTCGACGGCCCGCGGCTGCGGGCCTTGTGGCGGAAGGCGGAAGCGCTCTAAGCCAGCCAGCGCCGTGCGGGTCCTCCGTCCCTCCTCCTGGGCGCTCCTGCCGCGCCTCCTCCTCGTGGCTCTCGTGGGGCTCGCCGGGTGCGAGCAGCCCCCGGTCGACGAGCTGCGATTCCGGGTGGGGTACCCGGACATCCCGAGCACGCTGCTCCTCTATGTGGCCCAGGACCACCGCCTCTTCGCCGCCGAGCACCTGAAGGTCGAGACCAAGGTGTTCCCCACCGGCCGGGAGGCGCTCGCCGCCACCATCGCCGGCGAGCTGGACGCGTCGGTGGTCTACTCGACCCCACTGGTGCTGGCCGCGATGCAGGGCGAGGAC
>RPRB01000035.1 GCA_003818285.1 Myxococcaceae bacterium
GACACGGCGGCACGGTCGTCCCGTTCCTCAACGGCGTCGAGGCCGCGGAGCGGCTCGAGCAGCTCGGCGTACCCCGGCAGTCGCTCCTGGGTGGCCTGACCGCGATCAGCGCCGAGCGGACCGGCCCGGGTCAAATCGCCCGGCGGAGTCCATTCAACCGGATGGTCGTCGGCGAGCTCGCCGGCGGCACGTCGCCGCGCGCGACCGAGATCGCCGCCCTGCTCGCCGCCGCGGGAATCGAGGCCCGGGCCAGCGCCGAGATGCCCCTCGAGCTGTGGCGGAAGTTCGTCTTCATCACCACCATGGGGAGCTGCTGCGGCCTGGCGCGAACCTCGATCGGACCGGTCCGGGCCGCGCCGCTCGGGAACGCGATGCTCGAGCGGGCGTCGGCGGAGTCGATCGCGGTGGGCAGGGCCATGGGCATCGGCTTCGCCCCGGACGAGGTGGGCCGGGTGATCGCGCAGATCGCTGCTCTTCCGGATTCGATGAAGCCGAGCTTCATGCTCGACCTCGAGCGCGGCGGCCCCACCGAGCTCGACGTTCTCTCGGGCGCGGTGAGCCGGCTCGGGCGTCAGGTCGGCGTCCCCACTCCGGTCCACGACAGCTCGGTCGCGGCCTTCGGCGCGGCCCTCGGCCTGAAGGCCTGAAGCGACTCCGGCAGGACTCGAACCTGCTACCCTCGGCTTCGAAGGCCGATGCTCTATCCAGATGAGCTACGGAGCCAGACTGCGGATTCACTAGCACGCTCCGGCACTTGGAGCGAACGCCGTCTTGCGTGCCCGACACCGTAGGGACCAACCCGAGCCAGCCCGAGGCGCGGTACTTCTTAGGGCCAAAAGACGCGCGGCTAGGCGTGCTCTTGGACGAACCAGTTGGGCCGGAACTCATTCGCTACGTCGAAGACCACCTAGGCCCACTCCTCCTCTGGAAACAGGGCACCGAGCTAAAGGCTGCCCCGAAGACGGAGGTTGCTCTCGCGCTCGCATCTCTTACTCGGGAGACACCAGGAGAGGGGCCGACAGGGCGCTGGAGACCCGGGTCCAGCCACTCGGACCGGGGGCAGTTCATCCGTCAGCGGGGAGATGCCGACGAAGAGCCGGCTCCAACTGTACGTGCTGCGGGCAGCGCGTCAATTCGAAGCGTCAGGGGGCCCGTCTGCCCTGCAAGAGGCGGATGACGAGCACCACCACCGCGACGACCAAGAGCAGGTGAATGAGGCCGCCTGTGATGTGGAAGGCGAAATAGCCGCCCAGCCAGAGAACGACAAGGATGACGACGAGAATGGTCAACAAGTCCATTGGGTCTCCTGTTCGGTGGTTCGATGATTAGGCAATGAGGGGCGCGGTGGGCGACACCCCACTCAGCAAAACTTCTTGAGCACGGCCGTGAGTGCAGCGACGTCAAACGGCTTCGGGAGCAGCGCCACCACTCCGAGCGCGTTCCAGCAGGACTCAGGGATAGGGGCGGTCCCAGACGTAAGGACAACCGGAAAGTCGGCCGCGTCGGGGCGCGTTCGGAGCTTTTCAAGAAACTCTTGGCCGCTCATCGGCCGCATGCCGAGGTCGAGCAGCACGAGGCACGGGCGCGGCGCCTCATCGAGCGTCCGAAGCGCTTCGGCGCCGTCTTGGGCCATGAGAACCCGGCGACCAGCGTCCTCGATGACCACCGCCAGCACTTCCCGCAGGTCGCGGTCGTCATCCACTACCAAGACGGCTTTTCCGCGCGGTTGCTGCGTTTCGCCCACGGTCAGAGTCCTCTTAACCGGAAGAGAAAAGCCGGGAAGCGAATATTGCCTGCCCCTGCCGGCGCTGAGGTTACTCGCGGAGCCGGATCGGCCGCCCACTCTCGTCTGCTCGGAAGTGCGCGACCCGCGGCGCACCGGCCTGGCCGAACTCGACCACGCGGAAACGCCACCGGCTCCAGTCAGTGACGCGGTACTTCTGCTGCGCCCGCTCCATGACCCGTGCGACGGATTCTTCGGCAGTGGCCATCAAGCACACGACGTTCGCGTGCTCGAGCCCCCCGTCCACGCCGCCCCATACGTCCCAGTTCGCCAGGTCGTTCACGTTGGCGGAGGATAGCGCCGCACGCCCACGTCGCGGGCGGTCAACTCAGCCCCACGTGCCGCGCTTCACAGTGCGCCCGGCCCACATTCTCCGGCGGTCTGTGCCGTCCGCACTCGATCCAGCAGCGCAAGGGGCAGCAGCTCAGACCCGTCCAAGCGCGCCAGCACGAGGTCCGAATGGGATCACTCCGGCTGCCCGCGTCCGGCGCCCGGCGCTTGAGGGCGCGCGCCAAGCAAGACGGACTGACGTTCGCCGAGGCACTCCGACGAACTCTCGACGTGGCCCTGTCCAACCCGTCGCAGCTCGCCCGAAGTGAGGCCAGTAAGGGAGTGGCGACCGTCCGGCTTGGCGCTCTCCCCATGCCGGCTGAGCTCGGCGAGCGGCTGAATGCGGCGGCGCAGGCGTTGGGAGTGTCGGCGGCGGAGGTTGTGCGGAGGGCGGTCTACGTCAGCAGTGCTCGTCGACCACGGACAGGAGCCGGCTGACATCGAAGGGCTTGCGGAGCGCGCCAAGGACGCCGGGGAGGGGTGGCAAGAGCAAGCGCCCAGTGTGCACGCTTGGACAGGTGGTCGCCGGGGTCGAGCGTCCAGGGAACGATCTCTCAGGCTGGGTACCCTCCTGGCTACCACCACTCCGGAAAATGTCGACGGCGGTGTCGGCACTACTTTGCACACGCGTCTCGATCCGCCACCGAGACCACCGGCCCCGGGAAGCCTCCCCCCAACCCCATTCCCGGGGCCACTTTTCTCGCGTCTTAGGTAAGACGATGCCGTGGAACGCCTCACGCCCGGCGCCGTCCGCCTCCAGCTCGTCTCCCCGGTGAAGACACTCCCCGTGCGCCCGGGCTGGCTGTACGAGCCCAAGCTAGACGGCTGCCGAGTCCTGCTCGGGAAAGCCGAAGCCATCTGCCAAGTGCGCACTCGAGGTGGCGGCCTGGTCCAGCGAAACGTGCCCGAAGTCGTGGCCAGCTTGGAGCGAGTGCCAGCCGATCACTTGGTCTTGGATGGTGAGCTCGTTGTCCTGGACGAAGCTGGCCACACTGACTTCGATGCTGCCTGCGCCCGGCTCAAGTCTCAGCACGGGCCCCCCGTTCAAGTCTTCGTCTTCGCTGTCCTGGCGCTCGATGGCGAGGATCTACGAGCGCGGCCCCTCCGAGAGCGGAAGAGGGCGTTGGCCGAGGTGCTGGGCCCAGGCGACCAGACACTCCGCCCGGTGTCCACTTCATCTCGGGCCCACCGGACCCCCTGATTGCCAGCGTTGACGAGCTCGAGCTGGAGGGAGTCGTCGCAAAGTGGGAAGGGGCCCCATATCAGGGCGGGCGCACACCCCTCTGGCAGAAGCTCGTACTTCGCCGTCCGGACCGCGGGTGGCGGGTCGAAGGTCAGCGGGGGAGGGTGACAGCCAACGCAGAGTGAGGCGGACAAGTCAGTCGTTGCCGCCCCAGCACCTCGCCAATGGCTAGCGATTAGGGTTGTTAGGGTTGTTGGGAGAAGGCGAGTGCTTCTTCATGTCGTCCTGGTCCGAGGCCTTGCGGTCCTTGTCGATTCCCTCGTTACCCTTGTCGGGCTGCGTAATCGGCTGGTTCTCCCCCGGGCCCTGCATCGGCTTGTTCTGCTCATTCTGCTGATCAGGCATGGTTCTTCTCCCTCTGGTTTTTGAAGCCAGGGAAGAATGCGCATCGTTCTGCCGCTGTGCCTTGCGCCGCTTGAAGGCGATGGGCGAGCCGGCTCGCCCCACTTGCAGGCGGGGGCGGTCGCACGTTTCTCTATGCGCCCCACGAAGACCTGAAGGCCGGAGGCGCGGGATATGGGGCGCGTTAGCCGAGTGCGTCAGAGCACGTAGCTCACCGGGCACAGCCGAGATAGGCGCCTTCATCAAGCCCGAGGGTGGCCCGCTCCCGTGGGTAGTACCAGGCACCATCCACTGTGCCCATCGCTGCTCGGGCCCAATTGAACGTGGCGGAGCTCGTGGGGGAGGGCGTCGAGCATGTGGCGCTCCATCTCAATGAGACGCTCGTCCCACCAAGTCGCCCCGGCGGCTCCGTCCACCAGCGTCGTGCTCCGGACCCTCGGCGTCCAGCCGGCCATATCGACCCGACCCCAGCGCTCTTCGTAGACCGCGCGGTACTGGTCTAGGGCCTGACCAACACTGGAGCAGACGCCGGCCGCATCGTTGCCCATGCCCGCTTCAATTCCACGCGAACGCCGCTCGGGGATACGCACGAGGCTCCGATCGCAATAGGCGCTTGAGACGGGCCCCCACACGCGACTAGGGCGACGAGAAGAGGGACCAACACGAGGGCCAACCCGTTGGTCCGCGCCGTCTGGATGCGAGCTGTGCATTCGGTGTGCCATGGCCGAGGCCTTAGTAAAAGAACAGAATTATCTAGTGGTTCTGTTGGGGCACGCTCATTGCTGGGTGTATACGTCCCGGTTTCGAAGGCCGGTGCTCTATCCAGATGAGCTACGGAGCCAGGAGGCTCCCTAGCACGCGGACCTGCGAGGGAAAACGCCCGGCTCACCCGTGGCCGTCGAGCGTGCCGAGAAGGTCGTCGATGCCGAACGGCTTGCGGAGCACGCCCAGCACCTTCCCGGGAAGGTCCGGTGGAGGTGCGGTGCTGCTCGCCGACAGAAGGAAGACCCGGAACCCGGTGGCATCGGGGCGCAGCGCCAGATGCTCCAGGAACGCCCGTCCGCCCATCGGCGTCATGAACCAGTCGAGGAGCACGATGCACGGGCGGGGGATCCGTCCGCGTCGATCTGTCGCAGGGCATCAGCGCCGGCGCTGGCGGTGAATACACGGCGCCCCGAACCCTCCAGGATGTCGGCAACGAGCTCCCGGAGGTCGCGGTCGTCGTCCACCACCAGGACCGCGCGGGCAGAGGTCGCGTCGGCCATGGCGGCCAAGAGCTAAGACGGCTCCAGCGGCTGTCAAGCGAGGGCCGCGAGCGGTCGGTCCCCGCAACCCGCGCCCGGTCAGCCCACGCCCCGCAGCCCGGACGAGGGGCGCGACGACGCCCGTTTCGGAAGGATGAGCCGGAACGTGGTGCCGGCCTGGGCCGAGGAGCGGACCTCGATGGTGCCCCCGTGCGCCCGGGCCACGTGCCAGGCGATGTAGAGCCCGAGCCCCACGCTCCCGTCGAGCGCCCCGTGCCGGACGCCGCGCCGGAACGGCTCGAAGAGGCCGTCCTGCTGCTCCGGAGGGATGGGCTCCCCTCCGTTGTTGATCGACACCCGGACCTGCTCCGTGCCCCCCTCCACCTCCACCCGCACCGGCGAGCCGGGGGGGCTGTGCTGGAGCGCGTTCCCGAGGAGGTTCCCCAGCGCCTGCCCGACCCGGACGGTGTCCCACTCGCCCGTGCCGTCGCCGTGGCCGCTGACCGTGAACCGGCCCGGATCGGCGGCCGACACCTCCTCCACTGCTCCCTCGACGAGGAGGTGCATGTTGCTCGGCTCCCAGGTGATGGGCAGCTGCTGACCCGCTCGCAGCCGGGTGAGGTCGAGCAGTCCTGCAACCAGCTGGTGCATTCGGTCCGCGGAGCGGGCCATCCGGGTCACGGTGCGAAGCTGCTGCTCGGACAGCATCGAGCGCGCGAGGAGGTCCACGCCGAGACGGATGGAGGCGAGCGGGTTGCGGAGGTCATGGCTGACGATGCCGAGGAGCCGCTGCTCGAACTGGTGCGCCTCCTGGAGCGCGCGCTCGGCATCCTTCTGGGCGCTGATGTCGAGCACGAAGGACACCCCGCTGAACGTCTCGCGGTCGACCAGCGCCGAGCCGCCGAGGATCCAGATGCGGCGCCCGTCGGCGCGGATGAGCTGCTTCTCGAAGGGGCTGGTCCGTTCGGTGGCCTCGAGCTCGGCGATCCTCCGCGCGTCCGCCTCGGCGAACTCAGGTGGGGTCATCGCCTTCCAGTCGAGGCCGCCTTCGGGCACCCCGGCGTCTGGCGGAAGCCCCAGCATCTCCAGGAGGCGCGGGTTCCCTCCGACGATCCGGTCTCCCCTCCACTCCGCGATGCCAAGCAGCCCCGCGTCCGAGAGACGTCGGAGCTGCTGCTCGGTCCGCTCGAGCTGCCGCCGCGCCTGAACCCGGGCGGTCACGTCCACCGCGCAGGAGAGGACACCCTCCACCCGCCCCCGCTCGTCCCGGAGCGGGCTGTACGTCGCGTCGACGTAGCTCTCCTCCTCCCTGGCTCCCTCCCGGCGATAGCGAAGGCGCTGCTCCGTCACGACCAGCGGCTCACCGGTCCGGTAGACCCGCTCGACGCGATCGTGCAACCCCTGGCCCTCCAGATCGACGAAGACCTCTCGCATCGGCCGGCCGAGCATCGGCCGCTGAGCGAGCCGCTGCGCGCCGGGAGAGACGAAGTCGTAGACCAGATCCGGTCCGCGCTGCGTGACCACCGCGATGGGTGCATGGGCAAAGAGCGAGAGAAGACGATCTCTCTCCGTCTGCAGCTGGTTCAGCAGCAGGTCCCGATCCTTGATCCGCCGGCGAAGCAGAACGAGGGACAAGGTGAAGGCACCCTGGATGAGCATGAAGGCCAGCCCGGCCCCGACCGCTCCGGAAGTGAGCGTGAGTCTCCCCGACGGAGAGATCGAGATGAGGTTTCCGGTCAGCGCCGCGACGAGCACCGCCACCCAGGCCACCGTCAGAGAGCGGGAGAACCAGGCCACCACGGGGAGGACCAGGTGGAAGGCCATGTACGGCGTGACGCTCGCCACCGCCGGCACCAGCGCGTTGAACGCGGCGGCCAGTCCAATCCCCAGCGCCGCCGCGAGCCAGCTGGAGGCACGGGACGCGGGTCGATTCCCGGCGGGCAAGGCTTCGGTCATCCGACAGCGCAACTTGGACACTGCCCGCGGTCGTGTGCAGCGTTCCGGCGAGGATTTCCCGGGGGACTGAACAGCGGGTCAGTTGGCCTCGAAGAGGTCGAAGATGGCCGGGCTTCGGCCTCGCCAGGCTGCTTCCTGGTGCGGGGCGCCGCTGCTGAAGGCGTAATCGACCCGGGTGCAGCCGAGTCCCGAGAGCGTGTCGCGGAACTGGACGTTCTCGCAGTAGCTGTCCGCGGCGTCCGGGGTGTCGTCCTGGATCCCGTCGCCATCGGAATCGGTGCAGCCGCTCCCCGGACCGCCACCGGAGTCGACGTAGAACCGTCCCTCGGGGCAGCTCCCCAGCCCGGCCCAGGCCTCGATCTCCGTCAGGTTGTGAAAGCCGGACCCGATCGAGCCCCAGCCCATGGTGCCGGAGAGGCTGGCCACGAACTCGTAGGAGGCCGGGTAGCGACGCTTGATGACGTAGGAGATGACCCCGCCCAGTGAGCTTCCCATCACGCCCACGTGCGTCGTGGCCCCGTAGCGCGCCTGGATGAAGGGCCGCACGGTTTTCTCGACGAAGTCCGCGTAGTCGATCCCCTTTCCTCCGAACGGCTGGCCGCCGACGGCGTCCGTCACCGCGGTGTACTCGGCGATCCGGTCGGGGGTGCTGTCGATGCCCACGACCAGGGTGGTCGGTCCGGCGGCGTCCTGGAGCCTCCAGCCGCCGAACGGGGACGGCCCGAAGAGGTTCTGCCCGTCCATCGCGTACATCGTGTGGGTCGGCGACGCCGCGGGGACGAGGACGCGGATGGTGCGTGGAGGAAGCTTCGCGTCGCCGATGCCAGGCCAGCGCTCCAGGTGGGGACCGCCGAGCAGGACGAAGGAGCGCGTCTGGTTCGCGATGCCCGAGTATGCGAAGTGGCGCGAGAGCGGGTCGCTGAAGCCCGTTCCCGCCGCGTCGAGGAAACGGTACTCCGCTCCCTCCGGCGAGGGAACCTGCACCAGCGCCCAGGCCAGGCCGGCCTGACTCTTCATCTCCGCCGTGGGAAAGGACCCGGTAGGGCTCTCGACGGTGTACGGACCCGCGCCCTGATCGCGGGTGGCGAACAGGTAGCCGCGACTGGTGGAGATGGGCCAGCCCGAGGCATGCGCCACCTCCGCCAGGCCGGTGTCCGGATCCAGAGTCCCGTCGAGCACCCGGCCGACGATGAGCGCGTCCCCCTCGGGCGGAATCTGCGAGGACGCTGGTGGAGGCTCGGTGCCGCCACAGCCGGCGAGGAGCGCGAGCACGGAGGCGAGCGAGGAGTGGCGCACGGGCGGCGATGAAAAGCACGAGGTGGTGCGTGGCGGCAATGGCTTAGATGCGTCCGGGCCAGCCGCGACCCACCCGTTCATGGGCCGCCCGGATGGAGCCCAGCACGGCCGAGGCAAGCGGGCCCTCCGCGAGCGCGCTGGCGACGGCGACGAGATGCGCGGGGCTGGCGGTGCCGAGCAGGATGGAGGTGACCCCCGGGGCGAACGCGGTGAAGCGAGCGGCGACGGCATCCCAGGGCTCACCCGCCGCGTCGAGGGAGAGCGCGCGGAAGCGTTCCCACGCCTCGGCCACGTCCTCGGCCTCCGGTCGCGTCTCGAACCGCCAGGGCGCGTTGCCGAGAGGCCGCTTGGCGAGCACGCCCAGCCCACGGCTCGTGGCCTCGGGCACCGCCCCGGAGAGGACCTCCTGGTCCACGAGGCTCACCGAGCACTGCACCGCGCCGAAGGCGCCCGAGCGCACCGCCCAGTCGAGCGCGTCGTTCTCGCCGGAGTACGCGGCCACGCGGACCTTGCCGGCGCGGACGGCACGGTGGAGCGCCTCGACGACCTCACCCCGCTCGAGGACGTCGCGGGGACAGGAGTGCAGGTGCAGGAGGTCGATGACGTCGGTCCGGAGCAGGACGAGCGCGCCGTCGACGCCCGCTTCCACCGCGGGTCCGGTCCAGTCCGGGACGCCGGGCACGCCGTACCCGAGCTTGGTGGAAAGGAGGAAGGCGCCGCGCCGTCTCTCCAGGGCGCGGCCGAGCCGCTCCTCCGAGGCGCCGTAGCTGCGCGCCGTGTCGACGACGGTGACTCCGAGCTCGGCGGCGGTCGCGAGCAGGCGGTCGACGTCGGCCTCGGAGGTCTCCGGGCCACCGATGCGTCCTGCTCCGAGGCCGAGCACCGAGACGGTCAGGCCGGTGGTACCGAGCGGACGCCGGGGGAGGGTGGGGATCACGGCGGAACAGGATGCCAGACAGTCCGCGGGGGCGCGCCCGGGAATCACGCTGAACGCTGCTGGCGAGGCTCCTCCCGATGAGCAGCCGCGACCCCGCTCAGCAGATGGCCTCCCCGCCCACCGATCCGTCCGACCAGGTTTGCGGCGCCGCCACGACGAGCGGCTCACCCGGGGATGAGGCACGCTGGACCAATCATGTCGCCCCCGCTGCTCCTGCTCTGTGGCCCGGCGTTCTCCGGCAAGAGCACCGTCGCCGCCCACCTTTTCCGCCGATGGGACTTCCGGGTGGTCAGCCTCGACGAGATCAACGCCCGTCGTGGTCTGCACGGCGGGCAAGGCATTCCCGACGCCGAGGCACCTGCTCTCGAACCGTGAAGCGCGGGTGGTGGTCGACGACACGCTGTGCTTCCGCTTCCTGCGGGCGGACTTCGCGCGGGTCGCCGCCGAGTCCGGCCGGCAGAGCGTGCTCCTCGTGCTCGGAACGCCGCTCGAGGAAGCTCGCTCCAGGATCGCCGAGAACGCCCGGCATCCGGCGCGCGGCGGCATCGTGCCAGCGGTGCTCGAGCGCCATCTCGCGACGTTCGAGTGGCCCGGAGCGGACGAGGCTCACCGGGTGATCCCCGATCCCGCCGGACTCGACGCGTGGCTGGTCGAGGAGGTCGATCGGTGGTGAAGCCCGCGCTCACTCGCTGATGAAGCGCTGCGTGGGACCGCCACGGACCTCGAGCTCCTCGAAGCGGCCTCTGGTGTGGCGACCCACGATCTTCCTCCAGAAGGCGATCGCGGGCACGTTGCCCGGAACCTCGGAGATCTCCCATCGCCCGCTCCAGCGACGGAGGATCCGCCGCGCCGCCGCCTCCCCGACCCCGCGGCGGCGGGCTGCGGGGACGACGTAGAACTCCGCAACGCAGGCGTCGATCCCCGGCGTCAGCCACGCAGCCGGTCGCACACCGACCATCGCGAAGCCGACCACCCGGCGGCCGGTCCGGAAGAGAAGCACGCGGTGCTCGGTCCCGTCCGAGAGCCAGTAGGGGAGATGAGCCGGTCCCCAGCTCCCGCCGGGTGGGCGGTACTCCCAGGCGCCGTCCGGCCGGCGTCGGTAGGACGCGCCGAGGCCCGTGAGCTCCTCGAGGTAGGCGTCGTACAGGCGGCGGAGGAGATCGTGCTCGCTCGACCGGAGCCGCTCGACCCGGAGCCCATGCAGCGCGCGCGTCATTCCGCGGGGCGTGCTGCGTGCTCGGCGCGGGCGAACGCCTGTTCGAGAGCTTCGGGAACGCCGGTCGGGACGAGGTCCGGAGCCACGCGCCGGGCCACGGTGAGCAGGGCGCGCGCACAGGCCGGGACCGGCTGGAGGAGCGCCGCGTCGATGCTCCGCGCCACGTCCGGGAACAGCGCCTCCACCCGTCGTGAGACATCCAGATCATCGAGCCGGGCCCGATCCACGGCGGGGGCACGCAACCGGATCAGCCCCAGGAGATGCTGCACCGCGCCGACCCGGACCCGGAAGTGCGCGGAGAGCCGCTCGCCGCGCCCGTACCGAGCGGCGCCGACCAGGAGCTCGACCAGGAACTGGCCGGCGAGCCACCGCGCATCGGGAGGCGTCGCCATCCGGGCCGCGGTCTCTTCCCGGACCCGTGCCATCCGCGCGCGCACGTCCGCCTTGTCGAGGGGCACCGAGTACCGGTTGACCCGCGCCAGCGACAGCTCGTCGAGGTCGAAGGCGGCAAATTCCACCAGGTGCCCGTCGCGGTCCAGCGCTCGCACGCCGTGCGCCGTCTCGCGGAAGGACAGGACCAGGTCCGCGGCGTTGGGGAGCCAGCTCAGGTCGGTCCGGAACCGCTCCTGCGCCCCGGGGCGGGTGACCACGAAGAGGTCGTGGTCGGAGAAGGCGTCTGGCCCGGGCGGATCGCCGGAGCTCGAGCCGAGAAGCACGAGCCCGAGCACGTCCGGGTCAGCGTCAAGCCGTTTCAGCAGGGCGGCGGTGAACGCTGCATGGGCCTTAGGAGTCATCGTGACGCGGCACGTCACCCTGTCTGGAGTCAGTGAGAATTTCCTCACCGGGGGTTGGCCGAGCGTCCAGAATGCCACGCCCCCCATGGCCTCGGTGATCTTCAAGCAGGTCACGAAGCGCTTCGGACAGGTGAGCGTCATCGAGGGGCTCGATCTCGAGATCCAGGACCGCGAGTTCATGGTGCTCGTCGGCCCCTCGGGCTGCGGAAAGTCCACCGCGCTCCGGATGATCGCCGGCCTCGAGGAGATCACGGGCGGGACCATCTCGATCGGTGACCGGGTGGTCAACGACGTTCCGCCGAAGGACCGCGACGTGGCGATGGTCTTCCAGAGCTACGCGCTCTATCCGCACATGACGGTGCGGGAGAACCTCGAGTTCGGGCTCCGCATCCGCAAGACGCCGAGGGCGGAGATCGACCGGCTGGTTCCCGATGCGGCGCAGATCCTCGGCATCGAGCAGCTGATGCACCGCAAGCCGAAGGAGCTCTCCGGTGGGCAGCGGCAACGCGTCGCGCTCGGCCGGGCCATCGTCCGCAAGCCGTCGGTGTTCCTCTTCGACGAGCCGCTGTCGAACCTGGACGCGAAGCTCCGGGTGGAGGTCCGCGCGGAGATCAAGAAGCTCCAGGCCCGGCTCCAGGTCACCACCGTCTACGTCACGCACGACCAGGTCGAGGCGATGACGATGGGGCACCGCATCGCCATCCTGAATGCCGGGAAGCTCCAGCAGGTCGGCGCTCCGCTCGAGGTCTACGAGAAGCCGGCCAATCTCTTCGCCGCCGGATTCATCGGCACACCTCCGATGAACTTGATCCAGGCGACCCTGGGCTCCGGAGGAGCGACGGCGCGGGCCAGCGGATTCGAGACCCCCGTCCCTCCCGCCGCCCGGGGCACCGCGGGGGAGGGGAGGAAGATCGTTCTGGGGATCCGCCCCGAGAACGTCGTTCCGCCCGGACGGGAGCCCCGCGGCCAGACCCACCGGATCCCGCTCACGGTGGAGATCATCGAGGTGCTCGGGGACGAGGTGGTGATCCACGGCCGGGCGGGAGAGCACACCCTGGTGTTCAAGCAGGACCCGCACCGCACCCCTGCGGTGGGGACCGTCGTCGAGGTGCAGCTCGAGCTCGATTCGCTGCACCTCTTCGACGCAGAGAACGAGCGCCGGCTGGGGACCTGAGCCAGAGGCGCGGCAACGGAAGGAGTCGACGATGCGCACACTGTTCGTTCTGCTCGCCGCGGTGGCCGGGATCCTGATGCCCGGCGCGGCCGCCGCCCAGGCGAAGCTGGTGGTCTGGCACTCCTACCGGGGCGGGGAGAAGTCCGCGTTCGAGAAGGTGGTGGGCGCGTTCAACGCCCGGCCCGACACCAAGATCAAGGTCGACGCGCTGGCCGTCCCGTTCGACGCCTTCGCGGACAAGATCTCCGCCGCCGTCCCGCGCGGGAAGGGCCCGGACATCTTCATCTACGCGCAGGACCGGATGGGCGGCTGGGTCGAGGCGGGCAACACGGTGGAGCCCATCGACTTCTACGTGGACGATGCGCTGAAGGGCCGCTTCATTCCCACCACCGTCGAGGCGCTGACCTACCGCGGCAACCTCTACGGGCTGCCGCTCGACTACAAGGTCATCGCCCTCATCCACAACAGGAAGCTCTTGAAGACGCCGCCGAGGACCACCGGCGAGCTGGTGAAGGTGGCGCAGGGCCTGACCAACAGGCCCGCCGGCAAGTTCGGGCTGGCCTGGTCGTACGGTGACTTCTACTACGTGGCCTCGCTTCTCAACGGGTTCGGGGGTGGCGTCTTCGACAAGGCCACCCGGCCGACGATGAACGCGCCGGAGAACGTGAAGGCGCTCGATCTGCTGGTGAAGTGGGAGAAGGCCGGGTTCATGCCCGCCGAGCCCTCCAGCGCCCTCATCACCTCGCTGTTCAACGAGGGCAAGGCGGCGATGGTGTTTAGCGGCCCGTGGTTCCTCGGCGAGGTGGCCAGCGACATCGACTACGGGGTCGCGCCGCTGCCCACCATCGACGAGGCGGGCGGCCAGCCGATGCGCCCGTGGATGACCGTGGAGGGGGTGTTCGTCTCCGCGCAGTCGCAGCACAAGGACGCGGCCTTCGAGTTCGCGAAGTACGTGACCGGCGCCGAGGCCGGGAAGGTGATGGCGCTCGAGGGACGGCAGAGCCCGGCGGCGAAGGCGGTCTACGACGACCCCAAGGTTCAGGCCGACCCGGTGCTGAGCGCGTTCCGCAAGCAGGTCGAGGTGGCGGTCCCGATGCCCAACGTGGCGGAGATGACGATGATGTGGTCGCCAGCCACGACCGCCCTGAACAAGGTGAACGCCGGGAACTCGCCCAGGGAGGCGATGGACGTCGCCCAGAAGGCGCTCCAGAAGGACGTCGACGCGCTGCGGAAGAAGAAGTGAGCCCGGCCGGCCCTCCAGCCTCGCGGGTGCGATTCGGCATCGGCCTCCTGTTCGGGTTGCTGGTGGCTCTGGCCGGTGGCTGGGCCCTGCTCCTCGGCGCGCGCACGCAGCTGGAGGACGACTGGACCACCCGGCGGGCGATCGTCGCCGTGAACGCGCTCGGCTCACTGGTGGGTCAGGCGACGGACGACGCGGGGGTACGGAAGCTGGTTTCGGCCTGGCAGGGGACGCATCCGCCTGGGACCCGGGTGCGGGTCATCCGGGGCACCACGCTCGAGGCCTCGACCGATCCGGCCGACACCGGCGCGAAGGCGGCGCCGCGACGCCTGGCACGCGAGGAGAAGCCACTCTACGACCAGGCCCAGAGGCTCCGGGCGGGAGTGGACAGCAACCGCGAGGGAGGAGCTCCGAAGGCCGAGATCGAGGTGGAGCGCCAGGGTGGTGCGCGGCAGGTGGCGGCTCCCCTCGAGGCAGACGGGAAGGTCACCGGGATGGTGCGGTTGCTCGTTCCGGCGGAGCCGTCGACCGGCGGCCGGTCGCCGGTGCAGGCGGTGCTCCTCCTGGTGTTCGCGCTCGTCCTGTACGCGGTCGCGGCGTGGCTCCTGCCGCCGAGGACGGCGCTCCTGGCAACGGTGAGCACCGCGCTGTTCTGCCTCGCGGCGGCGTTCTTCGTCGGCGGCGAGCTACGGGCGCTGGGTCTCGCCGAGCGCGACGGCCAGCGGGCCCTGGCCTCGACGGTGGCCGCGGAGGTCGGGCGCGCGCGGGCGCTCACCGGAGCGAGCGCGATCGACGGCGGGGCGTGGGACACGGATCTCGCACGGAAGCCGCACGGTCTGGTGACCGGGGCGGGGGCGATCGATCGCGAGAAGGGGGAGGCCCAGGCGCAGCGGGTCCGCCGCGGCGCGCTCCGGAGCCTGCTGACCCTGGCCGCGCTCGGTCTGCTGGCTCTGGTGGTGGTGGGTTTCGGAGGCGCCCACCGGGTGGGGCGCGCGCTGGTCACCAACCGGCAGGCCTACGCGTACATCGCCCCGGCGATCATGGGAACGACGCTGCTGGTGTTCTTTCCCTTCCTCTACGGGATCGCGCTCAGCTTCACCGACTCGAACATCTACAACACCAACCTGCCGCTCACCGAGCTGTGGGTGGGGCTCCGGAACTACGCGACGATCCTCGGCGACTTCAGCTTCCTGCGCCGGGCGGCGGACGGGCACTGGGTCTTCAACTACCTGAACTTCTACTGGACGTTCCTGTTCACGGTGATCTGGACGATCACCAACGTGGTCTGGGGCGTGTCGTTCGGGCTCCTCCTGGCGCTGGTGCTCAACACCAAGGGGCTCGCGCTCCGGCCGATCTACCGGGTGCTGCTGATCCTCCCCTGGGCGATGCCCAACTACATCACCGCGCTCATCTGGAAGGGGATGTTCCACCGGCAATTCGGCGTCGTGAACCAGGTCCTGGCGATCTTCGGGTTCGAGCCCCTGTCCTGGTTCGACACGCCATTCACCTCGTACCTGACGGCGCTGGCCACCAACGGCTGGCTGAGCTTCCCCTTCATGATGGTGGTCTCGCTGGGAGCGCTGCAGTCCATCCCCGCGGATCTCTACGAGGCGGCGCGGGTGGACGGCGCAAGCCGGTGGCAGCAGTTCCGGGCCATCACCCTGCCGTCGCTGAAGCCGGCGCTGGTGCCGGCAGTCATCCTCTCGGTGGTGTGGACCTTCAACATGTTCAACATCATCTACCTGGTGACCGCCGGTGAGCCGGGTGGCTCGACGGAGATCCTGATCACCCAGGCGTACAAGTACGCGTTCCAGCGGTACCAGTACGGCTACGCGGCGGCGTACGCGACGATCATCTTCGGCATCCTGCTGGTCTACGGCACCATCCAGAACCGCGTCACGCGCGCGACGGAGGCGCTCTGATGGCACCCTCCCGGCGCGAAGAACGGACGCCGCACTGGATCCTGCACACGTTCCTGGCGGCGACGGTCATCTACACCGTGTACCCGGTGCTCTGGGTGCTCACCATCGCCTTCTCGGGGAAGCAGAGCCTGGCCATCGCCGACCTTCCGGCGGATCCGACGAAGCTGGACCGGTTCCGCGCGGTGCTGCCGTGGCCCACGCGTTTCGCCTTCGGCAACTTCAGCTCGGTGATGGCCGATCAGCCGTTCGCCCGGTGGATGCTCAACAGCGCCATCGTCGCCATCGGGGCGACCATCGTCGGGGTGGCGCTGTCCTGCACCGCGGCGTACGCCTTCAGCCGGTTCAAGTTCCCGGGCCGCCGGTTCGGGATGATGTCCTTCCTGGTCTCGCAGATGTTTCCCGGGACGCTGACCCTCATCCCGCTCTACATCATCATCGTCCAGTGGCTGGGCCTGGGCTCGACCCTGAGCGGGCTGGTCATCGTCTACGCCACGACCTCGATTCCCTTCTCGGTGTGGATGCTGAAGGGCTACTTCGACACCATCCCCAAGGAGCTGGAGGAGGCGGCGGTGATGGAGGGAGCGGGGCCGGGGAAGATCTTCTGGAGCATCGTGCTCCCCCTGGCCAAGCCGGCGATCGCCATCACCGCGCTGTTCTCCTTCATGACCGGCTGGAACGAGTTCATCCAGGCGGCGACCTTCATGGACAAGGAAGAGATGTACACCGCGCCGGTGGGGCTGCGGTTCTTCGTCGGCGGGTTCCAGCAGCAGTGGGGCTACTTCGCCGCCGGTTCGATCATCGTCTCGATCCCGGTGGTGCTGCTGTTCCTCTACCTCCAGAAGTACCTGGTCTCGGGGCTCACCGCGGGCAGCGTGAAGGGCTGAGGTCCGCGGGCCTCACTTCCCCTGTCCAGGCGGCGGTGTTCCGAACTCCACGCCCATCCCGGGACGGATCGCGTCGCCGCCCTCGACGGCGCGGCCCACGACCCCGCCCTCGATCACCTGCGTGACGATCACCCGGCCAACGGCTGAGCCATCGGGGCCGAGGACCTTCCCGATCTGCATCACCCCCACGCCCTTGGTCGGACCCTTCATCGACACCACGCCGCCCGACACGTCGGCGACCGAGAGCGCGGGGCCTGCCGGCTTCTCCACAATGGTGGTCACGGCGACCGGCGGCGGCGCCACGCCCGAGCCGTAGACGAAGGGCACCTGCGCGTAGGCGCCGGTCTTCTCGTCGAACGAGCCGAGCACCTTGGCCTGGCTCGCGCCCGCCGGGAGCAGCACGTCCACGACCCAGGGGTGCGCCTTCCCGCCCGCGGTCGGTGCCCCGCCGAACATCCACGCCTCGCGCACGCCGATGACCGGCATCGTGTACGCGTCCGCCTCGTGCCTGCTTGCGAGGCGGTCGACGACCGCGAAGGTCCGTTCCCAGCGCGCCCCGGAGACGTGCACCGAGTAGCCCCAGTCCTTCGTCGGCCGGGCGCCGAGGAAGCTCCAGGGAATCCGGGCGAAGATGGTCTTGCCCTGGGTCTGGAGGTTGGTGGGGAAGAGCACCCGGCGCGACGCCTCGTTCCCGAAGACGCCCTCGGTCACCGCGCGGGCCGCGCCCGGCTGCGGAGCCATCACCACCGCGTACTCCCAGGTGTGCCCGTTGGCGAACGCCACCCGCCGCCCGGGGATGCACATGGACCAGCCCGAACCGGGCGTCTGGTCGGTGTCCACGTAGATGTCGATGTTCTGGAAATAGATGTTGTTCTTCAGATCCAGCGGCGTCGAGTTGTAGCGCTGCGTGCTGGGAGGGACGCGGAAGTTCTCGCCGAGCGTCACCTCGAACACGACCTTGTCGCCCTCCTCGTAGACCGCGAAGCGTCGGAGGTCGAAGTCGCCGGGGAGGAAGTCAGTGTCGCCCGGTGGCTGGTAGGTGCCGGGCCCGTTCGCGTCCCCCGCCGGGTCGTCGAAGCTCGCGATCAGCGTTCGCTCGACCGCGCGCACCGGCGAGGCGAGCAGGAGCGCCGCGATGGCGGCGAGCGAGGAAACGAGGCGCACGGGACGACCCTTCTCAGGAAAGGGAGGGGCCGGCAAGGCAGCGACGCCCAGCCGGCCCCCGGTGATGCCTTCAGCGGCCTGCCTTCTACGGAACCTCGATGAAGGTGTTGCCGCTGCCCAGACCCGTGCCACCGGTGATCTGCAGGGTCTGGTCGGTGAAGTCCGTGGCGCCCGTGGCCTTGGTGCCCGCGGTCACGCCGGTCTTCTCGGCCACCGCGTTGCTGTCCTTGTACTCCTTGCTGTTCGGAGCGGTCCCGAAGACGAAGATGAACTCGGGCCGGTCACCCGACTTGAGCAGGCCGGGGTAGGGCGGCGCGTTCTGGTTCAGGTTCTGGGACAGGACGTAGGTGTAGATGCCGTCAGCAGCCGTCGCGTCCCCGTGGGTACCGTCGTCGTGGAGGTCGACCTCGCTCCAGCCCCAGGCCGAGCCCTTCACCGCCACCCGGCTGGTGTCCCACGTGCCGGCGCCCAGGTCCCCGGTGTCGATGGTCAGCTTCAGGTCGATGGTGCCGTGCGCGGGGAAGGTCTGGCCCGCCGCGGTGATCGCCGCGGTCGCGCCGGCGTTCACCGTGAACGAGCCGTTCGAGCCCAGCCACACCCAGCCGCCGTTCACGGTGTCGGGGTTGGTCGCGTCGCGCAGGCCGTACTCGTAGGTCTGCGAGGCGGTGGCCGGCGGCGTCACGAACACGGTCACGCCCAGCTTGTGGTCATTGGCCACGGCGTTCGCCGGCTCGTGCCCGCCCCTGTTCCAGGGCCCGTCGTCGTACAGCTTGGCCCAGGGGCCGGCCCAGGTGGAATCGAAGGTGACCTTCCGGGTGGTCGAGTCGAAGAGCATGGCTCCCTTCCACTCGAGCTCCTCGCTCCTCCACTGAGCGTTGACGCTGTCATCGACGGTGAAGTCGACCGCCACCGTGCCCGCCGGCTGCGCGAATCCGCAGACGTTGGCGACGCTGCCGCTGCTTCCGGTGCCGCAGGTCAGTCCGCTGGTGCAGGTGCCGCACGAGAGCTGGCCACCGCAGGCATCGCTGATGCTTCCGCAGGTCGCGTTCTGTGCGGCGCAGGTGGTCTTGGTGCAGTCGCCGCCGCCGTCGTCGCTGCTACATCCCGCCAGGAACGTGCCTGCCAGGATCAGGCTTCCGAGAATTCTCTTCATGCGTGCTCTCCTCCCTCGATTGTCGGTCACTGCGTACACGGAACGTTGATGGGCCCGATGCCCGTCGGCGTCGCGATTTCACTGTCACAGCTGCACGTATTGAAATTGTAAGTGTTCTCCCGGGCCTCCGGTCCGCAGCCGTGGAGATCGGTGGTCCAGGTGATCGTCCCGCCTCCGTTGAGGTTCAGGTTCGATGCGTCCTTGTTGGTCGCCTCGTCGGCCCAGCTCTCGTGGCGGTAGACGAAGCCGTCCCCGTTCACGTCCACCACCTCGAGGATTCGTGAGTTCCCTGGCCACTCCTCGCTGCCCGTCCAGAGCGCGCCCTTGGTGCCCCAGGTGAACTTGTAGCCGACCCGGAACACCCTTCCGGCGGAGGGATCGCCTTTGGGAATCACGAAGGATACGGTCCAGACGTTGTCTCCGGCCGTCTCGTCGCCATTGGATCCGTCGTCGTACATGGCGATCTGGTTGGGCGTGCTCGCCCCCAGCTGGCTGTTCACCGCGGGATCCTGGAGCGGAGAATCCTTGTGCACCCAGCCGACGAAGAACATCGACTTGCCTGGCTTGTCGGTGGCCCACTTGAAGCGGTCCGAGGTCGAGCAGTTGCCGTTCTTGGCGCCGGGGTTGAAGTCGACGGTGAAGACCACTCGCAGGTTGTTCGGGTCGGGGCAACCGGCCGGCCGGAAGAGCTGCGCCACCTCGGCGAGCTTCTGGTCGAACGCCACCGAGTCGAGATCGACCCGGCCGTCTCCGGTGTAGTCGAACTGCTGGCGAGTGATCCAGCTGGGGCTCACCGCCCGCTGCTTCACGACGTAGTTCTCGTCGTACTGCGGGACGTTGAAGAAGTCGGCGGTCTGCTGACTCAGCGTGGGGTCGTACCGCTGGATGATGCGGGTCACGTAGCCCAGGAGCTCCTGCGTGGGCCCGGGTTGATCGAAGGCCTGGTAGATGAGGGTTCGCGTCCCGAGGTACGCCGTGGGCGTGACCTGCTTCAGTGACTGACCATCGGCGCTGAGCCGCGCCTCGACGATCATCGCCTCGGTGATGCTGCGCTCGTCCAGCTTCACGTCGGTGATCTTCGACTCCTCGCCGATCGACGGGACCAGCGCCCGGAGCGTGAGATTGCCTCTGACTCCGGTCACCTCGATCATCGAGTACTTCGAGGACGGCAGCTGCACCTGGTACGAATCCCCGCCCGCGGACACCTCGATGCAGGACTTGCCCAGCTGCCACTCTCCCTGGAGGCAGGTCTGCATCGCGTTGCCCTCGGGGTCCATGGCGCCGAACTGGGAGGGCTGGGTGTCCTGCCAGTAAGCGGTCCCGCTGACCGCCGAGGCGGGCCGCGCGGTCTCGTTCCGGCCGAGGTTCCCGAAGCTCTCGATGCTGCATCCGGCGCAGAGGGCCGGAAGAACGAACAACAAGGTTCTCTTCGAGCGAAGCATACGCATCACCATGCGACCTCGACGGTCCCCTTCGCGCGCCAGACGTTCCAGATCATGTTGTAGAAGCCGCCGGTGGGGTCACGGAGGAGGTTCTTGTGGAAGTACTCCACCGTGTATCCGGCCAGAACTCCGCCGAAGGCATAGGTGAAGCCGGCTCGAGCGGTGTGCCGCTGCGTCCGGGCGGGGAAGTAGCCGGCGGCCTCCGAGCCGTTCCGGCCGTCCTCCGACCAGTGGCTGTACTCGTAGCCGGCAAATACCTTGAGCTCGTTGGTGGGCTGCACCGTGACCTGACCGAAGAGCAGCCACGACCGGCCGATGTAGTCGTCCCTCGGGTTGCTGACGTTCCGGTTGTCCCGGTCGTAGATGTACTTGACCTTGAAGTTGAAGAGCGGGCTCCAGCCCACCGCGAGCGGCACCTGCGCGGTCAGCACGCCGATCTGCGTGTGCCGGTCCTGGTACTTGGTGTAGACGCTGCGCGGGTCCTTCCCCCGGTCGTAGACATTGGCGTAGTCCTGATCGGAGGTGTACGCCGTCGTGTCGGTGAAGCCGTGGGTGTACAGGAAGTCCGGGTACTGGTTCACCGTGTCCCGGAGCTGCATGTTGGTGTTGTAGCCGACGTAGGTGTACTCGCCGGTCAGCTTCACCGAGCCCAGCACCTGCTCCAGCACCCCGGTGAAGCCGTGCCAGCCGATCACCGTCTCGTACCAGGGCTCGTCCCAGTCCTGGAACTCGTTGGCGACGTTGAGCGTGGGCAGCTGGCCGCCGCGGGTGAAGCCGCCGGTGATGATCCCGTCGGTGAGGAGCACGTCGGCCTCGCGCCGCGAGCCCATGATCGCGTTGTACTCGCTGCCGATGTTGAAGTACTCGAGCTTGGGCGACAGACCGATCTTGATGGGATCGTAGAACTCGAGGTCCACCTTCGCCGCCAGGCCGGTCGCGGAGATAGGGTTGCCGTTCGGGTCGGTCTTGAAGACGACCGGCGAGAAGCCCTGGCCGTTCCGGACCAGGTTCGTGGCGTAATTCGGGTTCACGTAATTGCTTGAGTACGCCCCCAGGGCCGAGATGGAAAAGAGGTCAGTCCAGGACGGGGTGTAGAACCCTTCCAGCGTGCCGTTCAGTCCGCGGAAGCGGGTCGCGAGCTTCGTCGAGTGATCTGGACACCCTACGGTATCGCAACGCGCCGCGTCGGGTGCCCCGGTGAGGAAAGGGCTGTAGCGGTCCGCTTCCCAGTCCTGCGTCCAGGTGCCGATCGCCCGGAGTCGCAGATCGTCGATGGGCCGGCTCTCCAGCTTGGCCGCGAACGCCCAGTCGGTCCCGTAGAGGTTGGCCAGCGGCTCGTTCGCGCTGAGGCCGGTGTTCCATCCCGGGCCGGCCCACAGCTTGGGCAGGGCCAGGGCGCCGACGGTGTAATCGAGCCGGCTCTGGGGAATGAACGAGCCCTCGATGAAGACCCCGTTCCCGTTGTCGCGATCGATGTAGCGCGCCTTCCCGATCGTCCACTCGTTCCACATCGAGTAGTCGGTCGAGCCGATGGTGATCCACCTCACGGTCGGGATCGGCGGCCCGAAACGGATCCACGCGGCGCGCAGCTTGATGTACTGCGCATGGTTCTGGCCCAGGCTCTCGCCGGAGGTGTCCCCGGTGTTCGGCGGATAGGCGATGTTGGGCTTGAGATCGCCGTTTTCCCACCAGTCCTGCCAGAGCATTCCCCAGCGGCTCTGCAGGCGGACCCCGGCGGTCACCTTCGGGCCCACGTTGGCCTTGATGTTGAGCTCGAACTCGCTGCACACGCCGTTGTGGCCGCCGATGTTGTCGCGCCAGAACGGGTTCGAGAGCGACAGACACCCTTGCGTGTTGTCGTTCTGGTACATGTACTTCATGTAGATCTTCCCGCTCATCTCGAAGTTGGCGATGTCGGCGCGAGCGGCCGGACCCATCGTCAGCACACCGAGCGTGGCAATCGTCGCAAGTCCCCTCCCAGGTCTTGCCATGAGCGCGCTCCCCCTCACTTAGCCGGGTAGACCATCGGCACGACGGCGAGATCCTCGGGCTTCGGCTCCTTGGTGTCCTTCTTGAACTTGGAGAGGATCTCGTACTGCTTCTTGGCGGCATCGCCGTCCGGCGGGACCAGGATGTCCATCACGTGCGGGTCGTTGTCGTAGTCGCTCCCGCCGCCGAAGCGGTGCTGCCCCTCGAACTCGTTCACCTTCCGGGTGAGCAGATCCTTCTTGTCCGGGAAGCCCTCGTTGGACTGCATCAGCACCTGGTAGCCCCAGGTGGTCTGCGGCGGTCCGCCCAGCTGGGCGTTGTCCACCACCGCGATCAGCGTCTTGCCCTGGGCGCGGGTCACCTTGGGGACGATGATCTTCTCCTTCCACTGGGAGGCCTTGAGCCCGATCTCCGAGTTCACCCGCGTCGCGCCCTGGGGCGAGACGATGATCGCCCTGTCCCAGGCCTCATCCTCGGCGAAGCGCACGTTGGTCCCGGGCAGGCCGTCCTGGACCCCGCTGCCCTTCTTGTGGTCGGTGTCGATGTGGATGAAGGCCATCTGCACCGAGAAGCCGTTGCCGCCCCAGGCCGGGCTATCCCAGGGGTCCTCGATGCGGGTGCGTACCGTGATGCGGAACTCGGTCTGGTTCGCGCCGGGCACCACCTCGAAGTCGGTGATGTCGAACGAGCCCGGCTTGTACACCGCGTCGGTCGGGTAGGTGTAATTGCCCGGTCCCTTGTCGTCGCCACTCGGGTCGGAGAGCTTGAAGCCCTTCGAGTTCTCGGCGGCGGCGGGGGAGGAGAGCGCCAGGACCAGGAGCGGGGCGGCGGCGAGGAGGCGACGGAAGCTGGAGACGTTCATGCGATCCTCCTGGGAAGCATCAGAGTGAGAGGAAGACGAAGCCCCGGGACCCGAGCCCCGGAACGGCAAGAGAGCCGGACCCGACGGTGGGCGTTCCGTCGAGCCCTTCCTGCAGGAGCACCGACGGCGCGCCCGAGACCTGCACGCTGAACGCCCCCGAGTCGGTGGTCCCCACGTTGGCGACGAAGAGGACCCGCTTGCCCGAGTCCTCGCGCAGCAGCGCCATGACGCTCGCCGGAGCCCCGGAGAGCGCGGGCCGGGTCACGCTCCCCTTGGAGAGCGGCGTCTGCCCGTGGCGCAGCGCGATCAGCGTCCGGTAGAGGTGGAACAGCGAGCCCGGATCGGCGCGCTCGGTTTCCAGATCGACGCCGGGGGCCTCGGGGACGTTCACCCACGGGACCCCGGTGGTGAAGCCGTGACCGGTTCCACCGTCCCAGGGGTAAGGAGTCCGCTTGTTGCGGTCGTCCGCGCCGGCTCCGCCCTGCATCCCCAGCTCCTCGCCGTAGTAGACGAAGGGCGTCCCCGGGACCGCGAACAGCACCGCCGCCGCCACCCGCGCCGCGGCGGCGTCATTGCCGAGCACCCGCATCACCCGCGGCTGGTCGTGGTTGGAGAGGAACGGTGCGTCGTAGCCGCGGTCCTTCCCGGCCAGCAGCTCGTCGGTCCGGGTGAGAGTGTTGACGATGTTGCTCGCATCGCCCGCAACCACCGCGGTCTTGATCGCGTCCGCCAGGTCGAAGGCGAAGCCCAGCTGGACCTCGTCGCCGTCGCCGTAATAGGTGAGGGCGATGTCCTGCACGGTCCACGCCTCGGCGACCAGCAGGGCGTCGGGATATTGCGCCTGGAGCTTGGCCCGGATCCGCTTGAGGAAAGCGTGGGTCTCGGGCTGGTCGGCCTGCCCGGCGTCGGCGGCGTTCTCGATGAAGTAGCGGACGGCGTCCAGCCTGAAGCCGTCGATGCCCCGGGCCAGCCAGAACTTCATCGTGTCCACCAGCTCGTCCTCGACTGCGGCGTTCGTGAGGTTGAGGTCCGGCATCCCGCTGGTGAAGACGCCGTAGTAGTACGCGCCGTTGAGATTCCACCAGGTGTGGCCGGATCCGAACGGCTGCAGCCACCCCGGGTCGTCGGGCCGCCACACGTACCAGTTCCGCTTCTCCGCGTCGGCGCCGCTCTGAGAGTTGATGAACCACGGGTGCTGCCGCGCCGAGTGGTTCAGCACCATGTCGATGATGACCTTCACTCCCCGGCGGTGTGCGGCGGCCACGAACGCGTCGAGGTCCTGGACCGTGCCGTACTGGGAGTTGACGCCCCGGTAATCGAGCACGTCGTATCCGTGGTAGCTCGGGGAAGGGTGGATGGGCATCAGCCAGACCGCGTCCACCTCGAGGTCGTCGCCCGTGCCTGCGTCGCCGTCGTTCAGCGCATCGAGGTGGGCGGTGAGGCCGGAGAGGTCCCCGATACCGTCGCCGTTCGAGTCGGCGAAGCTCCGGACGAAGATCTCGTAGAAGACCTTGTCCCGCCACCACCCCTGGGTGTTCGGGGTGATGCCCGCATCCGTCCCCGAGTCCGGCGTCCCCGAGTCAGGCTCCGTCGTGTTGCTCGAGCTGCACCCCGCCAGCAGCGCGAGCGCGGCGCACACGAGGAGGTGCTGACCCGTCTGTCGCGACCCAGCCACCCAGACATCCCCTCCCCGGGAAACCTTCTCCGGCCGTCGCGCGGACACGCCTGCACGAGTGCTCGTACCGCTTCGCGACTCTGGAAACGGTCGCTTTTATGACATGTGAGTCAACGCCCAGCAACGAGTGAAATGCTTGCGACGCGATGCGAAAAACCTGCGTGGCGCGCTGCGGCGTGAGTCACGAAAGAGCGCTCGCGCGTGCGTGCGAAGAAGCCTGGACGCGCTCGAGGTCAGAGCTTGAACGCAGCGCTCGAGAACGGCGGCAGCGACAGTCGCACGGCACTGCCCTCGCGGGTGGCGCTCACCCCATCGGCCGCGAGGAGGGGCTCGGCGCGCGTTCCCTCCAGTTCGAGCACCAGCGTCCGGGGCTCCTCGCCGAGATTGTGCGCCACCAGGACGCGCTCCGAAGCGTGGGTCCGGACGAAAGCGAGCACCGGCCCCTCGGCCTGGAGCAGCCGCAGCGTTCCGCGCGACAGGGCCGGCGAGGCATGCCGCGCCCGGATCCACCGGCGGTAGTGCGAGAGCAGCGAGCGGGGGTCCCCGGTCTGTGCCGCGACGTGGGTCGCGTCCTGGCCAGGCGCGAAGCGGTACCACGGGGTGCCGGGCGTGAAGCCGCCCCCGGCGCTCCCGTTCCACGGCATGGGCGTGCGCTTGGCCTCGTCGCCGTCGGCGGTGCCGTTCAGGAGTCCGATCTCCTCCCCGTAGTAGAGGAACGGCGTCCCAGGCAGGCTGAGGAGGATGGCCGCGGCGCTCCGGAGCTTCCCCGGGTCTCCCTTGAGCACCGTCGCCACCCGCCGCATGTCGTGGTTGGTCAGGAAGGGGACGTCGGTGGCACCCGGGGGATAGGTCTCGGCGATCTCCCGTAGCTTCGCGGCGATGCTCTTCGACTCTCCGACCTGCACGCCCTCGAGGATCTTGCTGGCCAGGGGGAAGTCGAAGTTGAGAGGGAGATCGCCGTAGTAGGCGGCGATCGCCGGCGTCTCGGTCCAGGCCTCGCCCACCAGGACCGCATCCGGGCGAACGCTGCGGACGTGGGCGGCGAACTCCTTGAGGTAGGCGTGCGTCTCGGGCGTGTCGCTCTGGCCGGCGTCGGGACCGTCCTCGACCAGGTGGCGGATCGCGTCCAGCCGGAAGCCATCGACCCCGCGCGAGAGCCACAGCGCCGCGAGCCGCTTCGCCTCCGCCCGCACGGCAGGCGTGCGAAAGTTTAGGTCCGGCATCCCGGCCCAGAACAGGCCATAGTACCAGGCACCGTTCTTCTTGTGCCACGTGCTCCCGGCGGCGTTCCACGGTTGAGGCCAGTGAAGCTCGGTGGGGCTCCACACGTACCAGTCGCGCTTCGGCGAGCTCGGTCCCGAGGCGGACTCGATGAACCAGGGGTGCTCCCGCGAGGTGTGGTTGAGGACCAGATCCACGATGACCCGCATTCCGCGCCGGTGCGCCTCGTCGCAGAGCCGGCGGAGATCCTCGTTGGTGCCGTAGTCCGGATTGACCCGCTCGTAATCGGTGGTGTCGTAGCCGTGGTAGCTGGGCGAGGCGAAGACCGGCATGAGCCAGAGCGCGTCCACCCCGAGGTCCTGGTCGGTCTCGGGCTTGCCGTCGTTCAGGTAGTCGAGCCGGGAGAGGAGCCCGGGCAGGTCGCCCTTCCCGTCGCCGTTCGAGTCCTGGAAGCTCCGGACGAAGACCTCGTAGAACACCGCGCCGTTCGCCCAGCTCTCGTCGGTCCGCGGCGGCGCCGAGCCCGGCGTGGTCGGCGCCGGCGGTCGTGACGCGGTGCAGCCGAGCACCGCGGCCAGCGCCAGCAGCGCGCTGAAGAGCACGCGGCGCGTCGAGCGTGCGCCGTGTTTGCGTTGCCGGCGAACTCCGTTCGGTTCAATCTGCGCCGCCATGCGCGCTCCCCTTTCCCGGATGTGGACGCGGTGCTCCATCCTGGTCGTCGCAGCGGCCGTGGCCGGCTGCAGCAGCAACGACGACAACCAGGGAACGCCGGACAGCGGCTCGCCCACGTCGAGCAGCTTCACGCTCCATTACCATCGCGCGCTCGCCGACTACAGCGGCTGGAACGTCGCGGTCAGCGCGGGGGCGGACGAGACCAGCGCCAGCGCTGCGGGCAACGACAATTTCGGCGCGGTGTACCAGCTGCACGTGAGGTCCGGCGCGGCGCAGCTCGCCTTCACCCTGGTGAACGGCTCGAGCACCGACGCCGCGGGCAACCTCACCGTGGACGTGTCGGGCACCATCCGCGAGGCCTGGGTCTTCTCCGGGTATGCAACCGCCATCACCCACCAACCGGTGGCCATCCCCGGGGACAACCAGGTCGCGGTCTACTACAAGCGGCCCGACTCCAATTACAGCGGCTGGGGGCTCCACACCTGGGGCGACGTGGTCCAGGAGACGCAGTGGACCGCGCCGCTGCAGCCGGTGGGCGTCGACCCGGACCTGGGCCAGGGCTTCCTCATCAACGTGAAGCCCTCGGCCGCGCGGGTCAACATCATCGTCCACAAGGGGGACACCAAGGATCCCGGCCCGGACATGGGCTGGGACCTCGCGACGCTGGGAGACATCGTCTTCGTCAGCAGCGGCTCGGCGAACATCACTGCGTTCCCCAAGCGGCCCGAGGACGCGAGCATCGACGGCGCGGCGGCGCACCTCGTGGAGCCGCTGCTCGTCGCCTGGGACGTGACCGATGCGGCGGCGACCAGCTTCGAGCTTCGCTACTCGAGCACCGCCTTTATCGCCGCCTCCGGGACCGACGTGACCGGAGGCGAGACCATCCCCCTCACCCCGAGCCCGAGCGGGCTCCCGCCGGCAGTCCTCACCAAGGCGCCCTACCTCAACACCGGCGGGACGCCGTGGCGCGCCTTCACCATCGCCGCCGCTGACGAGGGCAAGGTGAAGGACGCGCTGAAGGGCCAGGTGATCGCGGTGGCCCGGAAGGGGGACGGGAGCGTGCTGAAGGCGACCCAGGTGCAGACCGCCTGGGCGATCGACGCGCTGTACACCTATTCCGGGCCACTGGGCGTCGCCTTCGATCCGTCGAACGTGCCCACCGTCCGGCTCTGGGCGCCCACGGCGCAGGCGGTGAAGCTTCACGTGGCCGATCAGACCAAGCACGAGATCGCGGCGGTGGACATGACCGAGGACGCGAATGGGGTCTGGTCGGCGACGGGTGACGCGAGCTGGTACACGAACTACTACCGGTTCGAGGTCACGGTGTTCCATCCGGCCACCGGGCGCATCGAGACCACCACCGTCACCGATCCCTACGCGGTGAACCTCGACACCAACGGGCTGTGGGGCCAGCTCATCGACCTGGACGACCCGTCGACCAAGCCCAGTGGATGGGACGGGCTCACCAAGCCCACGCTCAACGCCCCCGAGGACATCGTGGTCTACGAGGGCCACATCCGCGACTTCAGCGCGATGGACTCGACCGTATCGGCCGCCAATCGCGGGAAGTACCTCGCCTTCACCGAGACCGGCTCCGACGGGATGCAGCACCTCGCGATGCTGGCCGGCTCCGGCCTCACCCACTTCCATCTCCTGCCGGCGTTCGATTTCGCCACGGTGAACGAGGATCCGGCGCAGCGGGTGGACGTCGGCCAGCCCTTCTCCGACCTGTGCAGCAAGAACTCCGCGGTTCCCTCGGCGCTGTGCACTCAGTTCGAAAGCACGAGCGTGCTCGAGGCGATCAAGAGCTACCCCGGGGACTCCGAGCAGCAGCAGGCCATCGCCGGCTACTTAGCGGGGCTCGACAGCTTCAACTGGGGGTACGACCCGTTCCACTACGGCTCGCCCGAGGGCAGCTACGCCTCCACCGCCGAGGGAACGGCGAAGATCCTCGAGTTCCGGAAGATGGTTCAGGGGCTCGCCGGCGTCGAGCTCAGGACCGTGATGGACGTGGTCTACAACCACACCAACGCCGCAGGCCTCTCCGACAAGTCGGTCCTCGACAAGATCGTCCCCGGTTACTACCACCGGCTCGATCCCACCACGGGCTTCGTCCTCAACTCGTCGTGCTGCTCCAATACCGCCAGCGAGCACGCGATGATGGAGAAGCTGATGATCGACACCCTGGTCCGCTGGGCGCGCGACTACAAGGTGGACGGCTTCCGCTTCGATCTGATGGGGCTCCACCTCAAGAGCAACATGCTTCAAATCCGGGATGCGCTCGCGGCGGTGAACCCCACCATCTATCTCTACGGCGAGGGCTGGGACATGGGCGAGATGGTGCGCGGCGGAAGAGGCGTCGCCGCCAACCAAATCAACATGGCCGGCACGGGCATCGGCACGTTCAACGATCGGCTGCGCGACGGCGCCCGCGGGGGCGGCCCCTTCGACGGAGCTTCGGATCTGCGGAGGAACCAGGGCTTCTCCAGCGGGCTGTACAACGATCCCAACGAGCTCTCCACGGCGGATCCGACGACCAAGAGCAGGCTCGCCAACGCGCTCGACCTCGTGAAGATCGGCATGGCCGGCGGCCTCACCAACTTCCCGATGGTGCTGGCCAGCGGGACCACCAGCGTCGCCGGGGCGGTCGGCTACAACGGGGTGAGCGCCGGCTACACCTCGGACCCTCAGGAGCTGATCAACTACGTCTCCTCGCACGACAACCAGATCCTCTGGGACATCGTGCAGTACAAGATGCCCACCGGCCGGAGCATGGACGACCGGGTGCGTGCCGCCGCCCTGGCCATCGACGTGGTTCTGCTCGGACAGGGCATTCCCTTCATTCCGATGGGCGACGACCTGATCCGCAGCAAGTCGATGGAACGCGACAGCTACGACTCGGGCGACTGGTTCAATCGTATCGACTGGACTGGCGGCTCGAACGGCTGGAAGAGCGGGCTGCCCAGCGCGGGCAAGGACTCGGCGAACTGGCCGACCATCCAGCCGATCTTCGCCGACGCGAGCATCGCCCCCGGCGCGGCGGACATCGCGAAGATGTCCGCCCACGTCCAGGCGATGCTGAAGCTCCGGAAGGCGTCGCTTCTCTTCCGGCTCCGGACCGCGGCGGAAGTCTACAAGCGCGTCGACTTCACCAACGCCGGGCCCAACCAGCTGGAGGGGGTCGTGGTCATGACCCTCAGCGACCAGGTGGCCTGCACGGGTGGCGACCTCGATGCCGCCCGGAGCGGCATCGTGGTCATCATCAACGGTGGGACCTCCGCCCGGGACGTCACCATCCCCGGCGTCACCAGCGGCGCGTTCACCATTCCCACCGCGCTCGACAACGGAGCGGACCCCCTGATCACCGGGCGCGCAACCTGGAACGGCACCACCGGCGTGTTCCACGTCGAGGGCCGCACCACCGCCGTCTTCGAGCGGCCGCAGGCCGAGACCGACGGTGTGCCCTGCAACACCAAGCCCCACCCGTGAGCCCGATGATCGATCGCCGCCTTCGCCGTGCGCTGTCTCTCACCGCCGTCCTCCTCACGCTGGCGGCGTGCAGCTCGAGCGACGACGGCGGCAACAACAACAACCCGCCGGACGCCGGAAACGGCACCTGGAGCCCGGGCCAGCCGCTGACCCTGAACGTGAGCGGGGCCTTCCCCGCGGGCACGGTGGTACGCGACGTGTCCTCGGGCACCACCGCCACGGTGAGCGCCAGCGGAACGGTCGCCTTCACTCCCGACTCGAGCGGGCTCCTCCTCCTGGAGAAGGACGGGGCGGCATCCACCCCGTTCAGCTGGGCGAACGCCACCGTCTACTTCCTGCTCACCGACCGGTTCTTCAACGGCGACCCAGCGAACGACAACGGCTACGGCACCCGCCCGAAGGACGGGGCGAACGAGATCGGCACCTGGCACGGCGGTGACTGGAAGGGCCTGGTCGACAAGCTGGACCACATCGCCGGCCTGGGTGCGACGGCGATCTGGATCTCGCCCATCGTCGAGCAGGTGCACGGCTGGGTGGGCGGCGGGTCGGGGGACTTCAAGCACTACGCGTACGCCGGGTACTGGGCGCTCGACTTCACCCGGCTGGACGCGAACTGGGGCGACGAGTCGGGCCTCCACGTGCTGATCGACCAGGCGCACGCCCGGGGCATCCGCGTCCTGGCCGACGTGGTGCTCAACCACCCCGGGTACGCGACGGGAGATGATCTGCTGGCGTATCTGCCCTCCGTCTTCATCGACGGGACCGGCGACGCGTTCAAGGCGTTCGTGCCTCCGGCCAGCGGGGGCTACCAGGCCTGGAACGACCTGGTGAACTACAACTCGGACGACTGGGTGAACTGGTGGAGCCCCGACTGGATCCGCGCCGGGTTCCCCCACTTCTTCCCCTCGGGGACCACCGACGAGACGCGGCAGCTTGCCTCGCTCCCGGATTTCCGCACCGAGTCAGCCACGGTCACCGGCCGCCCGCCATTCTTCGACCAGAAGCCGGACACCGGCTTCCCGTCGAACGCCACCGGGACGGTGCGGGACTTCCTGGTCCAGTGGCACACCGACTGGGTGGAGCAGTTCGGGTTCGACGGGTTCCGCTGTGACACCGCGAAGAACGTCGAGCTCGCCTCGTGGAAGGCGCTGAAGAACGCCGCGCTGCCGGCCCTCGCCGCCTGGAAGACCGCCAACCCCACCAAGAAGATCGACGACGCGCCGTTCTGGATGACCGGCGAGGTCTTCGGCCATGGCGTCCAGAAGGACGCGTACTACACCGACGGCGGGTTCGACTCGCTCCTGAACTTCGAGTTCCAGAACCTCATGCTCTCCTACCTGAACTCGCAGGGCTCGCTCGTGGCGGCGAAGTCGGACGTCGAGGCTCTCTACTCCCGCTACGCCTCGCTGGTCTCCACCGACCCGAGCTTCAACATCCTCTCGTACCTCTCCTCGCACGACACCCAGCTCTTCTACGCGTCCCTGGCAGAGAGGCCGGCGCTCCAGAAGCAGGCCGGGACCGCGCTGCTCCTCGCGCCGGGCGGGGTACAGATCTTCTACGGCGACGAGAGCGGCCGGGTCCTCGGCCCCGCGGGTAGCGATCAGACGCAGGGCACCCGCTCGGACATGAACTGGGCCAGCCTCAACCCGGACATCCTGGCCCACTTCCAGAAGGTGGGCGGCTTCCGGAAGCGCCACGCCGCGGTGGGGGCCGGCGCGCACCAGAAGCTCGATGGGCCCTCGAACGTCTACGCCTTCTCCCGGACGCTGAAATCGGGCAACGTGGACGACGCGGTGGTGGTCGCCATCACCCCCACGAACTGAGAACCCAGCGCTCCGACCGCCGATGACCGCCCGACTCACCGCCGCCGCGCTCACGGCGCTGCTCGCCGCCTGCAACGACGGCGGCCCCTTCAATCCCGACGCCGGCTTCCCCGCCTTCGACGTCACCATCGGAGGCGTGCGCCTGGTGGCCAACTCCAGCGCGGCGGTCGCCAACGGGAACGTCTTCACCGTCCTGCTCAGCGATCAGCCGAACGCCTGTCAACAGTACGGCCACTTCCCCACGCGCACCTGGACCACCCTGACCCTGGTGCTCGCCACCGGCACCACCAGTCCCACGGTGGGCACGGTGGTCCCGCAGCAGGGAGTGCCCGGCCCCGGACAGGTGGTGGGCGAGCTGATCCAGGCCACCGCCGATCTGCCGCCCACCGCCAACCTCGACGCGAACGACGGAACGGTGACCTGGAAGTCCAACACCGACCTCAGCGTCACGCTGCAGTCGATGGACGTCGGCTTCGAGGGCACTTCGGACCGGCTGACCGTCCAGTCCATCGGCGTACCGTCCTGCATCCCGCAGTAGTTCCAGGACCCGCCCACCGCACGTCCAGGCTCAGCCCCCCGCACCAGGGGGACGCCGGTGGAGCGGCGCAGGGGCGCCGCACGTCCAGGCTCAGCCCCCCGCACCAGGGGGACGCCGGTGGAGCGGCGCAGGGGCGCCGCGCGTCCAGGCTCAGCCCC